>NZ_JBEOSI010000008.1:0-6116 GCF_040302845.1 Streptomyces sp. NPDC096323
GGTCATAACGTCGCAGTCGTTCCTCAAGACGGAACTGACCGGCGCGGGCTACGGCACCTCCGGCCACCTGATGACGGTGATCGGCTTCACCGAGGTCGCCGAGGGGGAATAGGGCGCGCGCTTCCCTGTTGATCACGGTATGACTTCTAAACCACGTCAGGCGTTCGGGCAGGTCGGCATCTGGAGCAGCGCCCTGCACCCGTCGCGCGCCGACGACACGGGAAAGGCCGCCATCACCGAGGCGGTCGCCGAGCTCGAGGAGCTGGGATACGGCACGCTGTGGATCGGAGGCAGCCCCTCTCCCGAGGACGCCGCCGCGGTCGTCGCCGCGACCCGTTCGGTCACCGTGGCCACCGGCATCCTCAGCATCTGGGACCACTCCGCGACGGACGTGGCGGCCAGTATCGCGACGCTCGACGCGAGCGCCCGTGGGCGGCTCGTCCTCGGCCTGGGGGTCAGCCACGGCCCGATGGTGCCGCAGTACGCGAAGCCGTACAGCGCCATGGTCGCCTACCTCGACGCGCTGGACTCCGCTCCCCGGCCCGTGGATTTTGGCCATCGTGTGCTGGCGGCGCTCGGCCCGAAGATGCTGAGGCTCTCGAAGGACCGGGCGCTGGGCGCGCACCCGTATCTCGTCACCGCCGAGCACACGGCGGAAGCCCGTGAGGCCCTCGGCCCGGGCGCCCTGCTCGCCCCGGAGCTGTCCGTCGTACTCGACACGGACCCCGACCGGGCCCGCACCACGGCGCGGAACATGCTCGCGATGTATCTGCAACTGCCGAACTACACCGACAACCTGCTGCGCCTGGGCTTCTCGGAGAGCGACTTCGATGACGGCGGAAGCATCCGCCTCCTTGACGCGCTCTTCGCCCTGGGCGACGCCGGGCAGGTGAAGGCGCGGACGCGGCAGTATCTCGACGCCGGCGCCGATCACGTCGCCCTTCAGGTACTCACAGCCGACCAGGACGGTGGCGGGCTCCCGCGAGCCGAGTGGCGGGCCCTGGCCGAGGCATTCGGGGACGAGCTCTAGCGGGCCGTCCCGAAGGCAGAGCACCACGAACGCCGTCACCGCCGCCTCGCACCCGTCGACCGGGAGGTGCGAGGCGGCGGCCGGGCCGGCTCACCGCGCATGGGCCGGTGGGCGCGGCGACGTGCCTTGCCCGCGTCAGCGGATCTCGGTGACCCGGTGTTCGATCCGCGCGGCGCAGTTGGAGTTGTCCACGGACACGTACACGTTGGCGATGTTGCCGCCCCAGCTCACGCAGTGGGCCTTGCCGTAGACGTAGGCCGGTCCCGCGTACGACGTGTAGTTCCCGTGGTCATCGGCATACTCGTCGGTGTCGGGCACGTAGATGTACGTGGACATCTCCTTCGCCGTGCCCGGGTTCGTACGGATGGTGACGACGCAGTTCTTCCCGTTCGAGGAGTTGTACGTCAGGTAGACGGTGCCCAGCGAGCCGATGGGCGCGGAGTTCACCGTCTTGTAGGCGCTGCCGCAGACCTTCTGCGGTGTGACGTTGGGGGCGGCGGAGGCAGCCGTGCCGCTCGCGACCGTGGCACCCGCCACCAGCACGCCCAACGCCCCGATGATCCCGACTTTACGCATGCTTCTCACATATCCCCCTTGTGTCTCCAGGAGCGGTTTGCTCCTACTTGGTGTGACCCATGGGTGACAGAGATGGTTGTGCCGGTCACACCGCGGATTCCGCAGGACGGGGGTGGGGACATCTGCCCCGCCCCCGGTTACCGCTTGCGCAGCAGGGCGCAGACGAAGTTCTCCTCCACGGTCCGCAACCGCTTCAGCAGTCCGGGCTTGTTCGTCCTGTTGACCTGAGTGGTGAGGGAGAAGGTCAGCGACCGCTTGCCGTCCGGGGTGGCGGCGATCAGTTGCGTGTAGCCGGGGAAGTTGCCCGTGTGGCCGTACACCACACCGCAGCGGGTGGTGTACCGGAAGATCGCCAGGCCGGCCTTGTTCTCGCCCGGGCCCGCGGGCTCCGACGCACCGTTCACCCAGTCCAGCTGACGGCGGCGGGTCCGGTCGGAGATGAGCTTTCCACCCGCGTAGGCGCGGACGAATGCCGTCATGTCCTTCGGTGTCGAGACGATCCCGCCCGACGCCCACACGCCCGACGCGCTCAGCACCTCGCTGACGTCCTCGGGCGGGTCCGGCGGGACGACGTCGTAGCCGTGCATGTACGGCTCGGGCATCCGGTAGCCCTGCGGCAGGCTGGTGCCGCGCAGACCGAGCGGGCGGTATACGAGCCGGGCGAGCAGATCCTCGTAGCGGCGTCCCGTCACCGCCTCGGCCATCAGTGCCACGGCGATGTTGTCGGAGTTGGAGTAGGCGTACCGGGTTCCCGGACGGAAGTTCAGCGGCTCGGCGGCGACGAAGTCCAGCAGCCGGCGGGAGTCGAAGTGGCGGCGGGGGTCCGCGCTCAGCAGGGAGACGAACTCCGGGGCCTGGCTGTAGTCCGGCAGCCCGCTGGTGTGGTTCAGGAGCTGCCGCAGCGTGACCCGGTGCCAGGCGCGGGGCAGTCGGGGCAGCACCCGGCCGATGGTGTCGTTCAGGCGCAGCTTCCCCCGGTCGACGAGCTGGAGGGAGACCGCGCCGCTGTACGCCTTGGCCGTGCTGGCGATGCGCATGTGGTCGGTTGCCTCGATGGGACGGTCGGTGACCGTGTCGGCGACACCGGCCCGGAAGATCTCGGTGCGGGGCCCGCGGGTGAGAACGGCGATCACTCCGGGCGGCCCGCCGGGCGCGTCGGTCAGCTCCTGCAACTGCCTGCGCAGTGCGCGGTCGTGGTCGGCGGGGATGTCGGCGGCGTGGGCCGGGGAGTGCAGCAGCCCGGCCGTGCAGGCGGCGGCGAGCAGGGCGACAAGGGGCAGGCGGAGCTGTGCGGAGCCGGGGAGCGGCACGGGATACTCCTGAGAGGTGAGCGCGGTGGAACGCCAGCTTCGCCCGGCGCTCCGCACGCCGCTTGCGGGCCTGCTCCATCCGGCCGTCCGCCGGACAGGCCCGAGGGGCCAGGGTGGACCGCTGTCAGGCTTTTCCGAGCCAGACCAGCGCCGCCACGACCAGCGCTTCCACGCCGGTGCTCAGCGTCGGCTCGATGACCGGTGCGAAAGACGGGGAGTGGTTGCTCGGCAGCTCGTCCATGCGTCCCTCGGTGAATGCGGCAACCGTCGACTCCGTCTCCAGCCCGCCCCAGAACCAGAACACCGTCGGCACACCGAGCTCGTCACCGAACACCCCCGCGTCCTCGCTCGCGTTCACCTGCGGCATCGGCAGGATCCGCTGTGGGCCGAAGTGTTCGGAGAACGCCGCCACCGTCTTCCTCGTGGCCGCCGGCTCGCTGACGAGCGCGGGTGCGGACGCGAGCCAGGTGAAGTCCGGGGCCTTCTTCGCACCGCTCGTCCGCGACTCCCCCACCACGATGCGCTCCACCGCGCTGCGGACCAGGTCGCGCACCGCCGGGGTGAACGAGCGGATATTGACACCGAGTTCGGCGGATTCCGGGATGATGTTGTCCTTCGTGCCGGCCTGCAGCCGCCCCACCGTCACCACGGCGGTCTCCGCGGGCGGGACCTCGCGGGCGACGATGCCCTGAAGCCGGGTGACCACGTTCGCCGCCATCAGCACCGGATCGATAGCCGCCTCCGGCCTGGATCCGTGACCACCCCGGCCGTGAAGGGTGATGTTCACCGAGTCGGCGGCCGCCATCACGGGCCCGGTGCCGTAGCCGATGAATCCGGCCGGCAGGGGTCCGACGTGCTGGGCCAGGACGATCTCCGGCCTGGGGAAGCGTTCGAACAGCCCGTCGTCGACCATCCCCCGGGCGCCGATGACCAGTTCCTCCGCCGGCTGGAACACCACCAGCAGTGTGCCGCTCCACTGTTCTCGTGCCTGCGCCAGCAGCGCGGCGGCCCCCGTCAGGCAGACGGCGTGCATGTCGTGCCCGCAGGCGTGCATCACCGGCACCTCATGGCCGTCGCCGTCCACGGCGCGGACCGTGCTGGCGTACGGCAGCCCGGTCTTCTCCTCCACCGGCAGGGCGTCGAAGTCCGCGCGCAGCATCACCACCGGCCCGTCCCCGTTGCGCAGGACGCCCACCACGCCGGTGACACCGACCTTCTCGACGACCTCGTCGAAGCCCCCGTCCCGCAGGCGCCGGGCCAGCAGTGCCGCGGTCCGGGTCTCCTGCAGCGACAGCTCCGGGTAGCGGTGCAGATCCCGGTAGAAGTCGGCCAGGTCCTCAACGATCCGCGGCAGACCCTCGGTCACCGTAATGGCCATGTCCCGTTCCTCCTGCCGGCCGGTCCGGGAACCGTACCTTTCCGCCGGACGGAACGCATGGCGGAACCGCCAGTGCCTGGACGTCGGCGTAGGACGGGGCGCTCAGGTCCGTCGGCCGTCCGTCCCGGAGGCCGGTCGCCGTAGCCACGGCCGCCGCCAGCGCCCTGCGGTAGAGCAGCGAGCCGAGGCTGACCCTGCCCACGCCCAGCGCGGCCAGTTCGGGAAGTGCGGGCCCGGCCTGTGTGTACAGGATGTTCAGCGGTACGACGATCGTCGAGGTCAGCTCGGCGATCGCATCCGGATCCGACAGCCCCGGTACGAAGACACCGTCGGCGCCGGCCTGCTCGTAGAGAGCGAGGCGTGTCGCGGTCTCGTTCTCCTGGCGGGCAGCCCAGTGGGTGTCGGTGCGGGCGTTGACGAACAACGCGGGAACCGCGCGTTTGACGGCGGCGATCTTCGCCGCGTGCAGCTCCATCGGTGCGAGTGTTCCGTCGGGGCGGCCGTCCTCGAGGTTGATGCCGGCCGCACCCGCCTCGTGCAAGGCCCGCGCCAGCTCGGCCACTTCCGCCGCATCGTCGCTGAACCCGCCTTCGGCGTCGACGGTGAACAGGAAGCGGCCCTTACCCAGGCGACGGGCCAGCGTCAGGGTCGCCGCAGCCGTCGCGGCCGCCCCGTCCGGCAGACCGGCGGCAGCGGCGACGCCCAGACTGGTGGTGCCGACGGCGGCGAAGCCCTCGGCGGCCAGTGCGGCTGCGGAGGCGTAGTCCCAGGCGTTGGGCAGCAGCAGTGGGACCCCGCGGCGGTGCAGGCGGGCGAACGGGGTGAGCGGGCGCCGGAGCAGTCCCTCGGCCAGCGCGAGGGCGTGGGCGCGTCCGGGGCACGGACGCGGCGGGGCGCCGAAGGTGAGAGGCACCGGGTGTACGCGGTTGGCGGTCGCCAGGTCGAGGAGGACCACGTCGCCTTCGGCGATCTCGCGGCCCGCGACCCGGGTGGACCGGACGGCGACGCGACGCATGCCCCGTACCGGAGGCAGATCCCGCAGAACCCGGGACAGCGGAAGACCATCGCTGCGGGATGCGGATTCGACGAGCGCTGCCGTCGCCTCGCACGCCTGGACCAGCAGACCGATGCGGGCGGCTGCGGCCTCCAGCGCGGCCGCTTCCGACGTCGGCGCGGGGTCCTGAGAAACGCGTTCCCCTCCAGGCGCCGGTTTCTGAGGGGCTGCTTCCCGCATCGCCGCGGGTTCCCGAGGGGCCGCTTCGGACGCCGGCGCCGGCTCCTCCCGCGCGGGGGCGGACAGCCGGCCCACCAGCCAGGCCACTGCCTCGTCGGCGGCTGGGTCCTCGCCGCCGAAGTAGGCCCCGGCCACCACGGTCACGGCTTCCGCCACGGCTGTCGGCTGCGGCATTCCGAGGGCCTCGGCAAGAGTACGTACCACCCTCGCCCGGGTCTCTCCCCCCGGCGCCGCGGTCGCCGCCTCCAGCAGGGATTCGGGCCGCAGGCGGGCCAGGTCGGCCTCGACCAGGGCCCGCCGCCGCCGATGCGGCTCGCCATGACTGAACCGGGCCACCGTCGCGCGCAGCCAGGCGACACTCGCCCCGGCCGGGCCCTCGGCCGCGGCCGGAAGTCCGGGGACGAGCGCCGGGTCGGCGAGGGCTGCCCGTACGTCCTCGAAGCGATCGAACTCGTGCGTCGTGTGCGTCATGGCTCCGACGCTACGGCCGGGGGGGGGGGGGGGGCGCCCCCCCCCCCCCCCCGCCGCGCAGTGTTCATGTGGGGGGTAAACGACCCCCCCGCCCAGCACGGCCCCCCCACCCCCCGC
>NZ_JBEOSI010000008.1:6126-84553 GCF_040302845.1 Streptomyces sp. NPDC096323
GGTGCGGCGTGCGCGCCTGGGCCCCCCCGCTCCGGCCGGGAGGGTGCGGCCCCCCCCCACCCGCCCCGGCGGCATCATTGACTGCATGTCCTCGATCTCCGACACCGCCTCCCTGCTCGCCGACCGCACCCGGGCCGCCTTCTGCCTGGCCCTGCTCGACGGCCGGGCCTGGACCGCGGGCGAGCTCGCCCGGGGCGCCGGGGTCGGCGCTTCCACGGCGAGCGAGCAGCTCTCCCGTCTCGTCGAGGGCGGACTGCTGGCCGAGGAGCGGCAGGGCCGGCACCGCTATGTGCGGCTGGCGGGCCCGGAAGCGGCGGCGCTGATCGAGGCCGTCGCCTCGTACGCCCCCGGCTCCCCGCGCCCACGCAATCTGCGCCAGTCCGTGCAGGCGGGCGCCGAGGCGCGAGCCCGGACCTGCTACGACCACCTGGCCGGTGAGCTGGGTGTGGCCCTGGCCGACGCCATGGTCTCCCGGGGCCTGGTCTCCGACGATGCCGGGCTCGCCGTCACCCCGGCCGGCCGGGAGTGGCTGGCCGACGCCCTGGGCTACCGGCACGCGGCGGGTGCGCGGCGGCCTCTCGTGCGGAGCTGCCTGGACTGGACGGAGCGCCGGTCCCATCTGGCCGGAGCCATGGGCGCGGCCCTGTGCACCGCGTCGCTGGAGCGCCAGTGGGTGCGGCGGATCGGCTCCGGACGGGCGGTGAAGGTGACAGCGGCGGGGGCCGGGGCCTTCCGGAAACTGCTGGGCGCGGAGGTCGGCTGAGCGGGTCCGGTCCGCCGCCGGTCCGGACCGTCAGTCGAGCGCCGTTGGTGAGAGGTGGCGCCACAGGAAGGCGTGCTTCAGTGCGTTGGTGTGGGCGTGCTGCTCGTTGTCCCCGCCCGCATGGCCTCCTCCGGTGTTCTCGTGGAACAGGACCCGGTGGCCGAGTTCGCGCAGCCGTGCGGCCGCCTTGCGGGCGTGGCCGGGGTGGACGCGGTCGTCACGGGTGGAGGTCATCAGGAGCAGCGGCGGACAGACCTGGTCCGCGGCGATCCGGTGGTACGGGGACAGCGCCCGCAGGTGCACGCGGTCGTCCGGGTCGTCCGGGTTCCCGTACTCGGCGATCCAGGACGCGCCGGCGAGGAGTTCGTGGAAGCGCAGCATGTCGAGGAGCGGGACCTGCGCGACGATCGCGCCGAACAGTTCCGGGTGGCGGGTGGCCATCGCGCCCATGAGGAGTCCGCCGTTGCTGCCTCCCGTCGCGCCCAGCATCGCCGGGGTGGTGATGTTGCGTGCGACGAGGTCGCCGGCGACGGCCGCGAAGTCCTCGAAGGCCCGCACCCTGTCCGCGCCGAGTGCCGCCCGGTGCCAGCCGGGCCCGTACTCGCCGCCGCCCCGGATGTTCGCGACCACGTAGGTCCCGCCGCGCTCCAGCCAGGCCCGGCCCGCCACCGCTCCGTAGGAGGGGGTGAGCGAGACCTCGAAGCCCCCGTAGCCGTAGAGGAGGGCGGGACCGGGGCCCGTGGCGGCATGGTCGGGGCCGATCACGAAATACGGCACGCGCGTGCCGTCCGGGGAGAGCGCGAAGAACTGCTCCACGGTCAGACCGGCCGCGTCGAAGCGGGCCGGGGCCTGCTTGAGGATCTGCGTGCCGCCCCCGATCGTCCCGTGAGAGAGCGTGGAGGGCTGCAGGAACCCCGACACGTCCAGGAAGAACTCGTCGGAGACGTCCGGATCCGTGCCCATGACGGTGACGGCGGACAGCGCCGGGACGTCCGCGAGTGGCTCGTGCGCCCACCCGGAGCCGGGGGTGGGGGTGAGCACCTCGATGCGCGTGCTGACGTCGTGCATCGTCTCCAGGATCAGATGGTGGCGGGTCCATGCGTGGCCGGCCAGGGCGGTCCGGGCGTCCGGCGTGAACAGCGCGTTGGCGGTCCGGTCGCCGGCCAGGAAGGAGTCGAAGCCGAAAGCCAGCAGGGAGCCCGCCCGGTGTCCGAGCCAGTCGGACTTCAGGAGGACGATCAGGTGCTCGCGATGGGCGTACGCGGTGGAGTCGTCCGGCACCTCGATCCTGACGAGCGCATCCTCGCGGGTGAGGAGGTACAGCTCGCTGCGGTGGAAGTCCACCAACCGGTCGACGAAGTCCCGTTCGAAGCCGGGCGTGGAGTCGTGCCGGGCTCCTGCTGCCACGTCCGCGCTCTCGCCCTCGAAGACCACGTCGGCCTCGGCCAGGGGCGTACCGCGGCGCCACCTGCGTACCGTACGCGGATAGCCGGATGCGGTGAGGGTGCCCGGGCCGAAGTCCGTGCCCACGAAGACGGTGTCGGCGTCGATCCACTCGATGTCCGTCTTGGCCTCCGCCACCTGGAAGCCGCCCTCGACGAAGGCCCTCGTGGAGAGGTCGAACTCGCGGACCACCACGGCATCACCGCCGTCGCGCGAGAGGCGGACCAGGGCCCGGTCGCAGTCCGGGTGGCGCATCCGCGCACCGGCCCACACCCACTTCGTACCCTCCGTGGCGGCGAGCGCGTCGATGTCGAGGAGAATCTCCCACCGGGGAGCGTCCGTGCGGTACTGCTCCAGTGTCGTGCGCCGCCACACACCGCGCGCATGCCCGGCGTCCCGCCAGAAGTTGTAGAGGAACGCTCCGTGGCGCGAGACATAGGGAATCCGGTCCGGCGCGTCCAGCACCTCCCGCAGGCGCTCCTTCAGCGCCGCGAACCCGGCGCCGGACGCCAGAGCGGCGTCCGTCTCGGCATTCCGCTCGGCCACCCAGGCGAGGGCGGCCTCGCTCTCGATGTCTTCCAGCCACAGGTACGGGTCTTCGTCGATCATCACCGCATTGTGCGGGATCGCCGGGCGCGGTGGGTCCGTATCGGCCCCTCGTGGCCGGCGGTCGCCCGGCCGGCACGCCCGGATGGCGTGCCGGCCGGGGCCGGGCGAAGTCCGGTCCGTACGAAGTCGTGGGACCGGTGGCGGACGGCTAGTTCCTGGTCGCCGCGTTCCCGGCACTGCCGTCGATGACGAACTGGGATCCGGGTTCGACCACCACGTCACCGTCGGCGGAACCGGTGATGGTCACGTGCGTCAGCGTCGCGCTGCCGCGCGCGCCCCCGTGCGCCAGGATTCCGGAACCGTTGACGGAATTGTCGATGCGGACGTCCGTGATCTGCGCTCCGGGCACGGAGCCGCCGCCCGACTTGAACTGGATTCCGTCGTAGGTCGAGTCGTGGATGTCGGTGTCTCGGATGATGACGCCCGGAATGTTCTGCGAGGCCGCGAACAGCGTGATGGCGCCGAACTCCTGGGCCTCGCCCCAGAACGCTCCACCGGTGCGGTACAGCGCGTTGTTGGCGATCAGCGTCTGGCCGGAGAAGGGCAGCGGGTCGTGGTCCGTGGCCAGCATGATGCCGGGGTAGTTCATCGTGTCGGAGATGATGTTGTTCTCGATGGTGTTGCCGTAACCGCCGTAGACGGCGATGCCGTTGGCCCTCCAGGGCAGCTGGATCGTGTTGTTGCGGAAGTGGTTGTCGTGGCCGATGTCCACCGCCGGGTCCTTCACGTACTTGCTCGACCACACGGCCAGCGCGTCGTCCCCGGTGTTCCTGAAGGAGGAGTTGAACACCGTCGAATTGCGGGTGCCGTTGGCGAAGTTGATGCCGTCCGCGTAGGTGTTGCGGATCCGCATGCCGCTGAACCGAAGGCCGTCACCGGGTCCCCAGAGCTCCGGGATGTTGCTGTAGTCCCGGCCGGCCCACACGCCCACGTTGGCGTGTTCCAGCCATACGTTGGTGATCTCCGTGTCGTGGCCGAAGCGCCCGTTCAGGCCCACGCCGCCCTCCGCGTTGCCGTCTCCGCCCCTGATGGTGCCGGAGCCGAAGATCGCCAGGTCCGAGATCCTGGTGTTGTCGTCGATGTCGAAGCCGAAGTTCCCCTCGTGCGGGTGGTTGATGCCGCCCGCGTCCTGGGGCGGGGTCAGGGTGTACAGCTGGGAGTGCCACATGCCCGCGCCGCGGATCGTGACGTCCCTGATGCCGACCTGGTTGAACTGGCCCCGGTTCAGCGGGTCGTCGGTCAGGATCTTCTGCTCCTGCCGCCACTGCCCCGGCGGAATCCACACGCAGCCGATGTCACCGTTCTGATCGGCCGTCACCGCCCGCTGGAGGGCGTCCGTGTCGTCGATCCCGTCGTTCGGGACGGCTCCGTAGGCGGTGATCGAGGTGCATCCGGCCGGCTTCTCGGCCGCCGGTGCCACCTGTTCCAGGTCGACGAGGTCGATGATGTAGAAGGAGGCCGAGTCACCCGCGTCGCGCTGGAGCCGGAACTTCGTCCCGGCCGGGTAGGTCTGGCCGAGCAGTGCGTGGGACTCGTCGAACAGCCTGCGGGCGTCCGTCTGCGGGGTGTTGGTCAGCCCCTCCGGACTGTCCGTGTCACCGTAGAGCCAGCTGTGTTTGGAGGAGAGGGTCAGCTTCCGGGCGAACGTGCCGTTGACGTACAGGCTGATCGTGGCCTCCGCCCCGCCGCCGCCCGGGGCGTCCGGTATGGAGTTGCGGACCACGAGGGAGTTCGACGGCACGGTCGAGGTGACCTCGACGTACTGGCCGCCGGAGTCCAGCCGCACGGACTGCCGGCCGGAGGACTCGGTGGCGAAGTTGGTGTGCCCGAAGGTGCGTTCCCGGTCGGACGTCAGCAGCGTGCCCCGGTAGTCGCCCGACTCCGCCTCGTACTCGGTGTACGGGACCGCGGCCCCGCGGCCGATCACGAGGGCGCGCGAGAAGACGTTGTTGTTCTCATTGGTCTCGGTGACGACACCGGTGGCGTCGGCGGTGGCGGTCAGGTTGGCGCCCCCGCTCTTCGCGGTCCACGTGCCGCTCATGGCCACCGTGACCGTGCCTCCGGCGGGGATCGCACCCGTGGTGCCGTCGAGGGTGGTGCTCTCCGCGAGGAGCCGCGTGACGGTCGACGAACCGACCGCGCTCGTACCGCGGTTGTGCACGGATACGGAGAAGGTGACTTGGGCGCCCGCCGCGGGGTTCGACGGGCTGGACGCGATGCCGAGCACCTCCAGGTCGGGGCCGGGGCTCTGCCCGATCTCGAGCTTCGTGGCGGCGGTGCGGCTGTTGTTGCTGTTGTCCTGCTCGGCGATCGTGTCGGTCGGGTCGACCACCGCCGAGACGCTGTACGTGCCCATCGCCCGCCTGCCGGCGTCGATGTGCACGGTGGCCGAGGCACCGGCGGCGAGGGCTCCCACCGGGGCGCTGCCGGCGACCACGCCCTCCAGGCTGACGTCGACGGTCGTCGCCGCGGCGGCCGCCGTACCGGTGTTGCGCACGGTGGCGTTCACCGTGACGTCGTCCGTCTCGGACGGTGATGCGGGTGACCAGGTCAGTTCGGAGACCGTCAGGTCCGGGTTGGGGGCGGCGGTGCCGACGACCCGGACCTCGGCGACCTGGGCACCGGGGGCGCCGGTGTTGGAGGAGAACTTCAGCTGTACGTCGGCGTACCGTCCGCTGACCGGGATGGTGACCGTGTTCTCGTTCCCGGAGGGGTCGAAGACGTAGTCGGCGCGGCTCTTCAGGGAGGTGAAGCCGGTGGCGGACTGGGCGCGGCCGAGCACCTCGAGGCTCTGCGTACGGGTCGCCCAGGCCTGCTCCGGGGAGAGCTTGACGACGACGGCTTCCAGCTCGGCGTCGGCTCCGAGCTTCACCGTCAGCGTGGCGGCCTGGCCGTCGGACTCCCAGTAGGTGCCGGTCCTGTCGTCGTTGGCGTTGGACGCCACATAGCTCTGTACGGACGACGACGCCTCGACCGGCTTGTTCATTGCCAGGTTGGACCCGGTGGCGGGTGACGGACCGGGATCGCTCCCGGTGGCCTCGCCGCGAACCTCGACCTGGGAGAGCTGCGCGGCGTTCCAGCCGCTGTTTGCGGTCACTTGCACCCGGATGTACCGCGTCTCCTTCGCGGCGAATCCGAGGGTGACCGTGTTGCCCGCCGCCGGGCTGAACTCCCGGGCGGCGGAAGCGGACAGGGTGCTGTAGGTGGTCCCGTCCGTGCTGCCCTGGATGGCGAGGGTCTGGGTCCGGGCCTCCCAGGTGGCCGGCAGTTTCAGCACCACCTGGTCGACGTCGAACCGGTTGCCGAGGTCGACCCTGATCCACTGCGGGAAGGTGCCGGGGCTCTCCCAGTACGTCTGCTGGCTGCCGTCGGCGACGTTGGACGCCGGGTACGCGCTGTGCGCCCCGCTCGTCGTCACCGGCTTGCCCAGGGCGAGGTCGGGGCCTGGTCCGGCCGCCGAGGCGGCGACCGGCAGAAGCCCGACGACCATCAACGCGGCGGTCACCAGGCCGACGGCCAGCCGCCGTCCGAGTTGCTTTCCTCTCATGCTGTCCTCTGTTCCGTGGGGCCGCGGGACCGGAAGCGCTCGCCCGGGCGCCGCCGGCCGCACGCCGCGTGCGGCGTCGTGCGGTCGGAGAGGGCCGGGTACGGCTGCCGGTACACCGAGGGGGTGATCGGGGACGCCGACAGGAGGGAAAGCAGACCGCCTGCCGGAAACTCGCGCTCATCGCATCGTTTTTTGAGCGATCTCATGCGTTTTTTGCGGTGTCGCGGTGACAGGTTTCTAGCAGGTCACACTTTTGTCAACGGTCTTCACACCGGCATCCCCGGCCGGCCGCCATCTGCGCTGCTCAGCGGCGCGTCCCAACGGACTGCTGGATCTGCGCCGTCGTGCGGGACGTTCGATCATCGACGGTATGGCTCCGACCCCTGCCGGCACCCTCTGGTCGCCGCCGCCGATCGCACCGATGGCGGCCGTGCCCGGCCCGCTCCCCGTGCCCGACTCGGACTGGGCGTTCGAGACCAAGTGGGACGGTGTCCGCTGCGTCCTGAGCACGACGGGCGACGGGTCGGTGCGGCTGACCTCGCGGAACGGCAACGACATCACGGTGACCTATCCGGAGCTGCGGGCACTGGGCAGCCGGTTGCGCGGGCGTGGGGTGGTCCTGGACGGCGAACTCGTGGTCCTCGACGCTTCCGGGCGGTCCGACTTCGGCCGGCTCCAGAGCCGGATGGGCGTGGTCAACGCGCGACGCGCCGGCCGCCTGGCGCTGGACTGCCCTGTTCACCTGATGGTCTTCGACGTCATGTACGTCGACGGCCGCCTGCTGCTCGACGCCACGTACGCGGAGCGACGCGAGGCCCTGTCCGCCCTGGGGGTGACCGGGGCGCACTGGTCGACCCCCTCCTCCGTATACGGGCACGGTACGCAGGTGTGGGAGGCGGTGATCCGTGAAGAACTGGAGGGCGTGGTCGCGAAGCGGCTCTCCTCCCCGTACACACCGGGCACCCGATCGGCTCACTGGCGCAAGACCAAGCGGGTGGAGACCCTGGACGTGGTCATCGGCGGCTGGACCCAGCGACGAGGCGCCGCCGCGGGTGTGCCGGGGGCGGTACTCGTCGGCGTCACCGGACCCACGGGTCTGCGGTACGCGGGATCGGTCGGATCGGGCCTGTCCGAGCGCGAACAGCGCGAGCTGACGGCGTACTTCACGGTCATCGCACGGCCGACGTCCCCGTTCACCGACCCGGTCGACGTGGCCGGCGCCCACTGGGTGGAGCCGCGGCTGGTCGCCGAGGTCACGGCGTCGGAATGGACCAGGACCGGCCGCCTGCGCCATCCGGTCTGGCAACGCCTGCGCCCGGATCTGACCCGGCTGGACTGACGGGCCCCTGTTGCTGCGCGCGACGGTGAGCAGTAGCCGCGGTGGCCGAAGCAACGGCGGAAGAATCAGCCGGATCGATCAGGAATCGAGAAGCACGGTCCCAGCGGCGGCTCTAGCATGATCGTCATGGACATCACCATTCACACCAGCTTCCTTCCGCACGACGACCCGGACGCGTCCGTGGCCTTCTACCGCGACGTTCTCGGCTTCGAGGTCCGCAGCGACGTCGGGCAGGGCAAGATGCGCTGGATCACGGTCGGCCCCGTCGGGCAGCCCAGCACGTCCCTCCTGCTGGCGCCGCCGGCCGTCGACCCGGGGATCACCGAGGACGAGCGCCGCACCATCACCGAGATGATGGCCAAGGGCACCTACGGGTGGATCCTGCTGGCCACGCCGGACCTCGACGCGACGTTCGAGAAGGTGCAGTCGAGCGACGCCGAGGTCGTGCAGGAGCCGACCGAGCAGCCGTACGGCATCCGCGACTGCGCCTTCCGCGATCCGGCGGGCAACCTGGTCCGCATCCAGGAACTTCGCTGAACCGTCCCGGTCATCAGGCCGGCACGGCGACCACCTGTAAGGAGTCCGGCGGCCGGAAGCCCGTACCGCCGCAATCCCGGTGTACACGGACGTCGACGGAATGGAGCTCACATGTGCCGCCCCGCGTGGGGGCGCGCCCGCATCGCGGCGCAGCGCCTGACCGACCTCGCACGACTTCGTCGCGTACGCGACCGGATCGACCGGGAGTACGCGCAGCCATTGAACGTCGAAACGCTCGCCCGCGGCGCGAACGTGCCGGCCGGACTGCTCAGCCGGCAGTTCCGGCTGGCTTACGGAAAGTCTCCGTACGCGTACCTGATGGCCCGTCGCGTCGAACGCGCGGCTGTCCTGCTGCTCCACGGGGGCCTCGGCGTCGCCGGGATCCGTCGTGCGGTCGGCTGCTCCTCGCCGGGCATCTTCCGTACCCACTTCACCGAGTTGATCGGCGTACCGCCTCACCTCTATCGGCACCGTGCGACAGGCGGCCCGGCGGGGATGACGCCGTGGGTGCCGGAGCAGGCGCCACCGTCGGCCAGACCCGCCAGAAAGTCGGCCGTCCGGTCGACTACGCCCGGCTTGAACATCTCCGCCGACGACCGGTCGTAGGTCGTCGCAACACGCTCTCCGCCCGACGACTGGTCGCGGCCGTCGCAACGTGCTCGCCGAAGTAGCCGTCCTGATCGTCCATGGCCAGCCACACCGTGCTGAGGGAGCCCGTCACAGCGCGCGTGATTCTCGCTGAGCGTCCTTGTCGCGATTTTCGCTGATCGCCCTTGTCGCCATCAGGCACGCGATCTCGCTGCGACTGCTGCGACCGCTGTTAGCCTGCCGACCATGATCAAGGGCAGCCTGGCAGGCCGAATAGGCCGCATGGCGGGGGACAGCGGGCCGGAGCGCGTGCTGATCGCCGCCAGTTTCGTCAACCGGGTCGGCAACGGACTGTTCAACGCGGCGTCGGCGCTCTATTTCACGTTGGCCGTGGGCCTGCCCGCTGTGTAGGTCGGCGCCGCGCTCACCATCGCCGGAGTGATCGGCCTGGGCGCAGGGATACCCGGAGGGCATCTGGCCGACCGGCGTGGAGCCCGCACGATCATGATGGCGGCCCTCGTGGTCCAGGCGCTGTCGATGGCAGCCCTCGTCCTCGTCGAAAGCTGGGTCGCGCTCGCGATCGTCGCGACGGTCGACCAGATCGCCGCAGCGGTGGGCGGTGCGGCCTGGGGCGCTCTGGTCGTCCGGGTCGGGGGCGATCGCCCGGCCCTGTTCCGGGCGAAGCTGCGCACCTTCGTCAACCTTGGCGTGATCCTCGGAACGGTGGGTGCCGGGCTGGCGCTCGCAGCGGACACCCGTGGCGCCTATGTCACGCTGATTCTCGGCAACGCAGCGAGCTTCGTCCTGTGCTCGGTGCTTCTGCTCCTGCTGCCCCGTTATCCCGTGCTGGCCGCACCACCGCAGCAGCGCCACTGGCTCGCTTTCGCCGACCGCCCGTTCCTGACGTTCACCGCCCTCTACGGGGCCATGGGACTGCACTACCCGGTGGTCTCCCTGCTCCTGCCGATCTGGATCTCCGAACACACCGAAGCGCCGCGCTGGACGGTGGCCGCACTGTTCGCCGTCAATGCCGCCTTCTGCGTACTGATGCAGACCAGGATCGGCTCTCGCATCGAAACCCCGCACGATGGCGGCAGGGCGTTTCGCACCGCGGGACTGCTCTTCCTCGTCAGCTGCCCCATGATGGCACTGGCGGCATACACCCCTGTCTGGGCGGCAGCGGGACTCGTCCTGGCAGCGATCTTCGTCCATAGCCTGGCAGAGGTCTGGGAATCCTCGGCGGGCTTCGCCCTGGGCTTCGGCCTTGCCCCCGACCATGCACAGGGCCAGTACCAAGGCGTCCTCGGCCTCGGCTTCAGCGCGGGCCAGGCTCTTGCCCCCGCGATCCTCACCACGGTGGTGCTCGGCCTCGGCGCGGGGGGCTGGCTGCTGCTGGCCGTGTTCTTCGCCGCGCTGGGTGCTGCCGGCCCTTCTCTTGCCCGCTGGGGCGTGCGGACCCGGCCGCAGCCGGGAGTTGCCGCGGAAGCCACGGGATGACCGACTCGCCACTGACGCGAGCCGGCATGACCGCCATGGCAGCGGTCATGCCGGCGGCACGGCGAGTGGGTCGTCCGCTGTGGCGCTTCGCGAGTCCCGCCGGCGTTCGTGATCCGCCGGGCGGGCCTCTGTCCCGCTACTTCGCGTAGGTCTCGAACTCGGCGATCTTCGGGGTGCCGGTCGAGCCGGTGATCTGGAAGGTGATCTTGCGCAACGAGGTCTGCGGGATCCTGATGACACCCGCTCCACTGCCGGAGGTCAGCACGGCGCCGGTGTCGCCGTTGAGCACCTTCCAGGCTCCGATGCTGCCCGCGGAGCCGGACGCCTCCCGGATGTTGAGTGAGGAAACGGAGGTCGCGGAACCCCACTTGACCGAGATGGAGCCGGTGGCTCCGGCGGGCGACCAGTAGGTGCTCAGGTCACCGTCACGCACGTTGCCGTAGCTCGTTCCGTCGGCCTTGCTCGTCCCGTCGGAGCCGGCGCCGATGCTGAGGTTGGTGCCGGTGGGGTCGGTCGGGTCCGGGGTCGGGTCGGTCGGGTCGGGCGTCGGGTCGGTCGGGTCCGGGGTCGGCGTCTGCGTCGAGCAGTTGCCGTCCGACACCTTCAGCCCCTTGTTGGCACCTGCTGTCTGGGCCACGATGCCGGGCACGCACGATGCCGCGTCGAGGCTGTAGGCGTAGGGGATGCTGACCGTGGTGTTGGACTTCGGGTCGGGCCCCGCCGGGTTGTACTCACTGCCGCGGGCGGACCACGTCACGTTGTCGAACGTGTTGCCGCTGACCTGCCAGTATCCAGCGGCGTCGGTGTAGAACGTGCCCAGGACGTCCTTGGAGTCCTTGAAGTAGTTGTTGTCCACCTTCGCGTGGGCGCCGGCCCGGGAGTTGATCCCGGACTCGTTGAGCTTCACGTAGTAGTTGTTGTAGATGTGGGCGGTGCCACCGCGCAGCAGCGGGGTGCGGGAGTCGAGGTTCTCGTACAGGTTGTGGTGGAACGTGACGAAGCCGTTGGAGAGTTCGGTCTCGCTGGAACCGATGAGGCCGCCGCGGCCGGAGTTGCGCAGGGTGCTGTAGGACAGCGTGACGTACTGCGTGTTGTCCTTCATGTCGAAGAGGCCGTCGAACCCTTCCGACTCCCCTCCCGACGCTTCCAGGCTGGTGTGGTCGACCCAGATGTTGCGGACGTCGCTCTCCATGCCGATGGCGTCACCGCCGTTGGACGTGGGCGATCCCGACTTCTTGACGTTCCGGACGGTCACGTTCTGGATGATGATGTTGCTGGACTGGCGTATGTGGATGCCGAGTTGGTCGAAGACGGCGCCGCTGCCCACACCCACGAGGGTGACGTTGCTGATCTGCTTGAGCTCGATCACACCAGCTGCGGTGCTGCAGCTGTCGCCGGACACCTTCGCGGTGTTGGCGTGGTTGATCGTCCCCTCGACCTCGATGGTGATCGGGGTGCTGCTGCTGGCCCGGCTGCACAGGGCCTGGTGGATCGCGGTGCCCGTAGTGGCCCGGACCGTCTGTCCGCCCGCGCCGCCGGTGGTTCCGCCGTTCTGGGTCGCGTAGCCGGTGGCGCCGCCGGTCGCGGCCGACGCGGACGGCATCGACACGACGACACCGGTCGCGGCGGCGAGCGCGGCCGTGGTCAGCGCCGCGTAGAGTCGCATGGCAACTGGTCTTTTCATGCTGGTTTCTCCCTGTACGTCTTCGTAGGCCGGACGTGAAATGGCATGCCCATGTCATCCCAGCAGCCTGTCGGCTGCCGTTCCTCCCCGGGCAGGCCCTGATCAGCGTGGTTGCGGGTGCGCTTCTTCGGTGCGATCGGACGGGCCGCGCCATTGCGGCCTGGAACGGATCGGTGGCGGCTCGCTCACGAAGTCGCGGCGGTTGCCGTGAATGCGCTTTCACCGGACCGGACGGGACTCGTTCTCATGGAAAGCGCTTTCTGGTTCGTGAGGATAGGGCGGCGCCCGCGAGGCTGGCAAGACTCTGGACGTACAGGGAGTGGGCAACGCCCCACCCGGTGCCTCAACTGCCCTATATTCGGCGGAGTTCGGGCGTGAGGCGGGCGGCCGGCGGAGACCCGCCGAGGACGTTGCCGACGCCCCGCACAGGGCGGAATTGCGCGGCAAGCGCGTTCTTTCGTCTGCCGCGACCGCGTTCCGATCCGACCGGAGCCGGGCGCCGGGAGCCGCCACCGGCTCATGACGGCGGGGCGCCTGCCCCCAGGCGCCCCGGACCCTTCGCGCGCCGTGCGTCCCGCATCAGCGGACAGGCTCAGACGGCCTCCGTGAGCTCCCTGAGCCGCGTCAGGTCCGCGGCGACCATGTCGGCGTCGCGCTGGAAGTCCGCGTCGCTGACACCGGGCCGCCGTCGCAGGGTGAACACCACGTCGCACGCCGAGCCGTCGGCGATGACCCGTACCGGGTTGTAGACGGTCTCCCCGGAGGGCAGCGTGACGTCGTGGTCGAGCACGCCCAGCTCGTTCCGCGGCGCGAAGGCGACGACGACCCGGCCCATGGGAGAGGAATCCGCGACCCATTGGCCGTCGATCTCCTCGATGGAGCCGCCCAGCCCCCGGGCCCATGCCGGCAGATGTGCGGGATCGGAGGCATAGGCGTAGACAGCCGGGGCCGAGGCGGCGATGCGGATGCCGATATGACGTGTTTCGCTTCCGGTGCTGTTCATGGCGGCGAGGATAACGGCTGGTCGGCGTAGTGCTCCTGAGCGCGGCCGACAACCGGACGGGACGTCGGGCCGCCGCGCTCGACCGGGCGTCTGCCCGTTGCGTATCGGCCGCATCCCGCGCCCCCGGTTCCACCGCCCGCCACAGTGCGTTAGGTTAGGCATACCTAAGTTACCGTCGGCGGAATCTCGTCGCCCTCCCCTCAGGAGACCTCGCATGCCTCCTTTCCGCGCCCGCAGTTCGCAGCCGACTCCCGCCGAACGCATGCGGTCGATCCTCACCGCGGCTCATTCGATGACGGTGGTCAGTGACGGCCTCGCCCCCGTCGAGGTCCACCGCCTCGACGGCACGGGCGCCATGGGCCACGTCCACCTCCACGAACCCTCCGGGACCTGCCCCGTCCACCCGGCCTCCCCCGTCCCGGTCCGGCTGGAGTTCACGGACGTCGCGCCCACGCCCGTACGCGACCGGCTGCGCGCCCGTGTCACGATGACCGGCCTGTTGGCCGCCCCCTACGACGCGCAGGCCACGGGCAGCCTCTGCATGGAATTCGGCCAGGCGGTCCTCGACGAGAGCGGCGCCCGCACCTTCGTTCCGCTGTCCGCGCTCCAGACGGCCGTTCCCGATCCGGTCGCCCCGCACGAGGCGGACATGCTGACCCACCTCATGGACAGTCACGCGGAACTCGTGCCACTGCTGCTGCGCCTCGTCCGCCCCGTTCCGGACAGGACCCTGCTGCGGGCGCTCCCCGTGGCGCTCGACCGGTACGGCGTCACCCTGCGGCTCGAGTACGCCCGTACGCGGCGCGACGTGCGGCTGCCGTTCGCGACGCCGTTGACGGAGATGAGCCAGGCCGCACCCCGGATTCACGCCCTGCTGGCGGCCGCCCGTCGGGCTTCCCACCCCAGCCGGATGTCCGCCTGACAGGGAATCAGCCTCCGATGCCGTTGGCTGCCGCCCGTGTCAGCAGCGGCTCCGCCAGGGCCGGCTGCATGCCCAGGGCCAGGAAGGCCAGGGGCCGCCGCACCCCTCGCCGCCGGACCTCGAAGCGGTGGAAGGCCAGCAGGAGCGAGCGCGTGACCAGGACATCCAGCGACGTCACTTCGCTCCAGGGCACCACTCCCCGCGGCCGGCCGAACAGGTTGGTGACCACCACGCCGCCCACGAACAGATAGCACCTGCGGAGCCCGAACCTGGCGGAAACGAACCGCCAGGCACGGGTGAGTCCCCATAGGGCGACCGCGACCCCCACGATGAGGGCACCCTTGGTCAACGCCGACGGAGGCTGCTTGACGACCAGGAGGACAAGCAGCACCAGGCCCAACAGGGCCAGCACCCGCCGTGCCATCTGGGCGAGCCCGCCCGCCACGCCCGCGACGGCGTAATCACCGCACGCCGCGCCCAGACCGAACCCGTTGATGCCTGGTCTCATGCGAATCGTCTCCTTGAGGATGCACGCGCTTGAGGGGGGTCACGCTCTGTACGGCCGGTGAGGACGAGCACGTCATCGCCTGGTCCGGGCGACGAGCCCGGCGAGCAGCCGGGCCCGGGGAACCATCCGGTCGACGGCCACGTATTCGGAGTCCGCGTGTGCCCCGCCTCCCACGGCCCCTAGACCGTCCAGCGTCGGACAGCCCATCGCCGCCGTGTAGTTGGCGTCGGAGGCGCCTCCGACGGGCGCCCCTCTCAGCGGTTCCTGGCCCTGTTCGGCGGCGATCCGTGACGCCAGGGCGTACAGGGCGGCGGAGGACTCCGGCCCCATCGGCGGCCGCTGTCCGCCGCCCGTCACTTCCAGCCGCGCGCCGGGTGTCCGGGGCGTCATACCCCGTACGAGCACGTCGATCGTCTCCTGCGCGGCCGCGCTGGGCACGCGTACGTCGAGCGTCAGCCGCGCCAGCGCGGGGACGGTGTTACGGGCGGTTCCCGCCGACAGGAGGGTCGGCGTGATGGTCGCCGCGCCCAGGGGGCTGCCGTCCTCGGCCGAGGCGGCCGATACGCCGAGGCCGGCGGCGGACAGCACCTGGTGCGCTGCCTCGATGGCGGCGTTGACCCCCTTCTCGGGTTCCTGACCCGCGTGCGCGGCCCTGCCGTGCACCACGATCTCGTAGCGTGACGTACCCTTGCGAGCGGTCTTCAGCGCGCCGCCCTCGTCGGCCGAAGCCTCCAGCACGAAGGCGGCCGCGCAGCCGCCCGCCGACTGCTCGATCAGTTGCCGGGACGTCGTGGAGCCGACCTCCTCGTCCCCGTTGACGATCACGCACACCCCGTCGGGTGAGGGCAACGACGCCAGCGCGTGGAACATCTGCACCAGACCGGCCTTCATGTCCAGGACCCCGGGTCCGCGCGCTCTGCCGTCCGCCACCGACCAGGGACGGCTGCGGATCGAGCCCATGGGCCACACCGTGTCGTGGTGCCCGATCAGCAGGACCTTCGGGATGCCGAAGGACCACCGCAGATGGCTCACTCCACCGATCACGATCCGTTGGGGCGCGACGCCCAGCAGCCTCTCCCCCAGGGCGCCGACCACCTCGGCGCTGCGGGCCACCGCGCCCAGATCGGCCGAGAAGGACTCGCACCGCACGAGTTCCTCCAGATCGCTCAGCATCGCCGGCAGGGAGAGGATCCCCTCCCGCGTCACCGGACGCGCCTCGTCATCGCTTGCCTATGTGTGAACACGCGCCCTCCCAGGGCCACTTGGGGCGCGTCTCGGTCGACCGCCCCGCCATGGGACCGACGTTAGGGCGGGGCCCGGCATTCCACCAGCGACTGAATTGCATGGAAGCCATGCATGAGAGGAATGGGAGGAGTAGGAATGACGAGCGGGGGCGGCCCCCGTAACCGGGAGGTGTTGAGCGGGTGTTCGAGAACGATGCGCTTCGGCTGCTCGTGGCGGTGGCGGAGTCCGGTTCGTTCACGCAGGCGGCGGTCCGGCTCAACTACACGCAGTCCGCGCTGTCCCGGCGGATCGCCTCGCTGGAACAGCAGGCGGGCGGCCCCCTGTTCGACAGGCTGCCCAGGGGAGTACGGCTCAGTCCCGCCGGCCGCTCCCTGCACCGGCACGCGATCGAGGTGCTGGACCGGCTGGCGAGGGCGGAGCGGGAGCTGGCCGTGCTCCATGCCGGGCAGGGCGGGCTGTTGCACGTCGGGGCATTCGCCACCGCCAACATCTCCCTGGTACCCGGCGCTCTGCGGGCGCTGCGCGACACCAGGCCGGGGGTCGAGGTCGTGGCATCCGAAGGTCCGACCGGCACGCTCATGCAGCAGCTCACGAACGGTGCGCTCGACCTCGCCGTCGTCAGCGACTATCCGTCCGGTCTGCCACCGGCCGACGGTGTCACCACGACGGTCCTGTGCGAGGACGAGTTGCGCGTCGTGCTCCCCCGGGAGCACCGGCTGGCCGGAGCCGGTGCGCTCGACCTGCGGGACCTACGGGACGAGGCGTGGCTTCAGAGTGCGTACGGCGACCGTCCGACGATGCTCGCGGACGCCTGCGCCAGGGCGGGCTTCAGCCCGAGGAAGGTCGTGCGCATCGCGGAATGGACGGGCAAGTTCGGCTACGTCGCCGCGGGGCTGGGTGTGGCGCTCGTCCCCTCGCTCGCCGCCCGGGCGGTCCCCGGCACCCTCGTCCTGCGCTCCCTCACCGACCCGGCTCTGCGCCGGACCGTACACGTGGCGCTGCCCGCCACACCGCTCCCGGCCGCTCTCGAACTGGCCGGCCTGCTGCGTGGGGCGGCCGCCGGTCCGCGGCCGCCCGCCTGACGTGTGGTGGCCGGGCGGCCGGGGGGGGCGTCGTCTGCCCGGCCGCCGAGGGTCTCCGTGGCCGGGTTCAGCCCAGCGCCAGCAGGGGGTAGTCGTTGTACCCCTCCTCCCCGTGTACGTACATCAGGAACTCCGGGCGGAGCTCGTTGAGCGGTGCGCCGCTGCGCAGTCTCTCCACGAGGTCGGGGTTGGCGAGGAACCCGCGGCCCAGCGCGATCAGCTCGGCGCCCTCGGCCAGAAGGCGCTCCCCGCGCCTCATGCCGCCGTCCGCCGCCGCCTCCTCGCGCGACAGGACCGGGTTGGCGATCAGTGTGCCCGTCCATGCCTCGCGGATCTGTGAGAACAGGGGCTGATCCGGGTCGGCGTGGACCAGGTGCAGGTAGACGGGGGCGATGTCCGCGAGGGTGGGCACGAGCGCCGCGTAGATCTCCTCGGTGTCGCCCTCTTCGATGCCGTTGACGCTCTCTCCGGGAGAGATGCGTACGCCGACCCGTTCCGGGCCGATGGCCTCCGCGACGGCGCGCACCACCTCGACGGTGAAGCGGATACGGTTCGCTGCCGGGCCGCCCCATCCGTCGGTGCGGCGGTTGGTGTTCCGGGCCAGGAACTGGTGCAGCAGATGGCCGTTGGCGGAGTGCACCTCGACGCCGGCGAAGCCTGCTTCGACGGCGTTGCGGGCGGCAGCGGCGAAATCGGCGACGGTGGACCGGATGTCCCGCTCCGACATCTCGCGTGGCGCGACGGCGCCCTGGAGCCCCCTCGGTGTCTGGAGCTCCTCAGGGAAGCGCACGACGGACGGTGCGAGCGGGATGTGGCCGCTGGTGTCGGGGTGGCCGACCCTGCCGCCGTGCTGCAACTGGAGGAACATGTGACTCCGGCCGGAAGCCGCCCGCACCGCATCGGTGACCCGGCGCCATCCGTCGATCTGCGCCCGGCTGTGGATGCCCGGGATACGGGGGTAGGTCTGGCCGACGGCGTTCGGCGTGGTGCCCTCGGCGATGATCAGACCTGCCGAGGCACGTTGGGCGTAGTGAGTGGCCATCAGCTCGCCGGGTACGCCGCCGACCGAGGCGCGGTTGCGTGTCAGCGGAGCCATGACCAGCCGGTTGGCCAGTCCGAGACGGCCGAGGCGGGCGGGTGCGAAGAGACCGGTTGTGACGGATGCCTGCTGTGTGTGCGTCATGCCGGTAACGTAAAACCTGACATTGATGTCAGATTCAAGTCCTGGGGTGATCATGCGCATTGGAGAACTGGCGGCTCGCACCGGTGTCGGGGAACGTTCGCTGCGCTACTACGAGGAGCAGGGGCTGCTGGAGGCCGACCGGACACCGGGCGGTCACCGCGACTACCCCGAGAGGGCAGTCGACCGGGTGATCCGCATCCAGGAGCTCTATGCCGCCGGCCTGCACAGTTCGAAGATCGCCCGGATCCTCCCCTGCATGCGCGACGAGGACGGCGGGCCGTCCCTGCGCGCCACGCCCGAACTGGTGGCCGAGCTCACCACCGAGCGGAACCGGATCGACCGCATGATCAACGACCTGCTCCGCTCGCGCGAGGTCCTGGAAGAGGTCATCGACACGGCGGCGGGCCGCGCCTCGGCGGAGCCGGCGTAGGAGCGGCCCGCCGGACCCGCGCATCGTTCGGCAGGTCTGCGAGGACCGCCGGAGTCACGGCATCCGTCACGGGGCTCCAGGAGCCTGCGGGGCATCCGTCGTCCCGTTGTCGAGGGGGCGCAGAAAGCGGCGTTCGTACCGTCGGATGCAGCCCGTGCGGCGCGCCAGCTCGAACGCGGCCCGGCAATCGGGGTCGGTGACACTGTCCTTGCGGTACTGCTCGTACGCGGCGAAGCCCGGGAACGAGAAGAGCGCGTAGGCGATGTCGCTGTCGCCCTCGCTGGGCAGGAAGTAGCCGTGGTGGGTGCCGCCGAACCGGTTGACGAGGACGACCCATCTGCGGCCGTACTCCTCGAAGTCCTCGATGCGGTCGGGGTCGATCTCGTACTTCAGATGAATGGTGATCACTGGCCCCATGATGCCTCAGGGGCCGCACGGTCAGGACCGGCTCACGCACCGCATTCCGTAGCGGCGCGTGACCGTTCGAGATGCACGGGTGCGGGGGCGCTGATTCGCTGGTGGGGTCGGCTCTCCCCCCGAGACCCAGGAGTGATCATGAGTGTTGCGGACGAAACCGGCGGCCGCGCCGAACGTATTCGCGCCAAGGCGGAGGAGCTGAGGGAGGCGGCCGCCCGCGTCTCCGACCCGCAGGAACGCCGGCGTCTGGAGGACAAGGCCCGCCGGCTCCAGGAGCGGAGCGATCAGGTGTCCGCCAAGGGCGACGGCGGCACGAACCCGCTCTGACCGCCGGTGGCCCGACCGCGGCCGACGGGCAGCAGGCCCGTGCGTACCGGTGGCCGGGGCACGCGGGTCCGGGCGCTGCTCCGCGCCGGCGAGACCGGGCTGCCCGGCAGGGTGCTCCTACTGCGTGAAGCGGGGCAGCCACTTCACCTGGTAGCCGGGGTGCCCCGCGTGTTCCGCGGCCAGCTGCCGGACGACGAAACCCAGGCCGAAGGCCCGGCCGGAGGCGAAGTCCCGCTCCGGGCGGTCGACGTCCAGGGCGGCGACCTCCGCGTACTCGTCGAGGAGCACCCTGCTGGTCTCGATGCGCCGGAGCGTGCGCGCGGGATCCTGCAGGGCGATGTGGTGGTCGTAGCCGTGCGTCCTCAGGGTGAACGCGATGGCGCCCGTACGGTCGTGGATCTCGCCCGGCACCTCGGCCGGGCACCGCCATCCCTCGCCGCCGGCCGCACGTGCGACCTCTTCTTCCTCGTCGAGGCGCGCCCGCACGAACGCGACCAGCTCGGAGTTGTCTGTCATCTGGTTGTGTGCATCCTTCCGCTCGGCCCCACGCCTCAGGAGCCGTGCTGGAGAGTATCCCGTGGCGCTGTCCCCGCCGGCGCCTGACGGCCGGCCGGGGACGGTCCGCACGCGTCCGCGCCGCTCAGTGACCGGCGTCCACGGGTTCCAGTACGAGGACGGGGATCTGCCGGTCGGTCTTCTCCTGGTAGTCGGCGTAGTCGGGGTACGCCTCGACGGCGCGCTCCCACCAGAGCGCCTTCTCGTCCCCGGTCACCTCACGGGCCCTCATGTCCCGGCGCACCGGGCCGTCCTGCAGTTCGGCGCGGGGGTCGGCGGTGAGGTTGTGGTACCAGACGGGGTGCTGCGGAGCCCCGCCCAGTGAGGCGACCACGGCGTACGAGCCGTTGTGCTCGACCCGCATCAGGGGCGTCTTGCGGATCTTCCCGCTCCTGGCACCGATCGTGGTCAGGATGATGACCGGCATGCCCCGCATGGTCGTCCCCTCCGTCCCGCCCGAACTCTCGTACTGCTGGACCTGGTTACGAACGTGAGGTGTGGGGCTCGGCTCGTACTCACCCTGAAGCGGCATGGCAGTTGTCCCGTCGTCGTCCGGTCGCGGCCCTTGTCGGCCGCGTCCTCTCATCATGGCTTCCGCACCACCGGCCGCCGGGGCACCCCGCCTCCGCCGACGTGTCGGACTCCGCGGACGGCGCGGCTCTCGTCATCCGGTGCCGGGCGCGGCCTGCGGCCTTGCTCAGTCCCCCGTGACCCCGTCCAGCCGCTCGCGCACCATGTCGGCGTGGCCGATGTGGCGTGCGTACTCGCCGATCATGTGGACGTGCACCAGGCGCAGGGAGAAGACCTCGCCGTTGTGGACGAACGTGTCGTCGAACGAGGCGCCGGCGATGATCTCGTCCGCCAGGCGGCACTCCTCGACCAGCCGCGCGTAATCCTCGGCGGCCCGGGCCGGATCTAGGTCCTCGAAGTCGGCGTCCTTGCCCTTTTCGGGGTCGTACATCGGCGGGAGGGCCTGACCGTCGAACCGCTGCCGGAACCAGGCGCGTTCGACCTTGGCCATGTGGCGCAGGAGTCCGAGCAGCGAGAGGTTGGAGGGAGGTGTGGTCCGTTCGGCGAGTTGCTCCCCGGTCAGCCCGGCGCATTTCCGGAGAAGTGTGGCGCGGAACCATCGCAGGTAGTCGGTGAGCATCTCCCGCTCTGCCGCGACGAGGGAACCATCGGTCCGGGTGACTTCGGGTGCTGTCCATGTCATCGGTTGATCATGCCGGTCGGCAGGCCGGTCGCACGAGCCCTTTACCCCTGCGTGCGGTAATCCGTGCCATCGGACGACGAACGGGTCACGGACGTCGTGATGCTCCCGACGAGCCCGAGGACCAGGAAGAGGACCAGCAGGGCCTTGCCCGCGGTGCTCATGACCAGGGGGCTGGTCGCGGACCGGCCGCGCCGGGCCTGTACGGACAGGGCGTCCTCGCCGAAGAAGCCCTTGGGGTAGGCGGGGCTGAGCATCGACACGTAGGCGGACACGCGCATCTCGTAGCGGAGGGTGGCCGCCGTGGCTTCGAAGAGGGGGCGGGGCATGCGCCCGAGGATCAGCGTGATGAGCCACCACACGATCGCCAGGGCGTACCAGCCCGATGTGACGAGGCTCTGTACGACGGCGGCCGGAATCACCAGGATCAGCCGGAAGAAGACGGCGAGCCGGTTGAGGCGCGTCGGGCGGACGTCGATCCGGACCGGATGGTCCGGCGGCTGCGTCAGAGTGAACGGCGGGTAGCTGTCGACGAGGAGCATGCCGCTCGCGGCGACCCTCGTGCGGTAGGCGAGGGTCGCCGCGAGGAAGCGGAAGACGGGTTCGGGCAGCCGCCCGAGGATCAGGGCGGCGAACCAGCCGAACACCACGGTGAAGAACGCCGCGATCCCCAGGAAGACCAGCACGATGAAGTGCGGGATCAGCAGCAGAAGGCGGAAGAAGACGGTGAGACGGCGTTGGCGGACCGGCTCGGTGATGTCCAGCACCGGCAGGAATTCATCGGCGTCCGCTGCCCTGCGTCCCGGACTCCACTGCGCGTCGGCCATGTCGCTCCCCTTCGGCGGGTGATCCTCACGCCGGGCGGACATGCGGCGTCCCCTCACGCTGGGACCGCCCGGAGCACCCCGCAATCGGCGGCGGGCCGATCGGGTGCCCGGCCCGCGGCCGGGTGCACCTTCTGTCGCGTGACCGGGCCCGGTTCAGCCCTTGCGGACGCGTCCGCGGGTGAGGCTCGCCCGTATCGCGTGGAGCCTCCGCGTCCACGGCTGGGCGACCGGGGCGCGGTCGGGCTTCGGCTGCTTCGGCTGCTTCGGCTGCTTCGGCTGCTTCGGCTGCTTCGGCTGCGGAGTCTCGACCGGCGGGGCCGTGCGGTCCGGTCCTGCCGCGAGCACGTGGTAGCGGTGGCTCAGGCGCCGCCCCAGCAGCAGGTATCCCAGCAGGGCGCCGGCCGTGTTGAGGATGACGTCGTCGACGTCGAAGGCGCGCCCCGCGACCAGCGCCCCCTGCACCAGTTCGACGACCACTATGACCAGGACGGTCAGCAGGACCATGCGGATCATGCGCAGCCGCCGGGGCACGAGGATCGGCAGCAGGACACCGAACGGCATGCCCAGCACGAGGTTGCCGCCGGCCTGCTTGCAGGCGGCAAGGAAGGTGTAGTCCTCGGCGTACTGCCGCAGCGACCGGCCCGGGTGGAGGTTCGCCGTGACGAGATCCTGTGAAGCGGGCGACGGTGTGAGCGTGACCTTCGCCAGGACGACGGAGAATCCGGTCATGGCCAGAAAGGCCGCCGCCAGGATGGCTGCCTGAAGGAGCAGACGGCCCCATGCCCGGTGACGTCCTCCTTGCCGCGCGTGTCTTTCCGCTTCTGTGTCCATGGGCGACGGATGCCCCCGCCCGGCCCGGCCACACCTGACGCCGGAACGCCGACGCGCGCACCGGCGCGGCGCGATGGGGCCGGGTGCGGGCCGGACTGGTCGAAGCGGCCGGGTGGACTATCGGCCCCGGCGGGCACGGCAGGACGAATCGATGCGGAGATCCCAGGACGAGCGACCACGGGCATCGGCCTTCGCCTACTCAACCCCGTGATCCAGGGCAAGCGGTACGACCCGGACGGCCGCTACGTCCGCCGCCGGGTACCGGAGCCGGCCGGGGCGCCCGGACCCGCGGTGCACGAGCCCTGGAAACTGCGCGGACCCGGGCGTGCGGGTCCGGACTACCCGGAGCCGGTGGTGGAGCCGGCCGACGGGCTGGCGCGTTTCAGGCGGGCGCGAGGGCTGGCATGACAAGGGGAAGCCCCGGCCGGATCGGGGGAATCCAGCCGGGGCGGTTTCGGGGTGGGCGCTCAGCGCGTCATCCACATATAGGTGAACGATAAACCACCGCGCCCCGTTCCCGGGAATCCGCACCGCGGACTGTGATCCACAGCACGGACGGCCGGGCCGCAGCGCGCGACAAGGGCCGGGCGACGGTCAGCGTTCCTCGCGGAACAGCACATGCCGGCCGGCCGCGGGGTCGTACTTGCGCAGGACCAGACGGTCGGGGTCGTTCCGACGGCTCTTGCGCGTCACGTAGCTCTGACCGGTTCCTGCGGTCGAGCGGAGGGTGACGACGGGACGGGCCTCACTGCGGGCCATGGGCACCTCCTGGCTGCTGTACCGATCCCGGCCCCTTGACGGGAACGGGATTCGTTTTCGTTCTGGCCATGCAACGCGGGCGTGCGCCGGAGCATTCCCACCCCCGGCCGGTCCTCTCGGCGCCACCCGAGCACCGCGCGACGACCGTCACGCGGGGCCACGACGCTCGTTGATCCGTGCGCCCGGCATTCCAGCCGACTTCCCGAGGAACGTGAGCCATGCGCCTGAAGAACACCCTGACCACCCTCGCGGTCACCGCGATGATCACCGCCTGCTCCCTGACCACGGCCGGTCCGGCGGCCGCCGCCGGACCGACCGCGCCCGCATGCGTGGCGCGCGAGGTCATCAAGCAGAACAAGACCGCCTGGACGACCAACAACTGCGGCCGGAACATGCACATCCAGCTGGTGATCGACCACGGTCCCGACCGGAGCTGCTGGACCACCTCCCCCGGCGAAACCCTCGAATGGAAGTGGAAGATGGGCTCCTACGGTCGCATCGCCCTCTGCTGACGCCGCGGACAGACCCCACCTCCGGAGCCCCCGCCCGCGCGGGGGCTCCGGCCCGCATATGCCCGAACGGGCCGGCGCGCACCCGCGCGAAAGCAGCGTGCACGGGCGTGCGCGCAGGGATCCGGCCCCGGATGACTTGCATCAACAGCCGCAGACAGCAAGGGTGTTCGACGAAACCCGGTTCCGATCAGCCGCTGACATATGCCAGGTGCAAGAACGCATCGAGTGTCGCCAAAGCACTTACGGGCTCGTGGCGGCTGTGCGACAGTCGTATCCGGTCCACCCTCAGACCTGGTTGTACCGCGCCTGTATCGGAGTACGACATGCAGCCCCACCCGCCCGCGGAGCGCCCCGCCCCCCAGCCGCCCGAGCGCGATGCCGTCGACGCGTTGATCAACCGGACGCACCGGCTGCGCGGCGACGTGGACGCGGTGCGGCGCGACACCGTCCTCGTCGACGAGGACGACCCCCAGCTCCGCTGGCAGCGCGCGCTGTGCGATCTGGCCGTCCATCAGCTCGACGACCTCGGCGCCCACCTGGGACAGCTCAGGCGGGGGCTGCCGTCACAGGCCGCGGACCGGTTCGCCACCGGAGCGGCGCTGCCGGCGCCCCTGAACGCACCCGCCGACGAGCAGCCCGGTTCACTGATCGGCCGGGTCGGCAGTGCCGAATGGAACCTGCTGACCGACGAGGTGAGCTGGTCGCAGGAACTGCTCCAGATCTTCGGCCGCACGCCCGAGGCGGGGCCGCTCTCGCTGGACGACCTCCCCTCCGTCCTCCTGCCCGAGGACCAGCCTCTGCTGACGGCACTGGTGACGGCCTGCCTGGTCGACGGCAAGCCGATAGACGGCGAGTTCCGCATCCTGCGCACGGACGGACAGACGCGCACTCTGCACATGATGGGCGAACCCGTCCTCGACGCGGACGGCTGCACCGCCTCCATGTGGGCGGTCCTGCGCGATGTCAGCGCGCTGCGCCGCAGCCAGCAGGTGCTGGACCGGACGCAGGACTCGCTCCACCGCCAGCAGCACATCGCCAGGACCGAACGCCGGATGGCCGTGGAGCTGCAGGAGGCCGTCCTTCCCCCGTGGCGGGGTTCGCTGACCCTCCCGGACCAGGGCCCCGGATCGCTGGACATCGCTTCCCACTACCTGCCGTCGGATTCGAGCGCCCTGATCGGCGGCGGCTGGTACGACGCGATGGAACTGCCGGACGGCCGTACGCTGCTCACGGTCGGCGATCTGACCGGCCACGGCATCCAGGCGACCTCCGCCATGGCGATGATCCTGGGTGCGCTGCGCGGCATGGCCGTGGCCGGGATCGAGCCCGGAACCCTGATGGGTCACCTGAACCAGTTACTCGAGACCTCGGTCCAGCCCGCGCTCGGCAGCGCGGTGTGCTGCCGGTTCGACCCCGCCACCCGCAGCCTGGAATGGGCGCAGGCCGGACACCCGGCGCCGCTGCTCTTCCGCAACGGGGCCGGGCGGCCGATTCCCCCGCCGGACGGGGTACTGCTCGGAGCGGCGTCCGGGGTCGCGTACGGGCAGGACGAACTGCACCTGCTGCCCGGGGATGTGCTGGTCCTGCACACCGACGGGCTGGCCCGGGGCACCGGGAGCCGCCACCATGGCCTCCGCCCGGGCACGGACACGCTGCTCGGACTCGCGCCACGCTTCGCCGAGGCCCGTACGGCGCAGGAGTGCGTACGGGCGGTCGTCGAGGAGTTCGGCGGAGCCGAGCGACTGGACGACGCGTGTGTACTGATCGCCCGCATCGGGGCATAGCGCGAACGGGCCTGGTGGTTCGGGGCGGCGCCGCTTCCACGCGGCGCCTCTTCTTCACGGCGCGTCTTCTCACGCCGCGCCTTCTTCGCAACCCCTCTTCCTCATGGCCCACATGACACTCATGGTGCGCGTGACGCTCATGGCCCGCATGACGCCACCGTCATGGCGCCCGGATCAGACCTCCGAACTCCTGGGCTTCTTGATGACGGAGCTCGGCGGCAGCGAGAGCTGGATCTCCTCGCGCAGGTCCTTGATCTTCGCGTAGCCCGCGAACTGACCCGTCAGGCGGTACATTTCGCGCAGCCGGTCCCAGGTGCGGTGCGAGGAGGTCTCCCCCATCGTCACCAGGGCCAGCCGGGCGTAACGGTCGGCCTGCTCGGGGTCGTCGGCGATGAAGCAGGCCGAGGCGAGCGAGATGTAGTCGAAGATCTTGGACCGCTGGCGCCCGTTGATCCGCAGTTCCAGTGCCTGCTTCGCATGGCGCTGGGCGGTGACGGCCGCCGAGGGGTCGTGTTCGGCGAGCGTGCGGAACGCGAGGGCCTGCATGCCGTGCAGATCGGCCTCGTCGAACATCTGCATCCAACTGGGCGGTGGCACATCGCCCTTGTCGGAGACGAACAGCTCCTCCGCCAGGCCGAGTGTGCGCCGCATGGCCTGTCCCCGGCCCATCGAGGCCTGCGCCCACGCCTCGATGGTGTGCAGCATCGCCTGGGTGCGGGGCAGAACCATGTCGCCCGAGCCGGACTTGGCGAGCTTCATGAGGTCGAGTGCATCGTCGGGACGGCCGAGGTGGACCATCTGACGGGCCGCCCTGGACAGTGCCTCGCCCGCCCGCGGCCGGTCACCGCCCTCGCGCGCGGCGTGGGCGGCGATGACGAAGTACTTCTGGGCGGTGGGTTCGAGGCCGACGTCGTGGGACATCCAGCCCGCGAGTACGGCGAGGTTGGCGGCGACGCCCCAGAGACGGCGCTGCAGGTGGTCGGGGTGGCGGTAGGCGAGCATGCCTCCCACCTCGTTCAACTGGCCCACCACGGCCTTGCGCTGGAGGCCGCCGCCGCGGGCGGCGTCCCAGGCGCGGAACACCTCCACGGAGCGTTCCAGCGCCTCGATTTCTTCGGAGCCGATGGGCGCGGCCTCGTACCGGTCGTAGCCGGCCGCGTCCGCGTGCACGGGGTCGTCGATGCGTGGGGCGTCGGCCGCCAGTACGGGGTCGGTGTGCAGCCAGTCGTGCATGGGGCCGGCGATCGTGGAGCCGGCGGTGAGCGCGGCGCCCGCGCTCACCAAGCCGCGTCGGTTGAGCATGAGGTCCATTCCCGTGAATTCGGTGAGGACCGCTGCCGTCCGCTCGGGCGCCCACGGGAGTTGATCGGGATTGTCTTCCGTCCCGGTCTCTCGCCGTTTCCCCACACGCCCGCGTCGGCCGAACCCGAGGTCCTCGATGGTCACGACACGACCGAGCCGCTCGGTGAACAGGGCTGCCAGCACCTCGGGTACGGGATCGCGCGGGGATTCCCCCATGTCGATCCAGCGCCTGACGCGCGAGGTGTCGGTCGCCAGCTGCGGGTGGCCCATGGCCGCCGCCTTCCGGTTCACCGCTCTCGCGAGTTCGCCCTTGGACCAGCCGGCTAGGCCGAACAGATCAGACAGGCGGGTGTTGGGTTCTCCGGTCACGTCAAGCCCCCAGGTTCTCGGCTGTGTTGACAGTAACCCCCTGTCAGATGCCTTGCGACTATTCGCCAGGGTTCGCCAGGGTGCGCTAGGTCGAGAGACACCCGCGCGCCGGTGTCAGGTAGGAAAGCGCCACCCCGCCCGGCAGCCCTCGGTACTCCCCAGGGTGCCGGACGGCCGCCGGCCGGGGCGGCGCACGCAACTTGTCGGCGCACGAAGGGATCTGTCTCGCCCATGTACACAGCATCGTCCTCCGTGTCCGCCCCGCCCCGGCCGCTGCGTCCCCTGGGGGGCGGTGGCGGACCGTATCTCGATCCCCGCGCCGTCGTCCCCGCGCCCGGCATCGGCCGGACCCGGCGCGTGGCAGGGCCGGGCGCCCCTTCGCTCAGCGGGAGACTGGACCTGTCCGGCCCGCAGGGCGCTCAGCTGAGGATGGCGATCGCCTCGGTGCACCGCATCTGCCCGGAGTTCAATCCGGTACAGGTACTGCGGCGCAGCGGCCGTTCGGTCCTCCTCGTCGGTTCCACCGGCCGTGCGACCGCGGTCGCCAAGTGTTTACTGGACCACTCCCCCGCGTGGTCGGAGCGTTTCCGCCACGAAATAGCGGCATACCGGGCGTTCGTCCGGCACCGCCCGCCGGTCCGGGTGCCCCGGCTCATCGCTGCGGACCCGGAGAACTGCACCCTGGTCATCGAGCGGATGCCCGGCCGGGTGGCGGCGTTGACCAGGCACCCCTCGGAGGCTCCGCCCCGGGCGGATCTGCGGGCCGTGCTCGGCGCGGTCAGCCGGGTCAACGCCTGGCGTCCGCCGGCCGGTCTGTTCGACGCCCCGCTGGACTACGCGGCACGCATCGCGCGCTATCACGAGCTGGGTCTGTTCACCGACCGTGATCTGGGCGACCTGCAGAAGCTGCTGCACGGCCTGGCCCATGCCGGGGGCCGGCAGGGCATGGGGCAGTTCTGCCACGGTGACGCGCTGCTCTCCAACATCCTTCTGTCGCCCACCGGACCGGTGCTGGTGGACTGGGAGCACGCCGGCTGGTATCTGCCGGGATACGACCTGGCGACGCTCTGGACGGTGCTGGGCGACGCGCCGGTGGCGCGGCGTCAGATCAGCCAGCTGGCCCAGGTCGCGGGTCCCGCGGCGCGGGACGCGTTCCTGGTCAACCTGATGCTGGTGCTCACGCGGGAGATCCGGACGTACGAGACGGCCCTCCAGCGGGCGATGCGGGACACCAGCGCTCCGGCCAGGACGGGGCAGGACCGTCCGGGTGCGCTGTCGTCGGGCGAGGAGCAGCGACTGCTGCTGCGCCGCCTGCATGACGACTGCGCCATGGCGCGCAGTGCCGTGCGCGCCGCGGTCGGCACGCGCTGACCTGTCCGACGGGGGATGCTGCGGGTCCGGTGCCGACACACCGGGCCCGCAGCGCGTTGCCGTCCTGCCCGTGGGCCTCCGGGGCTTATCGCCCGGCCGGACTCAGTGTGTGCGGACGATGTCCACGTCGGATGCCTTCACGAAGGCGATGCGGTGGCCGATCTGGACCGTCACGTACTTCTGCTGACCGATGAAGTAGGTGTGGTCCAAGGGGTACGAGGAGTCGATCGTCGGCGCGTAGAAGTAGCCGGTGGGGGCCTGCCCGCCGCCGGGATAGGACTGGCCGGCCTTGATGGTGTAGGGCAGGGGCGTGCCGACCCGCTGGTCCGCGAAGCCGGCCGGGTACTCGGACTTCTCCGGGTACGCCACCCCGTACACCGGCACCTCCGCCTTGCCTGCCTTGGGCCTGACGACGTAGCCGGCGGTGGGGGTGGTGGTGCGCGTACGGTCCGGAGTGCTGAACCAGGCCTTCTTGCCGTACCACCAGATCGCCGTCCAGCCCGGTGCGTGGTCGGCGACGACGGCCTGCTGGGTGGCGCTGATCTTGCTGCCCCAGTCGGCGGCGCAGTTGGTGCCGGGCGAGCCGTCCGTGTGCAGGCCCGGATCGGAGAACAGCGGCGAGTCCGCGGAGGGTTCCGTGTGGAGCGGGACGGCGCTGGACGCCTGTACGGGGAGGTCCACGCCCTTCTCGCAGTCGCGGAAGGCCTGTGGGTTGTCCTTGAACCGCGGGCTGACGGTGACGAGTTCGCGGTCCTTGTGGGCGGTCGGCACGGTGGGCTTGCCGAGGAGCGCCATGAAGCGGTTCCAGTCCCAATAGGTGCCCGGGTCCCAGTGCATGTTCCTCGTGCCGGCGGCGCTGGTGGGCGGCACCCCGTCGTGCCCGATGATGTGCTGGCGGTCGAGGGGGATGTCGTACTTGGCGGCGAGGTAGCGCACGAGCGCAGCCGTCGAGCGGTACATCTCCGGGGTGTACCACTGCGCGCCCTCGGTGGCGACGCCCTCCTGCTCGATGCCGATCGAGTGGGTGTTGAGGTACCAGTTCCCGGCCTGCCAGGCGACGTCCTTGTTCTTCACCATCTGCGTGACATGGCCGTCGCCGGAGCGCACCACGTAGTGGGCGGAGGTCTGCTTCAGCGGGTTCTGGAAGATCTTCAGGGTGGTGTCGAAGTCCTCCTCGGTGTCGTGGAGGACAATGAATTTGATCTTGTTGCTGTGCGGCCGGTCCGCTGTGTCGAAGTTGCCGTACGTCTCCTTGTCGGCCGGGTCGCCGGTCTGCTGGTAGGCGGCCGGCACCCAGTCGCAGTCGAGACCGCGCGGGCACTCCGGCCGCACCCCGTCCGCGCCGGCGTGTGCCGCGGGACTGAGCAGCGCGAGACTCAGTGCGCCGGCGGCGGTCAGCGCGAATGCGCGTCCGGTCCTCTGCTTGGACGTCATGACAACCCTTCTTGGAGCTGGGCGTTGGCGGAGCCGTACTGATCGAGAGGTGTGCGCGTTCCGATCTCGTGTTCCGTGGTGCGCGCACACTCTCCGACCCGAGGTGATGGCACGTCAAGGGTGCTGTGACAGCGGCGGATTGAGCCAGTGGACCAGACCACTGGCAGGTGCTCCGACCTGCGGACCGAAAGAGCCGAACGGATTCTGACGGTGGCGCGTTACCTGAGTTTTACGCGAGGCCGGCCCGGCCGTCGCCGTCCCTCGAACGAGCGCACTTCTTGTGTGACTAATGGCGGCTGTGCGTGCCCCGGACGGCCGAAGGGTAGTGCTCGCGCCGACAGGACCGATCCGCGTGACACGCACGCGGAGGCTCTTCGAAAGGCCGGACGCACATGGCACAGCCCTTCACCCTGCCGGACTTCTATGTTCCGTATCCGGCGCGCCTCAACCCGCACGTCGAGGAGGCGCGGCAGCACACGAAGACATGGGCGCGGGCCATAGGGATGCTGGAGGGTTCCGGCATCTGGGAGGAGAAGGACCTCGACTCCCACGACTACGCGCTGCTGTGCGCCTACACCCACCCCGACTGCTCGGCCGAGGCGCTGTCCCTGGTCACCGACTGGTATGTGTGGGTCTTCTTCTTCGACGACCACTTCCTGGAGCTGTTCAAGCGCACCCCGGACCGCGAGGGCGGCAAGGCGTACCTGGACCGGCTGCCCGCGTTCATGCCGATGGAGCGGGGAGCGCCGACGCCGGAGCCGGAGAACCCGGTCGAGGCGGGGCTGGCGGATCTGTGGGCGCGGACGGTGCCCGGCATGTCCGACGCCTGGCGGGAGCGGTTCGCCGAGTCGACGAAGAACCTGCTGAACGAGTCGCTGTGGGAGCTCGCCAACATCAACGAGGGCCGCATCGCCAACCCCGTCGAGTACATCGAGATGCGGCGCAAGGTGGGCGGCGCGCCCTGGTCGGCCGGGCTGGTGGAGTACGCGGCGGGCGCGGAGGTGCCCGAGGCGGTGGCAGGGGAACGGGCGCTGCGCGTGCTGCGCGACGCGTTCTCCGACGGCGTCCATCTGCGCAACGACCTGTTCTCGTACCAGCGGGAGGTCGAGGACGAGGGCGAGAACAGCAATGGCGTCCTGGTCCTCGAGCGCTTCCTCGACTGCTCGACGCAGGAGGCCGCGGAGGCGGTGAACGACCTGCTGACGTCACGGCTCCAGCAGTTCGAGAACACCGCGCTGACCGAACTGGGCCCGCTCTGCGCGGAGAAGGGCCTCGATCCGGCGCAGACGGCGGCCGTGCTCGCGTACGTCAAGGGGCTGCAGGACTGGCAGTCCGGCGGCCATGAGTGGCACATGCGCTCCAGCCGCTACATGAACGACGGCGGCGCCGAGAAGGCGGAGCCGGGCTTCGGGATGGCCGCCGCGTCGATCCGTTTCACGCCCCGTTCGGAATCCGCCAGGCTGCGCAGCCATACCCATCTGCCCTACCAGCACGTCGGCCCGTCCCTGCTGCCCGGCTTCGACCTGCCGTTCGGTACGTCGCTCAGTCCGCATCTGGACGGGGCACGGGTCCGCATCGTCGACTGGGCGAACCGGATGGGCCTCCTTCAGGCACAGCCAGGGGTACCGGGTTCGCACATCTGGGACGAGCAGCGCCTGCTGGCGATCGACCTCCCGCTGTGCGCGGCGGGGATCCATCCGGACGCCACCCCCGACGAACTCGACCTGTCCTCGCAGTGGCTGGCGTGGGGGACCTACGGGGACGACTGGTTCCCCGTGGTGCACGGGCGGTCCCGTGATCTGGCGGGTGCCCGGCTGGCCAACGAACGGCTGTCGCTCTTCATGCCCTTGGACGGGGGCGCGCCGCCGGAGCCGGTCAACGCGCTGGAGCGGGCCCTGTCCGACCTCTGGGTGCGCACGTCCGCGCCGATGGACGACAGCGGGAGGCGTGCGTTCCGTAAGGCCATCGAGGACATGACCGCCAGCTGGCTGTGGGAGCTGGCGAACCAGGCCCAGAACCGGATTCCCGACCCGGTGGACTACGTCGAGATGCGGCGCATGACGTTCGGCTCGGACCTGACGATGAGTCTGTGCCGGCTCGGGCACGGCAGGACGGTGCCGCCGGAAATCTACGAGAGCGGCCCGCTGCGCTCCCTGGAGAACGCGGCCGCCGACTACGCCGCGCTGCTCAACGACCTGTTCTCGTACCAGAAGGAGATCGAGTACGAGGGTGAGGTGCACAACGGTGTCCTGGTCGTGCAGAACTTCTTCGGGGTGGACTATCCGACCGCGATGGAGATCGTCTACGACCTGATGAAGTCCCGGCTGCGCCAGTTCCTGCATGTCGCCGAGCAGGAACTCCCGGTGCTGTACGACGACTTCGCTCTGGACTCCGAAGCGCGGGAGGTCCTTGCCGGTTATGTGCTCGAACTGAAGAACTGGATCGCGGGCATTCTGATCTGGCACCGTGGGTGCAGGCGCTACCGCGAGGAGGACCTGCGGCGGGGCACCGGGGCCCCATGGCACCTGAGCGGTCCCGTGGGGCTCGGCACCTCGGCGGCGCAGGTGACGTCGTTGTTCGCTCAGCTCTCGGGGGCGAGCGCGTAGGGCGGGCCCGCACGGCTTCCCTTCGATGTCGGCGGGGAAGCCGTGCGCGGGCTCAGCCCTGCTGGAAGAGCTCGGCGGGCAGCGGCTTCAGGAGGGTGTACAGGTCGTCGGTGATGGGCCGGTCCCAGCTGGCGATGGTGACGAGGACACCGTCGCTGCGGTCGAACTGGACGCAGGAGATGCGGCTCTCGGAGAGCTTCACTCGCCGGACGATCATCAGGTTGTCGCCCTGCATTACGGGCATGTCCTCGGTGCCGGTGACCTCGACCGGCTCGTCGTTCTCCAGCGCGAGCAGCAGCTGGGCCACCTCGAAGGGGACCTGGCCCTCCTCGGTCTCGCGGGCGGGCGACCCCTCCGGGAGGTTGCCGATGATCATCGCGGGGCCGCGGCCGCCGAAGAGGTCGTAGCGCAGGAAGACGCCCTGACAGCTGCCGTCGGGGGCGGGCAGCAGACCGGCGCCGAGGTTTCCGGGCCAGTCGCCCGGGTCCATGGCCAGGACGTCGAAGTCGGGGCCCGCGGGTGTGGCGGCGCTACGGCGGCGGAGGAAGGACATGCAGACATGTTACGTGTCCTGGGCCGCCCCGCCGAGCCGGGCCGGGCAGCTCCGCCGCCTCCGCCCTGCCCCGGCTCCGGCGGCGGGTCCGGGCGGCCCTCCGCCGCCCCGGACCCGCGGTCATCCCTGCGCCGACTCCGCGGCCAGCGTCTCCAGCACGGCGACGGCCTCGGCGGCCCGGTCGTACGGGACGAAGAGGTGGTCGTGGTGGAACCCGGCCACCACGTTGCAGCTGATCCCCGCATCGGTGAGGGCGAGCGAGACGGCGGCGGTCAGGCCGACGGCCTCCAGCGCGGAGTGCACACGCAGGGTGATCCACCCGGCCACGTACGAGTACGGCAGTCGGGCCGCCGCCGCCTCGGCCTGCGGGAGCACCAGCGTGAGACCCTCCGCCTCACGGACCGTGACGACGGGGCGGGCGCCGTCGGGCACCGCTCCGTCGGGCGCGGTCACGTACACGTAGCGCCCCGGGTTCAGCTCCGGACGCAGGCCGCTCAGCAGGACGCGAAGATCACTCTCACCTGTCACACCCCCGACGCTACCTACGCCTGTGCGCCACCGCTCGTGCGGCACGGGCATGCGCGGCCGTCAGCCCGCGTCGAACTCGCCGTGCCGGGCGTTCACCACGAAGGCACGCCATTGCGCCGGGTTGAAGACCAGCGGCCGGCTGCCGGGGCGCCCGGCGTTGCGCATCGCGATGAACCCCTCGACGAAGGCGATCTGGACGTCGCCGATGCCCTGACTGCCGGAACTCCACCGGGCGTTGCCGAGGTCGAGATCCGGCTCGTCCCAGCGGGCGACATGCTGCTGGGGCGTCGTCCTGGGTGCCACGTGGGCTCCTCCCGCTCGTCCTTGCGGCCGGAACAGAGCCTAGCCACCCCGGGCGCTCCCGAACAGGCCGCGGAAGGCGGTGGGTGCGGCCTGTCCGGGCGGGCCCGCGGGTCAGCCGGTGGGCGGTTCGGCGCCGACGAGCCACATGGAGAAGAACTGAGCCCCGCCGCCGTAGGCGTGGCCGAGCGCCCGCCGGGCGCCGTCCACCTGGTGCTCCCCCGCCTGTCCCCGGACCTGGAGTGCGGCCTCGGCGAAGCGGATCATTCCGGAGGCGCCGATGGGGTTGGTGGACAGGACGCCTCCCGACGGGTTCACGGGCAGGTCTCCGTCGAGTTCGGTGACTCCGGCCTCGGTGAGTTTCCAGCCCTCGCCCTCGTCAGCGAAGCCGAGGTTCTCCAGCCACATCGGCTCGTACCAGGAGAACGGCACGTACATCTCGACGGCGTCGATCTCCCGGCGCGGGTCGCTGATCCCGGCCTGCCGGTACACATCGGCGGCGCAGTCCTTGCCGGCCTGCGGCGAGACGAAGTCCTTGCCGGCGAAGAGGGTCGGCTCGCTGCGCATCGCGCCGCCGTGCACCCAGGCGGGCGGATGCGGTGAACGGTCCGCGCCCGTGCGGTCGGTGAGGATCATCGCGCAGGCCCCGTCGGAGGAAGGGCAGGTCTCCGAGTAGCGGATGGGGTCCCAGAGCATGGGCGCGGCCTGGACCTTCTCCAGGGTGATGTCCGGGTCGTGGATGTGGGCGTACGGGTTCTTCAGCGCGTTGCGCCGGTCCTTGTACGCGACGAGGGAGCCGACGGTGTCCGGCGCCCCGGTGCGCCGCATGTAGGCGCGCACATGGGGGGCGAAGAAGCCGCCCGCGCCGGCCAGCAGCGGCTGCTGGAACGGGATGGGGAGCGACAGGCCCCACATCGCGTTGGACTCCGACTGCTTCTCGAAGGCGAGGGTGAGGACGGTCCGGTGCACCCGGGCGGCGACCAGGTTCGCGGCGACGAGCGCGGTCGAGCCGCCGACCGAGCCCGCGGTGTGGACGCGGAGCATCGGTTTGCCGACCGCGCCGAGGGCGTCGGCGAGGTAGAGCTCGGGCATCATCACGCCCTCGAAGAAGTCGGGCGCCTTGCCGATGACGACGGCGTCGATGTCCGCCCAGCCCAGCCCGGCGTCCTTCAGGGCGGCCACGGCGGCTTCGCGGACGAGGCCGGCGAGCGAGACGTCGCGGCGGGCGGAGACGTGCTTGGTCTGGCCGATACCGACGATGGCCACGGGCTCCTTAGGCATGAGCGCTCTCCCCTTCGAGAACAGCGACCAGGTTCTGCTGGAGGCAGGGCCCGGACGTGGCGTGGGCGAGCGCCCGGTCGGACTCGCCGCGGTGGATGCGGGCGGCGGCCTCGCCGAGGCGGATCAGCCCCGCCGCCATCACGGGATTGGCGGCCAGTGCACCGCCGGACGGGTTGACCCGGACGCCGTCTCCGAGGCCGAGCGCCTTGCGCAGAACCACCTCCTGCGAGGTGAACGGGGCGTGCAGCTCGGCCGTGTCGACGGGGCTGTCGAAGGCCCCGGCCCGTTCGGCGGCGAGCCGGGTCGAGGGTGATTCCGTCAGCTCGCGCACCCCGAGGCCGTGGGCCTCGATGCGGTGGTCGATGCCGCGGATCCAGGCGGGCCGGGGGCACAGGGCGCGCGCGGTGTCGCCGGCGGCGAGGATCACGGCGGCGGCGCCGTCGCCGATGGGCGGGCAGTCCCCGGTGCGCAGCGGCTGGACGACGTAGTCGCCGGCCGGGGCCGTCCCGCTGAGCTGGACGTGCGGGTTGTCCGAGGCGTCGGCGCGGCTGCGGGCGGCGATGGCCGCGAGCGCGGTCTCGTCGGTGTCGCCCGCGTCGATCAGGGCCTGGGCCTGGAGTGCGGCGAGGGCGACGGAGTCGGGCCACAGCGGGGCGGTGTAGTACGGGTCGAGCTGCCGGGTGAGGACGTCGCGCACCTCGCCGGGCGAGGACTTCCCGTACGCGTAGACGAGCGCGGTGTCCGCCTCGCCCGTCCGGATCTTCACCCAGGCCTCGTACAGGGCCCAGGCGCCGTCCATCTCGACATGGGACTCGGAGATCGGCGGGTGCGCGCCCACGCCGTCGAGCGCCATGGTGAAGGAGAAGGCGCGGCCGGCGAGGTAGTCGCTGGAGCCGGAGCAGGTGAAGCCGATGTCGCTGGTCCGCAGGCCCGTCGCGTCCAGGACCTGGTGCAGGACGGGCATCAGCATCTCGACTTCGGAGAGCTCGTCGGTGCGCCGCAGATGGTCGGTCTGCGCGAAGGCGACGATCGCTACGTCCCGCATCTAGACCAGCTCCTTGTACGCGTCGTAGTCGGCGTCCGGTTCGCCGCTGGGCCGGTAGTGGTCGGGGTGCCTGCTGCCCTCGGCCCATACGGGCTCGACGCGCAGTCCCATCCGCACCTGGTCGTACGGGATGCCGCCGATCCGGGCGTGCAGGGCGAGGTCGGCGCCGTCCAGCGCGATGTGCGCGTAGACGTACGGCACCTCGATGTCGAGGTTCTTCGCCTTGATGTTGACGACGCAAAAGGTGGTGACCGTGCCGCGCGGCCCGACCTCCACCTGTTCGGCGGTGGCGACACCGCAGGTGGGGCAGGCGCCGCGGGGCGGGACGTACACCTTGCGGCAGGAGGGGCAGCGTTCTCCGACGACGCGCCGGCCTGCGAGCGCTTCCAGGTAGGCGCTCTGCGCGCGGCCCGGCGAGTAGGTGTAGTCGAGGCGTGCGGGAGTGACGATGCCGGTGACCGGGTCCGCGAACTCGCCGGCGTGCGGTGCGGGCGCTGACCCGTCCGCTTCGCCCTCGTACGGTTCGAAGCAGGCGATGTCCGTGATGGCACCGGTGCGTGCCCCGGCCCAGCGGACGCGGACGCGCATGCCGGTGCGGACGGCCTCGGGCCCCGGTGCGTCCAGGACGTGCAGGAGTGCGGTGTCGGCGCCGTCGAGGCGGACGAGGACCCAGGCGAAGGGGGTATCCAGGGGCTGGTCGCGTCGGGGGTGCGGGTTCCAGGCCCAGGTGGTGACCGTGCCGGTGGCGGCGACCTCGACCAGATCGCGGATCTCCTCGGCGGTGACGGGGTCGTACTCGACGGGCGGGACCAGGACCTTGCCGTCACCGGTCCGCACCCCGAGCACGGTGCGTTCGCGCAGCCCGGTGAGGAAGGCGCTCTGGACGGGGCCGAGGGAGCGGGTGAAGGGGAATTCGACCACCAGCGGGGCGCTGAGTATGTCGGGCACGAGTGCTCCTTGGGTCAGGCGCGCCGGTAGACGGGCGGGCGCTTCTCGGCGAAGGCGCGGGCGCCCTCCTTGGCATCGGCAGTGGAGAAGACGGGCCAGCCTCGCTTCAGTTCGGCGGCGAGGCCGTCGGTCTCGGTCATCTCCGCGGTCTCGTACACCGAGGCCTTGACCTCCTCGACGGCGAGCGGGCCGCAGGCGTTGATCTGTTCGGCGACGGCGAGGGCCTCCTCCAGCGCGGTGCCGTCGGGGACGACCCGTCCGATCAGCCCGATCCTGGCCGCTTCATCGGCGCTGTAGGGGCGGCCGGTGAGCAGCATCTCGAGTGCGTGGGTGCGGGCGATCTGGCGCGGCAGCCGTACGGTCGACCCGCCGATGGGGAAGAGGCCGCGCCGGACCTCGAAGAGGCCGAAGGTGGCGCTCTCGCCGGCGATGCGGATGTCGGTGCCCTGCAGGATCTCCGTGCCGCCGGCCACGCAGTGGCCCTCGACGGCCGCGATGACCGGCTTGCGGGGGCGGTGGTGGCGCAGCATGGCCTTCCAGTGCAGATCGGGGTCGGCCGTCATCCGGTCCCTGTACTGCTCGCCCTCCATGCCGCCGCCGGCGAGGGCTTTGAGGTCCATGCCGGCGCAGAAGCAGCCGCCGGCGCCGGTGAGGACGACCGAGCGGACCTCCTCGTCCTCGTCCGCGGCGAGCCAGCCGTCGTACAGGCCGACCAGCATCGGCAGCGAGAGCGCGTTCTTGCTCTCGGGCCGGTTCAGGGTGAGCACCAGTGTGGCGCCTTCGCGCTGCACGGTGAGGTGTTCCGTACCGCCCATGGTCTGTCTCCCGTCTCAAGGCTAGAACAGGTTGCAGTAAGCGGGGAGGCAGTTCAATAGTTTTCTGACAGTCAGTCAGTTTTCTTCCCGGACCCCCTTCCCACTTGTGCCGGTGGGCGCTCTAATGACCGCCGGGCCACTCAGCAGCCGGGGTCAGGAGGAACGGTGGAGTACAACCTTGCCGACCTGTTCGAATCGGTCGTCGACGCGGTCCCGGAGCGCGAGGCGCTCGTCTACCTCGACCATCCCGGAACGGGCGCCGAGCGCAGGCTCACGTACGCGCAGCTCGACGCCGCGGCCAACCGCATCGGCCACCACCTCATCGAGGCGGGCATCGGCCCGGGCGAGCATCTCGGCCTGCACCTCTACAACGGCGTCGAGTACCTCCAGACGGTGCTGGCCTGCCTGAAGGCGCGCATCGTCCCGGTCAACGTCAACTACCGCTACGTGGAGGAGGAGCTGGTCTACCTCTACCGTGACGCGGATCTGGCGGCACTGGTCTTCGATTCCGAGTTCGACGAGCGCGTCGCGGCCGCCGCCCCTCAGGCGCCGAAGCTGCGCCATCTCGTACGGGTGGACGCGGCCACGGACGAGACCCCCCGGCCCGACGCGGTCGCGTTCACGGAGGCGGAAGCGGGCGGGGATCCGGGGCGCGGCTTCCCGCCCCGCTCCGCCGACGACCAGTTCATCATCTACACGGGCGGCACCACGGGCATGCCGAAGGGCGTGATGTGGCGCCAGGAGGACCTGTTCTTCTCCGGCCTGGGTGGCGGAGCGCCGACCGGCGACCCGGTGAAGACCCCGCAGGAGCTGGCCGAGCGGGTGGCGGCGGGCGGCGGGGGCATCACCTTCTTCCCCACTCCCCCGCTGATGCACGGCACCTCGACGCTCACCGCGTTCATCGGCTTCAACTTCGGGCAGCGGGTCGTGGTGCACCGCAAGTACGTGCCGCACGAGGTGCTCCGCACCATCGAGAAGGAGAAGGTGACGAGCGTGTCGCTGGTGGGCGACGCGATGCTGCGGCCGCTGATCGACGCGTTGAAGGGGCCGCTCAAGGGCATCGACTGCTCGTCGATGTTCTCCGTCTCCAGCTCGGGCGCGATCATGTCCGACTCGGTGCGGGCGGAGTTCCAGGCGCTGGTGCCCCACGTCATGCTGCTGAACAACTTCGGCTCGTCCGAGTCCGGCTTCAACGGCACCGCGACCGCCGACTCCGGCCCGGAGAACGGGTTCCGGGTCCGGGTCAACGCCCGTACGGCGGTCGTCGACCCGGCGACGTACGAACCGGTCGTGCCGGGCGAGCCGGGCCGGATCGCCCAGCGCGGTCACGTTCCGCTCGGCTACTACAACGACCCGGGCAAGACCGCCGAGACGTTCTTCCGCAGGGGTGACGAGCGGTGGGTGCTGCTCGGCGACATGGCGACGGTGGACGCAGAGGGCATCGTGACGGTGCTCGGCCGGGGTTCGCAGTGCATCAACACCGGAGGCGAGAAGGTGTATCCGGAGGAGGTCGAGCAGGCGCTCAAGTCCCATCCGGACGTGTACGACGCGCTGGTGGCGGGCGCTCCCGACGAGCGCTGGGGCAATCGGGTCGCCGCGGTAGTACAAGTGCGCGAGGGCGCCGACGCCCCCTCGCTCGACGATGTCCAGGCGCACTGCCGCACCCGGCTCGCCGGCTACAAGATCCCGCGCCACCTGGTGATCGCCCCGCAGATCCAGCGCTCCCCCAGCGGCAAGGCCGACTACCGGTGGGCCCGCTCCGTCGTTGCACCCCGCCCGGACGCCGGCTGAGACCGGGCCGCACCCGGGGGGCGGCGTGAGCCATTCGGGCACGGCCCGTGTCCAACCGCGTACTCTGCGTGGCACCGGAGGGGGATCGCCCATAGCTTCGGCTCATGAGCAAACGACACATCAAATGCCTCCTGAGCGTCGCAGCCGCTTCGGCCGCCGGACTGGGCGTCGTCGCTCCGTCCGTACCGGCCGCCGCCGCGGGCGGCCATGTGGTACGTCCGGGCCAGTCGATCCAGGCGGCGGTGGACGCCGCACAGCCCGGTGACACCATCGTCGTCCGGCCCGGCACCTACCGGGAGAGCGTGCTGATCACGAAGCCCGGGCTGACCCTGCGCGGCTCCGGGAAACGTACCGTCATCGAACCCGCCGCGAGCGGGGCGCAGTCCGCCAGCGCCTGCGCGAAGGCCGGCAACGGGATCTGTGTGCTGGGCACGGACCGGCGGACCGTGGACAACGTGTCCATCAGGTCCCTGACCGTGTCCGGCTTCAAGAAGAGCGGCGTCTGGGCGTCCTGGACGGACGGGCTGGAGGTCCGCTCGGTGACGTCCGCGTCCAACGGCGTCTGGGGCATCGCGCAGCAGCGCTCCACCCGCTCCGACATCCGGCACAACACCGCCCGGTCCAACGGGGACGCGGGCATCTTCGTCGCCAACAGCGTCGACGAGGAGGGCGGCGCCACCGACACCGGCGGGACGCGGGTCCGGGGCAACACCCTCACCGACAACCGGATCGGGTTCACCGCACGGCGCGTGCGGAACCTGGTGGTCAACGACAACACCTTCGCCGCCAACTGCAGCGGTGTGTTCGTCGTGGGCGACGAGGGAACGCCGCACGCCGGCGCCATGACCATCCGGTCCAACACGATCGAGGGCAACAACAAGTTCTGCGCCGCCACCGAGCGGCTGCCCGCGATCCAGGGTTCCGGGATCGTCCTCACCGGCACCGAGTCCACCGAGATCCGGTCCAACGTGATCCGCGCCAACGTGGGCGCCACCCCGCTCTCGGGCGGCATCGTGCTGTTCAAGAGCTTCGTGGGTGCGAAGAACACCGACAACACCATCAGCGACAACCTCGTGATGGGCAACCAGCCGGCGGATCTGGCCAACCAGGACACCGGCACGGGCAACCGCTTCACCGGCAACGTCTGCACCACCTCCGCACCGGCCGGGATGTGCTGACCGGTGTCCCCCCGCACAAGCAGAAGCGAGACGGTATGACCACCGTGAGCACCACTCCCACCACCACCCCCGTCCAGCCCGTTCCCACACCCCAGCCGGCCATGCGGCTGCGCGAGATCGTGTTCGGCGCGGCCCGCTCCGCGGCCGTGCGCGCCGCTGCCCGGCTCCGCGTCGCGGACGCGCTGGGCGAGACGCCGGCCACGGCGGCCGAACTCGCCGAGGCGGTGAAGACGCAGCCCGCGCCGCTGCGGCGGCTGCTGCGCGCCCTGTCCTGCTACGGCATCTTCACCGAGAACGCCGACGGCACCTTCGCCCACACCGAGATGTCCCGGCTGCTGCGCGCGGACGACCCGCACAGCCTGCGGGACATCTCGCTGTGGTGCACGGAGCCGTGGACGTGGGAGGTCTGGCCCCGCCTGGAGGACGCGGTGCGCTCCGGCGGCAACGTCTTCGAGGACGTGTTCGGCAAGGAGTTCTTCGACTACCTCCACCAGGACGCCCACGAGTCGGCCCAGGTGTTCAACCGGGCCATGACGACGTCCAGCATGCAGTCCGCGCTGGACGTCGCCGCCCTGCTCGACCTCACCGGGGTCTCGGTCGTCGCCGACATCGGCGGCGGTCAGGGGCACGTGCTGGCGAGCCTGCTGGAGAAGCACCCCTCGGTCAGCGGCACCCTGATGGACCTGCCGGGTGTGGTGGCACGGGCCGACGAACGGCTGCGGGACGGCGGTCCACTCGCCGGACGGGCGAGCATCGTGGCCGGTGACTGCCGCGAGGGCATTCCCGTGGCCGCCGATCTCTACATCATCAAGAACATCCTGGAGTGGGACGACGGCAGCACCCGCCGGGCGCTGCGCGCCGTCATCGCGGCGGCCCGTCCCGGGGCCCGGGTCGTCGTCATCGAGAACCTCGTCGACGACACCCCGTCGATGCGGTTCACCACCGCCATGGACCTGCTGCTGCTCCTGAACGTCGGCGGGGCCAAGCACACCCGGCAGAGCATGGTCGACCGGCTGTCCGACGCCGGCCTGAGCATCGGCGAGATCCGGCCGGTCAACCCGTACCTCCACGCGTTCGAGTGCGTGGTCCCCGACTGACACAGCCCCCATGACAAGGGCCCCGGTACCGGCCTCACGGCCGGTCCCGGGGCCCTTCCATGGGGCACGGGGGGGTCAGGCGGTGGAGTCGCGCTCCCACCGGTAGAACTCCTGCGCCATCGCGTCCTTCGGCCCGCGCCAGGTCTGCGGGTCGTAGGGGCTGACGAAGGCCGTGAGCCGGTCGCTGATGTCCTTGAACGCCGGATGGTCCGTCACCTTGGCGATCTCCGGGCCCGGCGGGCGCTCGGACTCGATCAGGTGCAGATAGACGTCGCCGAACTGGAACAGCTTGCGCCGGGTGACGCCCACCAGGTGCGGCAGCTCACTGCTGTCGGAGGCGGCGAACAGCTCGGCGATGTCCGGCGCCGATTCCGGCGCCATCCGGGCGACGATCAGAGCGTGGTGCATCGGGTGGGGCCTTTCTGGTACGCGGTCCGGGGCCCGGCCGCGAGGGCCGGGCGGGCGGCCGTCCGTCGGCTGGCGGTGGGTCAGTTGGCCGGGACCGCGGCCGTGCGGCGCTCGCGGTCGCGCTGCTCGATCTTGTCGCGGATGAGTTCCATCTGGACCCGGGAGTTGCGGTTGATGTTGTCGGTCATCCACGCGTCGTCGACCGGGGCGTCGGGCCGCATCGCGAAGTCCTGCGTCCACCGCATGCGGGTGCCGCCGGGGGCCTCGGAGTACTCCCAGTGGATGTCCATGTGCTGGAAGGGGCCGGGCTCGACGCGGCGGGCCCGGACGGTGCGTGAGGGCCGGTCCGTGGTGCGCTCGGAGACCCAGCTCCACACCTTGCCGTTCTCGTCGGGGTGCATGGTCAGACGGAAGGCGGTCCGCTCGCCGTCACGCTCGATGACCTCGACCGCGGCGTACTCGCTGAACAGGCGCGGCCAGTTCTCCAGGTCGTTCGTCATGTCCCAGACGAGGTCCAGGGGTGCGGCGATGACGATCTCGTTCTCGGTGTGTCCGGACACTTCAGGCTCCTGTCATGAGGCTGTTGTTGACGAGGTCGAGGAACTCGCGGGGGGTCTTGCAGCGGTCGGCGTCGGCCGGCAGCGGCTGCCCGTGCCGGTTCTCCAGCACGCCGACGATGCCGAGGAGGCCCAGCGAGTCGAGGCCGAACTCGTCGAAGGCCGTCTCGGACCGGTTCTCCATCTCCCGGGGGTCGACGGTCAGTCCTGCGCCCTTCTTCATCAGGGCGGCCAGCTCTTCGTAGGTCAGTCGGTCGGTCATGAGGGGCTTCTCCTTCTCACGAGGGGTGTCGGTGGGGCTCATGCGGGGCGCCGGAGCACCATCGCCGCGTTCGAGCCCATGAGGCCGCGGCTGAGCACGAGGGCCGTGCGCAGTTCGGCGGGGCGGGCCCTGCCCATGACGAGGTCGAGGTCGTGGCACACCTCGAAGACGTTGGGCGTGGGCGGGATCAGGCCGTTCTCCATGGCCAGGACGGCGGCGGCCGCGTCCAGGACGGGGGCTCCGCAGTAGGCGCGTCCGATGCCGGTCTTGGGCGCGGTCACCGGTACGCGCCGGCCGTGCGGGCCGAGCGCGTCCGCCAGGGCCAGCGCCTCGGCCCGGTCGGCGGCGGGGACTCCGAGGGCGTCGGCGAAGACCACGTCGATCTCCTCGGGAGCGCAGCCGGCCTCCCGCAGTGCACCCTCGATGGCGTGGGCGAGCCCTTCGCGGGACTCCTCCCAGCGCATCGCGGTGGTGAACGTGGCCGCGTGACCGGCGAGTTCGGCGCGGACCCGGGCGCCGCGCTCCCTGGCCACCGTCTCCTCCTCGACCACGAACATCGCGCCGCCCTCGGCGGGCACGAACCCGCAGGCGTCCGAGGTGAACGGGCGGTAGGCCCGCGCCGGGTCCTCGACGGTGCTCAGGTCCCGGTAGCCGAGCTGGCAGACGACGGAGTAGGGCGCGAGCGGGGCCTCGGCCGCGCCGACCACCACCGCGTCGGTGCCGCGCCGGACGGACCGGTCGGCGTGTGCCAGGGCGTCGAGGCCGCCGGCCTCGTCGCTGGCCACCACCGCGCAGGGCCCCTTGAAGCCGCCGCGGATGGAGATCTGGCCGGTGCTGGCCGCGTAGAACCAGGCGATCGACTGGTAGGGGCCGACGTACTTGGAGCCCTGGCCCCACAGCCGCTGCAGCTCGCGCTGGCCGAACTCGCCGCCGCCCGAACCGGCCGCGGTGACCACGCCCACGCTGAACGGCGCGTCCTCGTAGTCGGCGCGGCCCAGCCGGGCGTCGTCCAGGGCCATGTCGGCCGCGGCCATCGCGAAGTGCGTGAACCGGTCGGTCTGCACGAGGTAGCGCTCCTCGATCAGCGAGACGGGGTCGAAGCCCCTGACCTCGCCGGCCACGTGCAGCGGCAGTTCCTCGCACCCTTCGCGGGTGACCCGGTCCAGAACGCTCATGCCTTCCTGGGTCCGCTTCCAGAATGCTTCGGTGTCCGTGCCGTTGGGGGCGACGACGCCGATGCCGGTGACGACGGTACGCCGGGCCTTGCGGGTGCTCATGGTGTCCTCCCACCGCTTCTGGTCAGGGCCACCGCGGACTGGAATCCGCCGAATCCGCTGCCGACCGACAGGACGCTGCGCAGTTTGAGCGGACGTGCGGTGCGGGGCACGTAGTCGAGGTCGCACTCCGGGTCCGGGGACTCGTAGTTCGCTGTCGGCGGCACCGTCTGGTGGACCAGTGCCAGCACGCAGGCGGCGATCTCTATCGCGCCGATCGCTCCGAGCGAGTGACCCACCATCGACTTGATGGAGCTCATCGGGACGTCGTGGGCGTGCGCTCCGAGCGCCCGCTTGACGGCGGCGGTCTCGTGCCGGTCGTTCTGCTTGGTGCCCGAGCCGTGAGCGTTGACGTAGTCGATGTCGGCCGCGGCGATCCCGGCGTGGCCGAGCGCCCGGTTGATGGCCTCGGCCATCTCCAGACCCTCGGGGGTCAGCCCGGTCATGTGGTACGCGTTGCCGAACGTCGCGTAGCCCGCGATCTCGCAGTACACCGTCGCGCCGCGGGCGCGGGCGTGCTCCAGTTCCTCCAGGACGAGGACGGCTCCGCCCTCACCCATCACGAAGCCGTCGCGGCGGGAGTCGAAGGGCCGGGAGGCGTGTTCCGGGTCCTCGTTGTTGGCCGAGGTCGCCTTGATCGCGTCGAAGCACGCCACGGTGATCGGGGTGATCGGCGAGTCCGACGCGCCGGCGATGCACACGTCGACGCGGCCGTCCTCGATGGAGTGGAAGGCGTAGCCGATCGCGTCGAGGCCGGAGGTGCAGCCCGTGGAGACGGTCTGCACCGGCCCGTGCGCGCCGACCTGTTCGGCTACGGCCGAGGCAAGCGAGCTGGGTGAGAAGGCGCGTTCCAGGTGGGGCCCGGCCGGGCGGTGGTCGACGTCCCAGCGTGCTCCGCTGCCGCTGACGGCGACGTAGTCGTGCTCGAGGCGGGTGGTGCCGCCGACCGCGGTGCCGAGCGAGACGCCCATGCGCCAGGGGTCGGTCCGCTCCAGGTCGAGGCCCGCGTCGGCGAGCGCCTCGCGGGCGGCCACCATCGCGAACTGAACATAGCGGTCCGATCGGGCGACCTCCTCCTCGTCCAGTCCGTACGCCGCCGGGTCGAAGTCGCACTCGGCGGCGATCCGGGACCGGAAGCCGGCCGGGTCGAAGAGGGTGATGCCCCGGGTCGCGGTGCGGCCGTTGGACAGGAGGTCCCAGAAGGCCGGGGTGCCGATGCCGCCCGGGGCGACGACGCCGACGCCGGTGACGGCCACGCGCCGGGTCATGAGGCGGCCTCGGATCGTTCTGGCGGCGCGCCCCGCTCGGCGGACTCGGTGGCTTCGGTGTCGACGTGACCGAGTTCCGGACGGGGCGCGAGCGGGCCGAGGTGGAAGACCATGCGCGCCTCGACGTCACCGACGTTACGGAAGCGGTGGCGTACGTTCAGGGGAATCAGCAGCCCCTGGTCCGGTCGCATCGCGTACGGCTCACCGTCCAGGTCCACTTCGAGCAGCCCGTCCACGACGTAGACGAACTCCTCCGAGTACGGGTGGTAGTGCTCCGCGATGCGGTCGCCGGGCTGAATGATGGCCAGCCCCATGAAGCCGCTGGTGGCGCCCACGGCCGTCGGGGTGAGAAGGGCGCGCAGGTCACCTCCGCGCCTGGTGTTGGGCTGGGTCTCACTGAGGTCCACGATGCGTGGCCGGTGCATGGTCATGAGTGCTTTCCTCCTGGCGCTGGGCGCGTTGAGTCGACGGGTTGAGCGAGAACCCCCGGGGTGCTGCCGCGCGGCTCAGGACTCCGCGGCCCGGCGGTCGGTGATCAGCTTCATCTCGGACCGGGCCAGGAAGCGTGCGGCGTCCGCGTCGCTCGCCGGCACGGCGTTCGCCTCGCCGTCGAGGAGGCGGGCGAGCCGGGCGGCCTTCCCGGGGCCGTGGATGCCGAGGGCCTTGGCGGGCTGCGCGTCGAGCGGACCGCCCACCTCCAGCAGACGGACCACGATGTCGTCGCGCTGGAAGATCGTGCTGCTCTCGATGGGGCTGCCGGTGTTGTCGGCCTCCTCCTCGTCGTGCTCGGCCAGGAGGCGGGCCAGCGCCATTCCGCAGCCCTCCTTGGCCTGGTAGAACAGCGCGTGGCGCTTGCGCTCCCCGGCTGCGTGCCGGCCCGTCGTCACATGGTGGACGGTGGGCAGGGCCGCCCGGGTGAAGAACATCCTGGCGGAGTCGGGGTCGGCCAGGTCGCGGTCCTGTTCCAGGTACGGATTGATCGCTTCCTCGACCGCCCGGACCTCGGGCTGGCGGGAGACGTGGCGCAGGGCCGCGAGGAGGTCGCCCTCGACCTCGACCGCGCGCACCACCCGGTTGCCGTGCATGAACAGCGAGGTGCGGCGCAGCCGGGTGTGCTCGTCGACCCGGGCCTGCGGGGAGTCGTAGTCGGCGAGGATCTTCGCGACGATCTCCTCGGTGCCCGGCTTGACGGTGAAGGTCAGCGCGTGGCGCACCACCCCGTCCCCGAGGCGGGGCGCGGCCTGAAGGCCGCCCTTGACGGGCTCGAAGCTCTCCTCGAAGGCCGCGCCGGTCTCGCGCAGGACGCTGAAGCGCAGCGAGCGGGTGTCGCGCACGCAGCTGTGCAGGGGCTGGACCGTGGCGACGTGGTCCTCGCTGTTGACCCAGGCGAGGAAGGGCGGTGCGCTCTCCCACTCGCTGGTGATGAGCCACTGCGACGGGTTCTCGATCGACTGGCACAGCTGGTCGCTGATGTGGCCGGGGATCGAGGCGACCTGGTTGCGCATGTGCTCGTACGCCTCCAGGAACTGCTTCTGGGCGCCGTCGTGCAGGTCAAGCAGCAGGATGACCCGCAGCCTTGATCCGTCGAAGGCGGATTGGGAGGTCCGTTCCGAGAGCGTGGTGGTCATCTTGCGAACTCCTTCGAGACGAGGGGAGAACCGGCCGGGCCGGTGGGAACCGTCGAGCGGGGGTCGGAGCGGGGAGTCTCCCGGCGGATGCGCACGGTCCGCCCGGACCGTGGGCGACGTCTCCGTGACCGATCGTGAAACGCTGGTCCGGCTGACGCGAGATTTATGAACCGTTCAGGTGAGCGGGCGTCCGAACCGCTCCGACAAGGGCATGGACACTGCATCTGTACGGCGTCCGAGCGGGAGCAGCTGATGAACGAGAACGTCGACGTCCATGTACCGGTCCTCATCGTGGGCGGCTCCCTGGTGGGCCTGTCCGCGTCCCTCTTCCTCGGCCGGCTCGGCGTCGAGCACCTGCTGGTCGAGAAGCACGCCGCCACCTCGACACACCCACGGGGCCGCGGCAACAACGTCCGCACCATGGAGATCTTCCGCAGGGCCGGGGTGGAGCCGCAGATCCGGGCGGCGGCCTCCGTGCTGGCGGAGAACCACGGCATTCTGCAGGCCGGTTCACTGACCGGTGACGACCAGGAGTGGCTGTTCAAGGAGATCGACCCGGGTGGCGCACTCGCCCGCTTCAGCCCGAGCGGCTGGTGCCTGTGCAGCCAGAACGACCTGGAGCCGGTCCTCCTGGACCGGGCCCGGGAACAGGGCGGCGATCTGCGGTTCTCCACCGAGCTGCTCTCGTTCGACCCGGACGGGTCGGGGGTGGACGCGGTTCTGAAGAACCGGGAGACGGGCGAGCACACCACCGTGCGGGCGGACTACCTGATCGCCGCCGACGGTCCGCGCAGCCCGGTCCGCGAGCAGCTGCGCATCGGCCGTTCGGGTGCGGGAGACCTCTTCCACAACGTGAGCATCACCTTCCGGTCCCGCGGGCTCGCGGAGGTGCTGGGCGACCGGCGTTTCATCGTGTGCTACCTGACCAATCCGGAGGCGGACGGCGCGCTGCTGCCGGTGGACAACGAGCGGGAGTGGGTGTTCCACGCGCCGTGGCAGCCCGGCCGCGGCGAGACGCTGGAGGACTTCACGGACGAGCGGTGCGTGGCCCACATCCGCAAGGCGGTCGGGGCGCCGGACATCGACGTGGAGATCACCGGCAAGGCGCCGTGGCACGCGGCGGAGCGGGTGGCCGACCGCTACGCACGGGGCCGGGTGTTCCTGGCCGGCGACTCGGCGCACGAGATGTCGCCGACGGGGGCGTTCGGTTCCAATACCGGTATCCAGGACGCGCACAACCTGGCGTGGAAGCTCGCGGCCGTGCTGCGCGGAGAGGCGGGCCCGGGCCTGCTGGACACGTACGAGGCGGAGCGGCGTCCGGTGGCCCGGGCGACGAGCGAGCGGGCGTCGGCGCGTTCCGGCGAGCACAGCCACCCGGGGTATGCGGCGCCGCCGACCGTGGGCGGCGGGAAGCGGGGCGGGATGCTGAACGTGGCGCTGGGCTACCGCTATGTGGACGGCGCGGTGCTGGGCATCGGCCCGGACCGGCCCGTGGTCCCGGAGGGTGTGCGGCTGACGGGTGACCCGGGCAGCAGGGCGCCGCACCTGTGGGTCCGCCGGGCGGGTGAGCGGATCTCCACGCTGGATCTGTACGAGCGGTCGTTCGTGCTGCTGACCGACGCGGCGGACGTGGCATGGCGCCGGGCGGCCGCACGGGTCGGCGAGCGGCTGGGGGTGCGGCTCGACGCGTTCGGGATCGGCACGGGACCGGGCGGCGATCTGGAGCCGGAGGCCGGTGACGACTGGGCCGAGGCGCACGGAACGAGCTCCGAGGGAGCCGTGCTCGTGCGCCCCGACGGGTTCGTCGCCTGGCGTGCGGAGTCGGGCGTCGAGGACGCCGACAAGGCCCTGCACGAGGTCATGGTGGCGCTGCTGCGCCGGGACTGACGGGGTGGGGCGGATTCAGCGGGTTCGGCGCACGCCGAACGAGCGGCCGGATCCAGCCGGGTCAGCCCACACCGAACGACCGGAGGGCCGCGAGGAACTCCTCCGGCCGTTCGGTGTGCACGAGATGGCCGGCGTCGATGGTGACGTGTCGTGCGCCGGGGATCTGCCGGGCCATCCAGGCGAGGTCCTCCTGGTCGATATGGCTCGCGGGTCCGCCACCGATGACGAGGGTGGGGGCGGCGATCTCGCCCAGGCGCTCGCGGCCGGCCGGATCGGGGTCGTTCAGCTGGGCGTCGATGGAGGGGACCACGGGCCAGTCGAAGTCGAGTGCGCCTTCGGGGCGCTCGACGGGGGCCCGAGGGGGGTCGAGCGGGAAGGGCGGCGGCGCCTCCTCGATGACGAGGCGGCCGATGAGCCCGGGCTGCCGTTCGGCGAGCAGATACGCGGCGGCGCCGCCCATGGAGTGGCCGACGACCGTGGCTCCGGAGAGGTTGCGGACCTCCAGGAAGGCGTGCAGGTCGTCGCGGAACAGCTCGAAGGAGTAGCGGCCGGTCCAGTCGCTGAGTCCGTGGCCGCGGAAGTCGAAGGCGTACACCCGGTGCCGGGCGGCGAGCCGTTCGGCGATGGTCACCCAGGTGGTGCTGGAACCGCACCGTCCGTGGACGAGGACGACGGGCGGTGCGGCCGGGTCGCCCCACACTCGGTGGGCGAGCCGGATCCCGCCGGCCTGGACGCTGTGCACGTCCGGGTCGAGGAAGGCGGTGACGGTGCGGACGAAGGCCCCCGGGTCGTCCAGCCAGGGGAAGTGTCCGGCGCCGCGCTGCACGGCGAACTCCGATTTCGGGAAGAGCGCGGCCAGTTCGGCGGCGCGGTCGGGCGTGGTCACGCCGTCGTACTCACCGGCGAGGACGAGCACGGGGCAGGCAAACGTGCGCAGCGCGGCGACGGTCTCCGCGGGATCGAACGCCCCGTGACCGTAATAGGCCTGGGCCGCTTCGGCGTTGATCTGCCGCGGGGACAGTGCGGCGTGGGCCTGCGCGGCGGCGTCCCAGCGTCCGTACAGGAACGGCCTGGAGGCGGCGCGCAGTTCGTCGGTCAGTCGTCCCGCCCAGACCTCCTCCAGGGCTGGGAGTGCCTGCGCGTACCAGGGTTCCGAGCGGCGCAGCGCGGCGGCCTCACGGGCCTCGCGCTCGACGAACGGGAAGCCGACCGCCCTCGTGGTGGGCGCGACGAGGATCAGGCTCCGCAGGGACTGCGGGTACCGGGCCGCGTAGAGCGAGGCGAGGTCCCCGGCCGCCGAGTGGGCGAGCAGGTCGACACGGTCGGTCCCGAGGTGCCGGCGCAGCGCCTCGACGTCGTCGACGAGCCGGTCGCAGCGGTAGGTGGAGAGGTCGTCCGGCACGGCGGAGTCCCCTGTCCCCCGCAGATCGAGCACGATCAGCTGCCGGCCGTCGCCGAGCCCGCCGAGGTCCCCGAGGTAGGCACCGGCCCGCATCGGGCCGCCCGGCAGGCAGATCAGCGGCGCGCCCTCCCCCATGACGTGATAGGCGAGCTCGGTTCCGTCGTACGTCTGGAAAGTCGGCATGGTCCCATCCAAACAGGGCCGACCGGGTGATGCGGCCGTGTTCGGTACGGGCGTACTCGCGGCAGGCATCGGATACGCCGCGCCTCTTGCCACAGCGAGGAAGATCCTGAATTACTGCTCCCGAAAGGAACGACCGAATGATCGGTCGTCTGTACGGCACGGGATGAGGGAGGTCCGCATGACGGCTCTGCTGGACGCGGCGGAACGGATGGGCCGCGAGGAGTTGGAGGCCTTGCAGCTGGAGCGGCTGCGGGCGACCCTGCGTCACGCGTACGAGCGGGTCGGCCACTACCGGCAGGCGTTCGACCGGGCGGGGCTGCATCCGGACGACTGCCGTTCACTGGCCGATCTGGCCAGGTTCCCGTTCACCACCAAGGCCGATCTGCGCGACAACTATCCGTTCGGGATGTTCGCCGTTCCCGAGGAGCGGGTGCGGCGGATCCACGCCTCCAGCGGGACGACCGGCCGCCCGACGGTCGTGGGCTATACCGAGAGGGATCTGGACACCTGGGCGGACGTGGTCGCCCGTTCCATCAGGGCGGCCGGGGGCCGGCCCGGGCAGAAGGTGCATGTGGCCTACGGGTACGGCCTGTTCACCGGCGGCCTCGGGGCGCACTACGGCGCGGAGCGGCTCGGCTGCACGGTCATTCCCGCCTCGGGGGGCATGACGGCACGGCAGGTCCAGCTGATCCAGGACTTCAGGCCCGAGATCATCATGGTGACGCCGTCCTACATGCTGACCCTCCTGGACGAGTTCGAGCGCCAGGGTGTCGACCCGCGCACGACGTCGCTGAAGGTGGGGATCTTCGGGGCCGAGCCGTGGACGCAGGAGATGCGGCGCGAGATCGAGGAGCGGTTCGCGATCGACGCGGTCGACATCTACGGACTGTCCGAGGTGATGGGCCCGGGCGTGGCGCAGGAGTGCGTGGAGACGAAGGACGGGCTGCACATCTGGGAGGACCACTTCTATCCCGAGGTGGTCGACCCGTTCACCGGCGAGGTGCTGCCCGAAGGGGCCGAGGGGGAGCTGGTGTTCACCTCGCTCACGAAGGAGGCCATGCCGGTGATCCGCTACCGGACCCGGGACCTGACGAGGCTGCTGCCCGGCACGGCCCGCGTCTTCCGGCGCATGGAGAAGGTCACCGGGCGCAGCGACGATCTGGTGATCCTGCGCGGGGTGAACCTCTTCCCGACGCAGATCGAGGAGATCGTGCTCCGTACGCCCGGGGTGTCGCCGCATTTCCAGCTGCGGCTGACCCGCCAGGGGCGGCTGGACGTGCTCACGGTGCGGGCGGAGGCGCGGGCCGGCGCTACGGCGGAGCAGCGGGCGGCCGCGGCCGCATCGGTCGCGGCGGCCGTCAAGGACGGGATCGGGGTCTCGGTCCGGGTCGACATCCTCGATCCGGAGACGCTGGAGAGGTCGGTCGGCAAATTCCGGCGGATCGTGGACGAGCGGGAGAAGTAGACCCGGCCCGGCCACTGCGGCGAAGGCTGTAACGGCCTGTCAGGCGAAGCGGTCGCGGAGCTCCCGCTTGAGGATTTTTCCGCTGGCGTTGCGCGGGAGGCCGTCCACGAACACGACCCTCTTCGGGGCCTTGAAGTGGGCCAGCTTCTCGCGGGTGTGCGCGATGAGTTCGGCCTCGGTCGCCTCCCCCCGCAGCACGACGACGGCGGTGACGGCCTCGATCCATCGCTCGTCGGGCAGTCCGACGACCGCCGCCTCGGCGACGGCGGGGTGGGTGTAGAGGGCGTCCTCGACCTGGCGGGAGGCGACGAGGACGCCGCCCGAGTTGATGACGTCCTTCACCCGGTCGACCACCGTGAAGTAGCCCTCCGCGTCACGGACGGCGAGGTCGCCGGAGTGGAACCAGCCGTCGCGGAACGCCTCGGTGCTCTCCTGCGGCTTGTCCCAGTAGCCGCCGCACAGCTGGGGTGAGCGGTAGACCACCTCACCCGCGGTGCCGTCGGGCACGTCCTTGCCGCTCTCGTCGACGACCTTCGCCTCGACGAAGAGGACGGGCCGGCCGCAGGAGTCCATCCGGCCCTCGTGCTCGTCCGGTCCCAGGACCGTGGCGAGGGGGCCGATCTCGCTCTGGCCGAAGCAGTTGTAGAACGCGAGGTCCGGGAGGCGTTCACGGAGGCGTTCCAGCACCGGGACGGGCATGATCGACGCCCCGTAGTAGGCCTTGCGCAGGCCGCCGAGGTCGCGGGCGGTGAAGTCCGGGTGGTTGGCGAGGCCGATCCAGACGGTGGGCGGGGCGAAGAGGCTGTCCGCCCGGCCCGACTCGACGAGGTCGAAGATCCGGGCCGCGTCGGGGGCGTCGATGATCGTGTTCTCCGCGCCGACCGCGAGGTAGGGCAGCAGAAAGACGTGCATCTGCGCGGAGTGGTAGAGCGGCAGCGCGTGCACGGGCCGGTCGGTGGCGCGCAGATCCAGCGCGGCCACCGCGCTGACGTACTCGTGGACGAGGGCGCCGTGCGTCATCATCGCGCCCTTGGGCATGGCGGTGGTGCCGGAGGTGTACAGCAGCTGGACCAGGTCGTCGGCCGACGGTTCGTGCGCGGACGTGAAGGGGCGCGGAGTGCCGAGTTCCGCAAGGAGCGAGCCGGGCGCGTCGCGGAGCGGCCGCACGGAATGCTCCGGCGGGACCCGGCCGGCGAGGTCCGGGTCGGTGAGGACGAGAGAGCTGCCGGACTGGTTCAGGATGTACGCGAGGTCCTCGCCGGTGAGGTTCTGGTTGACCGGCACATGGACGAGTCCGGCCCGGGCACAGGCGAGGTACGCGATGAGGTACGCGTCGGAGTTGTGGGCGTACGAGGCGACCCTGTCCCCCGGGCGCAGTCCGTGCCCGTCCATGAGGACGGCGGCCGCGGTGCCGACCGCCTCGTCGAGACCGCGGTAGGTCCAGGTCCGGTCGGCGTACCGGAGGGCGGTGCGCCCGGGGGTGCGCCGTGCGCTGCGGGTCAGGACGCCGTCGACTGTGCTGCTGCGTACACCGGTCATGGCGTGATCCTGTGCGGCCGGGGTCCCGCGGTCAAGGGCCCGGATACCGGCCGGGATGTTGACAGACGTACGGATGTGCTGGCTGAGTTGCCCACGACATCTCGAACTCCCGAGTAACCGTCTCTCGTACCCGCAGAGTTGGGAGGACCGTTGCCTCTCCGGAACCGTCTGAGGATCCTCGCCGTATCCGGTCTCGCGCTGTTCACCGTGTCGGCGTCACTGCCGCCGGTCTCGGCGCACACCGCCCCCGCCCACCACCCGTCGGCCGGCGGACTCTCGGCCGTGATCCGCTACACCGAGTACGGCATACCGCACATCGTGGCGAAGGACTACGCGAATCTGGGTTTCGGCAACGGCTGGGCGCAGGCCGCCGACCAGGTGTGCACGCTCGCCGACGGCTTCGTCACGCTGCGCGGGGAGCGGTCCCGGTACTTCGGCCCCGACGCGTCGCCGGACGGCTCGCTGTCCTCGGCGGCGAAGAACCTGTCCAGCGACCTGTACTTCCGCGGGGTGCGCGACACCCGCACCGTGGAGAAGCTGCTGAAGGTGCCCGCTCCGGCCGGGCCGAGCCGTACGACGAAGGAACTCCAGCGTGGCTGGGCGGCCGGCTACAACGCCTGGCTGGCGCAGAACCGGATCACCGACCCGGCCTGCCGGGGTGCCCGCTGGGTACGCCCGGTGACCGCGCTCGATGTCGCGGAGCGCGCCTTCGCGCTCTCGGTGCTCGGCGGTCAGGGACGCGGCATCGACGGCATCACGGCCGCACAGCCGCCGGCCGCCACGCCGGCGCCCGCTTCGCCGTCCCCGGATGACGCGGCGGACGCGGCGGCGCGGCTGTTGTCGACGCAGAACGCGGACATGGGGTCCAACGCCGTGGCGTTCCGCGGCAGTACGACGGCGAACGGGCGGGGGCTGCTGCTCGGCAACCCGCACTATCCGTGGCAGGGCGGCCGGCGGTTCTGGCAGTCCCAGCAGACGATCCCCGGTGAGCTGAATGTGGCGGGCGGTTCGCTGCTGGGCTCGGCGACCATGTCGATCGGGCACAACGCGTACGTCGCCTGGAGCCACACGGTGGCCACGGGGGTCACCCTCAATCTGCACCAGCTGACCCTCGATCCGGCCGATCCGACCGTCTACCTGGTGGACGGGGCGCCGCAGCGGATGACGCGGCGCACGGTCACCGTGGCGGTCGAGGACGGCCGGGAGGTGACACGTACGCAGTGGTGGACCCGCTACGGGCCCGTCGTCACCTCGCTCGGCGCGGGCCTGCCGCTGCCGTGGACGCGGACGGCCGCGTACGCGCTGGGCGACCCGAACGCGGTGAACCTGCGCTCGGGAGACACCGCGCTCGGGTTCAGCAAGGCCCGCAGCACGGCCGGGATCAAGGAGGCGCTGAGCCGTACGCAGGGGCTGCCGTGGGTCAACACGATCGCGGCCGACTCCTCGGGGCACACCCTCTTCTCGCAGTCGCAGGTGCTGCCGAGGATCACGGACGAGCTCGCCGAGCGCTGCTCGACCCCGCTGGGCCGGGCCACGTACCCGACGTCGGGGCTCGCGGTGCTCGACGGCTCACGGAGCGACTGCGCGCCGGGGTCCGACCCGGACGCCGTGCAGCCCGGGATCTTCGGCCCGGGCCGGATGCCGACCGTGGAGAACGCGCCGTACGTCGAGAACTCCAACGACAGCGCCTGGCTGGCCAACGCCGACGCCCCGGTGTCGGGCTACGAGCGCGTCTTCGGGACCGTCGGCACACCGCGCTCCCTGCGGACCCGGGGCGCCGTCGAGGACGTGTCCGCGATGGCGGCCGAGGGCCGGCTGACCGTCGCGGATCTCCAGAGCCAGCAGTTCGCGAACCGGGCGCCGGCCGGCGATCTGGCCGCGGCCGGACTGGCCCGCGCCTGCGCGGCGCTGCCCGGCGGAACGACCTCCGGGAGCACGGGCGCGCCGGTCGATGTCTCGGCGGCCTGCCCGGTGCTGCGCGACTGGGACCGGACGGTCGACACGGGGAGCCGGGGCGCGCTGCTCTTCGACCGGTTCTGGCGCAGGGCCGTGGCGGTTCCTGCGGCCGAACTGTGGAAGGTGCCGTTCTCTCCCGCCGACCCGGTCGGCACGCCGAACACGCTCAACACCTCGGCCCCGCGGGTCCTCACGGCTCTCGCCGACGCGGTGGCCGAGCTGAGGGGCCTGGGCATCGCCCTGGACGCGCCGCTGGGCGAGCACCAGTCGGTGCCGCGCGGTGAGCGGCGCATCCCGGTCGGCGGCGGTACCGAGTCGCTGGGCATCTGGAACAAGACCGAGGGCGTGTGGGACGCGGCCGCGGGCGGGTACACGGACGTCTCGACCGGCTCCAGTTACATCCAGGCGGTCGGCTGGGACGGCGGTCCCTGTCCGGTGGCGCGCACGCTGCTCACGTACGGGCAGTCGTCGAATCCGGCGTCGCCGCACTCCAGCGACCAGACCGAGCTGTACTCGGGTGAGCGCTGGGTGACGTCGCGGTTCTGCGAGAAGGACATCGCGCGTTCGCCCGCGCTGAAGGTGGTGCGGGTGCGCGAGCACCGGTAGTCGGCGCCGACACGCGATCAGCCCCTGGCCCGCTGCGGGTCCAGGGGCTGATCGTGAGGCCGTGCGCCGGCGTCCGTACGAGGCTCAGCCGTGCTCTTCCCAGTACGGTTCGCGCAGCCGCCGTTTGTACAGCTTGCCGTTGGGGTCGCGGGGCATCGTCGTGATGAAGCCGAGGGTCTTGGGGCGTTTGTACCCGGCGAGCAGCCCCTCGCAGTGGGCGAGGATCCCGGCGGCGAGTTCCTCGCCCGCCTCATGGCCTTCGGCGGCCTCGACGACGGCTCTGACCTCTTCGCCCCAGTCGGCGTGCGGGATGCCGAAGACGGCGGCGTCGGCGACGGCGGGGTGGCTGAGCAGGACGCTCTCGATCTCGGCCGGGTAGATGTTCACCCCGCCGGAGATGATCATGTCGATCTTGCGGTCGCGGAGGAAGAGGTAGCCGTCCTCGTCCAGGACGCCGAGGTCGCCGACGGTGAAGAAGTCCCCGATGCGGTTCTTCTTCGTCTTGCTCTCGTCCTTGTGGTAGCTGAAGCCGCCGGTGCTCATCTTCATGTAGACGGTGCCGAGTTCGCCCGGGCCCAGCCGGTTTCCGTCGTCGTCGAAGACCGCGAGCTCGCTGATCGGCCAGGCCCGGCCGACGGTGCCCGGCTTCTTCAGCCAGTCGTCGGCGGTGGCGAAGGCGCCGCCCCCCTCACTGGCCGCGTAGTACTCCTCGACGCACCGGCCCCACCAGTCGATCATGGCCCTTTTGACGTGGTCGGGGCAGGGCGCGGCGCCGTGGATGGCATGGCGCATCGCCGAGACGTCGTACCGCCGGCGGACCTCCTCGGGAAGCGCGAGGAGGCGGTGGAACTGGGTGGGGACCATATGGGTGTGGGTGCAGCGGTGGGTGTCCATCGCCCGCAGCATCTCCTCGGGCGACCACTTGTCCATCACGACGAGGGGGTGGCCGATATGCAGGGCGGCGCCCGCGAACTGCAGCACGGCGGTGTGGTAGAGCGGTGAACAGACGAGGTGGACGTTGCCGTCGAACGGCTTGATGCCGAAGATGCCGAGGAAGCCGCCGAGGTAGCTCTCCTCGGGGAGTTTGCCGGGCAGCGGCCGGCGGATGCCGCGCGGGCGGCCGGTGGTACCGGAGGTGTAGTTCATGACCCAGCCGAGCGAGCGGCCCTCCGGGGGCGACACCGGCCGGTTCTCCAGCAGTTCGGCGTACGGGCGGAAGCCGTCGACCGCGCCGACTCCGTAGCGGTGGCTCGCGGGCAGTTTCGCCTCGTCGGCGGCGGCGGTCGCGGCCTCGGTGAAGCGTTCGTGGGCGATGAGCACCTTGGCGCCCGAGTCGGAGACGATCCAGGCGATCTCCGGCCCGACGAGATGGTGGTTGACCGGGACGAGGTAGAAGCCGGCCTGCGAGGCGGCGAGGTAGGCGGTGAGGAACTCGACGCCGTTGGGCAGGACGACCGCGAAGGCGTCGCCCTCCTCGAGGCCGGCCGCGCGCAGTCCGTGGACCATGCGGTTGGCCTCGGCGTGCAGCCGTCCCGCCGTCCACGTCCCGCCGTCGGGGGCGACCAGGACCGTGCGGTCGGGGTCGGCGGTGGCCTGGGCCCAGAAGCCGTTGGGCGGCTGGTTCATGAGGCGCTCCGTCCGGCGATGCGGTTGATCCGGTCGACGGCTCGTTCGAAGCCGCTGGTCAGGTCGTCGAAGACGGCCCGCACGCTGCGTTCGGTGTTCATCCGCCCGACGATCTGGCCGACGGGCGTGCCGAGCAGGGCGCCCGTCTCGTACTTCTGGATGCGGGAGACGGCTTCGGCGACCAGGAGTCCCTGGAGCGGCATGGGCAGGGTGCCGGGTCCCGAAGGGTCGTCCCAGGCGTCGGTCCATTCGGTACGGAGCTGACGTGCGGGTTTGCCGGTGAGGGCGCGCGAGCGGACGGTGTCGCCCGAGCCCGCGGCGAGGAGTTTGGCGGTCAGCGCCCGGGAGTGCATGTCGGCCTCCTCGGTGGTGAGCCAGAGGGAGCCGAGCCAGACGCCCTGCGCGCCCAGGGCGAGCCCGGCGGCGACCTGTTCGCCGCTGCCGATGCCGCCGGCGGCGAGGACCGGGAGAGGGCCCACGGCGTCGACCACGTCCGGGACAAGGACCATGGAGGCGATCTCGCCCGTGTGGCCGCCCGCCTCGTAGCCCTGGGCGACGACGATGTCGATGCCCGCCTCCGCGTGGTGGCGGGCATGTCTGGCGCTTCCGGCGAGCGCGGCGACGAGCACGCCCCGGTCGTGGGCGCGGGCGACGACGTCGGCGGGGGGTGAGCCCAGCGCATTGGCGAGGAGCTTGATCGGATAGTCGAACGCCACGTCGAGCTGATTGCGGGCGACCTCCTCCATCCAGCCCGTGATGCGCCAGCCCGACGCCTCGCCCTCGGCGAGTTCGGGGACGCCGTGCTTGGCCAGGGTCTCCAGGACGAACTGCCGGTGCCCTGGCGGGATCATCGCCTCCACCTCGGCCTCGCTCACGCCCTCCACCTTCTTGGCGGGCATGACGACGTCGAGGCCGTAGGGCTTGCCGTCCGTATGTTCCTGCATCCAGTCGAGGTCGCGTGCGAGGTCGTCGGGGGCGGTGTAGCGGACCGCGCCGAGTACGCCGAATCCACCGGCCCTGGTGATGGCCGCGGCCACCGCCGGGAAGGGCGTGAAGCCGAAGATGGCGTGCTCGATCCCCAGTTTTTGACTCAGCTCCGTCTCCATGGGCGGCAGGATGCCGCAGTCCGACAACCGAAGGAAGAGATTTTCTGATGCTGTGTCAGATTCTTTGTGACTCCGGGGACCTGCGAGACGGCGGAGGGTGACAGTACCCTGCCGCTTCGGCAGGAAGTTTCATACTCGGAAGAGATTTCGAAAGTTACTTTCAGGCATGGGGAAGGGGTTCCGGATGACCGAGGACACGGCGGGCGGGGGCATCAGCCGGCGAAGGCTGGGCGGTGGGATGCTTGCCCTGGGCGGAGCAATCGCCCTGGCGCCCATTCCGTTCGCGGCGGCGGCGTCTGCCACGGAGTCGGGGGCGGGGTCGTCGGACATGGGTACAGGCACCGCGGCGGGGACGAGTCAGCACGGGCCGACGCTGCGGCGCGGTTCGGCCGACCGCGCGGGGCTGCTGCAGGAACCGCTGGACCGGCTCGTCACCGAGGCGGAGAGATACCTCGCCGCCTCCCCGAAACACCCGTGGTACGCGGGCGCCGTGCTGCTCGCGGGGCGGGGCGGCACGGTGGCGCTGCACCGGCCGATCGGCAAGGCGGTGCGCTATGCGGCGTACGACGAGAAGACCGACACCGGCGTGGAGTTCCCGGCGGACCAGCAGATCCCGATGGCCGAGGACACGGTCTTCGACCTGGCGTCGGTCTCGAAGCTGTTCACCTCGATCCTGGCCGTGCAGCAGATCGAGCGCGGCGCGCTGGAGCTGGAGGCGACGGTCGCCTCGTATGTGCCCGAGTTCGCCGGCGGCGGCAAGCAGGACATCACGATCCGACAGCTGCTCACGCACACCTCGGGTTTCCGCGCCTGGATCCCGCTCTACAAGGCGCCGACCCGGGAGGGGAAGCTGGAGCTGCTCTGGAAGGAGGTGCCGGCGAGCCCGCCCGGCACGGCGTACCTCTACTCCGACCTCAATCTGATCTCGCTCCAGCTGGTACTGGAGAAGATCACCGGCCGCACCGAGGATGTGCTGCTCCGCGAACAGATCACTGCTCCGCTCGGGATGCACCGCACTCGCTACAACCCGCCGGCCTCCTGGAAACCGAAGATCGCGGCGACCGAGGACGCCCGGCTCCCCTGGTCCGGGCTGGAGCGCGGACTGGTCTGGGGCGAGGTGCACGACGAGAACGCGTACAGCCTGGACGGTGTCGCGGGCCACGCCGGGGTGTTCTCCTGCGCCTGGGACCTGGCGATCCTCGCCCGCACCCTGCTCAACGGCGGGGTCTACGGCCGCGCGAGAATCCTGTCGGCCGACTCGGTGGACCTGCTGTTCACGGACTTCAACACCGCGTTCCCCGGTGACGAACACGGCCTCGGCTTCGAGCTCTACCAGCACTGGTACATGGGGGCGATGGCCACCCCGCGGACGGCGGGCCACACCGGCTTCACGGGCACCAGCCTGGTCCTCGACCCGAGCACCGACTCGTTCCTGATCGTGCTGGGCAACTCGGTCCACCCGGTGCGCAGCTGGCGCTCCGGCAGCGCGCCGCGTGTCGCCACCGCCAACCAGATGGCCCGCGCGGTCGCGGTCCGCCCCGCCCGGGGCCGTACGGCCTGGTTCTCCGGCATGGCGAGCGCCTCGTCGGCCACCCTGTCGCTCCCGCCGGTCGCCCTCACCTCCGCGCGGGCCGGGCTGACCTGCGCGCTGTGGTGGGACACTGAGCCCGGTTCCGACTTCCTCTTCCTGGAGGCCTCGGCGGACGCGGGGGCCACCTGGCAGCCGGTCCCGTTCACCACACGCAACCGTCCGGAGCAGCCCGAACCCCATCCGGCGGGCAAGGTCTCCGGCTGGTCCGGCCGGGTCTGGCACCGGCTCGAGGCGGACCTCGCACCGTGGAGCGGCGCGGAGTTGCTGCTGCGCTGGCGGTACGCCACGGACCAGCTGTACGTCGGCCGCGGAGTGTACGTGGACGCGATCAGGGTCGAGGACGGCGGTCGTACGGTCTTCGACGAGGCCAGACCGTCCGACGCCCGGCGCATCGAGGCGAACGGCTGGACCGCCTCGGTGGACTGACGGAGCCACCCGACGGGGCGCGGGCGGTCCGATTGCCCGCGCCCCAGCGGTTCGGTCGCGCGTCCTCCCGGCTCCCGCCTCCCGGGCGGTCATTCGGCGAGTGACTGTGTCCCTATGACATCCAGGAGCCAGCATGCAGGAGCGGGGTGATGGGAAGATCATCAACGTAGCCGGAATGATCGCTTTCAGCGGCCCGGCCGACAAGTCCCTCATGCCCCGGCGCGCCGTCTACGCGGGCTCCCTGGCCCACCTCGTCGCGATGTCCCAGGCCCTCGGCGCCGAACTCGACGGCACCGGCGTCCAGGTCCAGGTCCTCTGCCCCGGGATCGTCGCCACCGAATTCCACTCGCGCCAGGGCCTCGACCTGAGCCACGCGCCCCGCATGAGCGCCGAGGACGCCGTGACCGCCGCGCTGCGCGGCCTGGAGGTCGGCGAAGTCGTCTGCGCCCCCGGCGTCGAGGACACCCGCCTCCTCGACGCCGTGTTCCAGGCCGACGTCGCCGCCTTCGGCGGCCAGAGCACCGCCCTCGCCTCCCGCTACCGGGCGAACTGAACCAGCCCCCGGACTGCCCGGGCGCGGACCTCCGGCCGGGCGTGGGCCTGCTCCGTCGCGTCTTCGGTTCTGCCGGCGGTCACAACAGGCAGAATTCGTTCCCCTCCGGGTCCGCCATCACATAGTGGTCCGGCCTGCCCTGGACCTCGTACTCATGAAGAACCCTCGCACCCGCGGCGGTCAGCCGCCCGAGTGCCTCCCGTACGCGCGGCCACCGCACCTCCCACGGCACGTCGCGGCCGCCGCCGGCCTGTACATCCAGGTGCAGCCGGTTCTTCCCCGCCTTCGGCTCGGGCACCTTCATGAACGACAGGGCGGGCCCCTCGCCGTCCGGGTCCGCCAGGTACGCGCCGTCGTCCCACTCCTCCTCCGGGACGTCGTAGTGCGCGAACCACTCCTCCCAGCTGGCGAAGCCCCTCGGCGGCGGCTTCGGCGCGTAGCCCAGGGCGAGCGCCCAGAACTCCGCGAGCCGTGCGGGGTGCGCGCAGTCGATCGTCAGACTCCACCGTGTAGACATGGGTCCTTCCGCCCGGTGCAACCGGCTCGTCGACCGGTTGCGGGGCAACCGATCGTGCCATGCGAGACCACCGAACTCTCCACCCCTGGCGAGGCAGCGGTGCGTGCGGCAGCAGGCGTGGCCCGCGCCGGTGCGCCGGCGGCTCACCGGTGCGCGTAGGTGCCGCCCGGCGCGGCCGCCTCGACGGGTGCGGGGGCCGTCGACTCGCGGACCACCAGTCTCGGCCTGATCAGGAGCGAACGCCCGGCGACCGGTGCCGAGTCGATACGGGCCCGGAGCTGCTGGAACGTCTCGGCGGCCATCTCCGGCAGCGGCTGACGGACGGTGGTCAGCGGCGGTTCGAAGAGGTCGGCGAGCAGGATGTCGTCGAACCCGACCACGGAGACGTCCTGTCCGGCGCTGCGGCCGGCGTCCTTCGCGCCCCGGCAGATCCCGATGGCGCACATGTCGTTGATGGCGACGAACGCGGTGGGCGGACGCGGGCCGCAGAGCAGTTCACGGGCGGCGTTGCGGCCCAGTTCGGCGGCGTCCTTGTCACCGAACTCGGTCGTCTCGGCGCCGGGCCACACGATCGCGTCCGCCGGGTCGAGGCCCGCCGACTCCAGCGCGGCGCGGAAGCCGCGCAGCCGCTCTCGGCGGTTGACGCTGTTGACGGATCCGGAGACGAACGCCAGGCGGCGGTGGCCCAGTTCGAGCAGATGACGAGTGGCGAGCTCCGCCCCCATCGCGTTGTCGACGCTGATGGAGGCGAGGGACGGCGGATCGCCGGCCTGGGCGGTGCGGTCGAAGGCGACCATCTTCAGACCCCGCCCGAGCAGCGGTGCCACATGGTCGAGCGAGGGCAGTGAGGAGCAGAGCACCACTCCGCTCACCCCGTCGGCCAGCAGCTCCTCACCGTACTTGAGCTCACGGGCCGGATCGCGCTCGCTGTTGCAGAGCAGTACGTGATACCCCTCGGCCAGCGCGATGGCCTCCAGCTCCCGGGCGAGCGCGCCCCAGAAGGGGTTGGCGACGGACGGCACGATCAGGCCGATGACCTTGATCCGCCCGGTGCGCAGCATGCGCGCCGCACGGTTGGGCCGGTAGCTGAGCTGCTCGATCACCCGCTCCACGCGGGCCAGGGTCGCCGCCTGCATACGGTCCGTACGTCCGTTGAGGACGTTCGACACGGTGCTGGCGGAGACACCCGCGGCCTCCGCGACCTGATGGATCGTTACCCCGCTCATGCCACCTCCGGTTCGGAACGTGTTCAGCCACACTAGTGTACCGATTTACTTAACTCTCTTCACCGGTACACCCGTTAACTTCCCTGAAAATTCTTGTGCATCAGCTGTTGACGCGCCTCTCGGAGGATTCCTAGTCTCAGTGCATCGATTTACCAGCGCTTCCCAGCCATGGCCGGGTCGCCATCGCTGGATCGATCCACTGCCTCCACCTCAAAAGGGGTGCCCAATGGAACTCACACGACGGACGCTGCTCGCCGCGATCGGCGCCGGGACGGCTGCGGCCGCACTTTCGGGCTGCGGCACCGGCTCCGCGACGGCCGGCTCCGCCGACGGTCCCGCCGAGGGCGAGATCACGCTGCTCACCCCGATCTTCGAAGGCGCCAACGGCAAGACGCTGCTGGAGAAGCAGATCATCGGCGGCTTCCGGAAGAAGTATCCGGACGTCAAGGTGAACGTGGACTACACCACGTACGCGCAGCTCAACGAGAAGATCACCACGGGCCTGGCCGGCGGGCTGCTGCCCGACGTGATGATGATGGGCGTCGGCTGGATCCCGCCGTTCGCCGCCAAGAAGGCGATCGCCGAGCTGCCGGAGAAGTTCGCCACCGCGCACGACTACGAGAAGCGCGTGCTGGAACCGTCGCGCTACGAAGGCAAGCTGTACGCGCTGCCTGTGGTCCTCGACACCCGCATCGTCGTCTACCGCAAGGACCACTTCGCCGAGGCGGGGATCAAGAAGACCCCCGCCAACTGGGCCGAACTGCGGGCCGTGGCGAAGCAGCTGACGAAGGACGGCCGGATCGGTTTCGACCCGTTCTCCATCGATCTGCGCCAGTGCTGGGAGACCTTCCTGTTCGCCAACGGCGGTCAGCTGTTCAGCGCCGACGGCAAGAAGGTGCTGTTCACCGACAGCCGGGGCGTCGAGGCGCTGCAGTTCTTCAAGGACCTGATCGAGGACGGCTCGGCGGACTACACGAAGAAGACGGCCGCCGGTGCACCGTCGAACGTCCAGACCGGCCAGGCGTCGATGATGATGACGACCAGCGCCCTGTGGGAGCAGGTCCGCGCACAGAACCCGCAACTGCTGAAGGACGACACCCTCGGCGCGTTCGTGCTGGCCAACCGCAAGCCGGCCATGCTCCAGGGCGGCACGCTGGTCACCCAGTCGGCGAGCTCCAAGCACCCTGCGGCGGCCCGGGCCCTGGTCGCGTACCTCGCGACCCCCGAGTCGATCCTGGGCGCGGCGAAGCAGCGTGGTTCGGTGCCGGGCCTCAAGGATCTCAACGAATCCGGCTATGTGAAGGAGAACAAGTTCGTCGATCTCTCCCTGCGGAACATGGGTGCGGCCCATTCGGAGGGCGGCACCGCCGCGTGGATGGAGATCCGCGAGAAGATCAAGCCGACGCTGGAGCCCGCGATCGTGGGCAACCAGTCCGCGAAGGACGCCATCGCGGAACTCGGCCGTCTCGCCGAAGCCGCCATCGGCCGGATGTGAGGCGTCGCTGTGGGAGCAACATCCGTACTGAAGGCACGGCCCGCTCGGCCGCCTTCCCCGCCCGATAACACCCGGCCCGCCAGGCAGCGGGCCGACAGGACCCCGACGGGCCCCGGTCGCCGCAGGCAGCGGGCCGGCATGCTGATGGTGGCGCCCGCCCTGCTGCACGCCGCCCTCTGGATCGGCCTGCCGGTCGTCGCCTCGGTGGTCCTGGCCTTCACGAAGTACGACGTGCTGACGCCGCCGCAGTTCGTGGGGCTGGACAACTTCAAGGAGATGCTGGACGACGCGGTGTTCCGCAAGTCCATCGTCAACACCGTCGTCTACACCTTCTTCACCGTGCCGTTCGGCATGATGCTGGGACTGCTGCTGGCGCTCGCGCTGCACACGGGCCTCAGGGCGCGCGGCATCTTCCGTACCGCGATCTTCCTGCCGCAGGTCACCGCGACCGTGGCGATCGCGCTGGTCTGGCTGTGGATCTACAACCCGGGCAACGGGCTGTTCAACGCCCTGCTCTCCTTCGTCGGGATCGACGGGCCGGCCTGGCTCTCGTCGACCACCTGGGCGTTGCCCTCGGTGATCCTGGTCGGCGTCTGGCAGGGCATCGGCATGAAGATGCTCATCTACCTGGCCGCGCTCCAGTCCTTGCCGAAGGAGCTGTACGAAGCGGCGTCGGTGGACGGCGCGTCCAAGGTGCGGCAGTTCTTCTCGATCACGCTGCCGCTGCTGAAGCCCGCGACGTTCTTCGTGCTCATCACCTCGATGATCAGCGCGTTCCAGTCGTTCGACCAGATCTACATCCTCACCGAGGGCGGGCCGGCCAACAGCACCACGATGATGACGTATGAGATCTACAAGTCCGCGTTCCGGGAGTTCCGCGTCGGCTACGCCTGCGCCCAGTCGCTGGTGCTGTTCGTCCTGCTGATGGGCTTCACCCTGGTCAACCGGCGGATCATGGGAGGCACCCGTGGCCACAACTGAGCTGCACAAGCCCGGGGTGGCGGCGCAGCGGAAGCCGCTCGCCGCCGGCCGGATCGCGCTCTACGTGACGCTGTCCGTCATCTCCCTGCTGATGGTGGTGCCGTTCATCTGGATGGTACTGACCTCGCTGAAGACACCGGTGGAGATCGCGTCGCAGGACGCCGGACTGCTGCCGGAGCACTGGGACTTCGGCAACTACACCGAGGCGCTGAAGGCCGCGCCCTTCGCCACGTACGCGCGCAACAGCTTCATCATCGCGACCAGCCACACCGTGCTCAATCTGCTGATCGCCTCGATGGCCGGGTACGCGCTGGCCCGGATCAGGTTCCGGGGCAGCGAGGTCATCTTCTATCTCTTCATCGCGGCCCTGATGATTCCTACCTACACCAAGGTGCTGCCTGAATTCCTGATCGTCCGCTTCATGCCGCTGGCCGGCGGGAACGACCTGTTCGGCCAGGGCGGCAGCGGCTGGCTCGACACCTGGTGGGCGCTCATCGTGCCCGGTGCGGTCACCCCGTTCGCCGTCTTCCTCTTCCGGCAGTTCTACCTGGACCTGCCGGTGGAGCTGGAGGAGGCGGCCCGGCTGGACGGGCTGGGCGAGTTCCGGATCTACGCCCGGATCATGACGCCGCAGGTCAAGCCCGCGCTCATCACGGTGGCGCTGCTGACCTTCGAGTCGTCCTGGAACAACTTCCTGTGGCCGCTGCTGGTGACCCGGACGGACAGTCTGCGGGTCATCCAGGTAGGGCTGTCGGTCTTCAAGACGGAGAACGGCCCCCAGTGGCACTTCCTGATGGCGGGCACCACGCTCGCGACCCTGCCCATGGTCGTGCTCTTCCTCATCGGCCAGCGCTACTTCGTACAGGGCTTCGCCACCGCCGGTCTCAAGTGACCGGTCCCGGTCCTCGACGGCCGGTTATCGAAAGGGTTATCCCCCCATGTCTGCTGATCTCCAAGGTTCCCGCGCGCTGGTGACCGGGGCGGGCCACGGCATCGGCCGCGCCATCGCCCTCGCCCTGGCCGAGGCCGGCGCCGATGTCGCCGTCCATTACCACTCCTCCGCCGACGAGGCCGCGAAGACGGTCTCCGCGATCGAGGCGCTCGGCCGTAAGGCCAAGGCCTTCCAGGCCGACGTGACGGTGACGGCCGAGGTGGACCGCCTGGTCGACGAGGCCACCGGATTCCTCGGCGGGCTGGACGTCCTGGTCTGCAACGCCGGTCATCTGATCGGGCGGGCCACCGTCGCCGAGATGTCCGACGACCACTTCGACCGGGTCATCGACACCAACCTGACCTCGACGTTCCGTACGGTGCGGGCCGCGCTTCCGCATCTGAAGGAGTCGTCCGCCGGGCGCGTCATCACGATGTCCTCGCTGGCCGCGCACAACGGCGGCGGCCCCGGCTCGGTCGCCTACGCGGCCGCCAAGGCCGGCATCCGGGGCTTCACCAAGGGCCTGGCCAAGGAGCTCGGCGGCAGCGGCATCACCGTGAACACGGTCGCCCCGGGCTTCATCAAGGGCACCGCCTTCCATGACACGTTCACCGCGCCGGCGGCGCAGGAGGCGATGGAGGCAGGCATCCCGGTGGGCCGGGCCGGCACGCCCGAGGACGTCGCCTCGGCCGTCGTGTACCTGGCCTCCCCCTCGTCCGGCTTCCTCACCGCGACCACGGTGGACATCGACGGTGGCGTATGGCCGCGTTGAGGCGGATCGCGCGGGAGCGCGGCGGCTGGTGGCACGCGTACGTCTGCCCGGCGCACGGGGTGGAGCTGGACCACGGCGATGTGCTCGGCGGGGCGTTCCCCGAGGGCGGTGCGCGGTGTTCGTACGGCTGCCGGGTGGACAACGAAGCGGTGCGCGGCGCCTGGCTGGTGCTGTCGCACCAGGCGTGGGCGCGGCATCTGCGGTTGCTCGCCCACCGGGGCGAGCGTGTCGAGGTGGTGGCGCGGCTGGCGGAGTACACCGCTCTGTACGAGGAGCTGGCCACCGCTCAGCACGGTGAGGCGCAGGGCTGGATGCTGCGCGGCCGTCTCTTCCACCAGGCGCTGACCGACGCGATCTGGGCGGTGAACATCGGCCACACCGTCATGACGCTCGCCGAGCACGGCACGGACGACCTGTCCGGGGTGCTGCCCCTGCTCGACGCCCTGGAGCGGGCGGCGCTCGACGCCCGGGCCGTGCTGGCCGGCCAGGGGCAGCTCGCCTCGAACTACACCGCGTGGCTGAATGCCGCGGGCGTCGCCGCCGGGCGGGGAGCCGCGGCGGTGCGCGGGCGGGAGTGGGACGGGCGCAAGGAGTGGCTGGAGGGCGACAGCGGGCTGTACGCGCATCTGCGGGTCGCGGTCGCCGAGGACGGATGGGAGTGGGAGGCAAGCACCTACTACCACGGGTTCGTGATGCGGGCGGCGCTGCTGGCGCTGCGGGGCACCGATCCTGCGGCGATCCCGGACGATGTGGCGGGTGTGCTGGCGGGGATGACGGATGCGCTGGCGGCGATCGCCACGCCGGGCGGCATTCTGCCGGCACTGCACGACGGCCCGTACCTGCGTGGCCCGCTGGCTCTCGAGTGGCTGGAACTGGTGGCGTTGGCGCAGCAGTTGGTTCCGTCGGCCGCGCTGGACGCGGTGGCCCGGCGGGCCCGGGCCGAGCTGGGCGCGGGCGACGACGGGCTGGACCGGGAGCTGGGCGGCTGGTTCGCGGGGCCGCCGCTGCCGGAGCGGCCGGCGCCCGGCGCGCTCACGCTGTTCCGCGAGGCGGGCTATGCGGTGCTGCGGGTCGCGGGCATCCACGCGCTGCTGGACTTCGGCCCGCACGGCGGTTCGCACGGCCACCGGGACAAGCTGTCTCTTTATCTCTACGGCGACACCACGCCGGGGCAGCCCGATCCCGGCCAGGTTCCCTACGCGCACGCCGTGTTCCGTGACCTGTACGCGTCGACCGAGGCGCACCCCACCTTCCGGGTGGACGGCCGGGAACAGGCGGAGTGCACGGGAACGCTGCTCGGCTCGGACGACCGCTCCCTCACCGCCGAGGTGACCACCGCGTACGAAGGTGTGCGCGCGGTCCGGCGGATCGTGGCCGGGGCCGGCTATCTGGTGGACCTGCTGGCCGTGACCGCCGAGGAGTCCCGCCGTATCACCGCGCAGCTACGCCCGGGCACCGCGCTGGACGTACAGGTGCAGGCGGCGGGCGCGGCGCGCACCACCTGGTACGGCGACGAGATGCTGCACGGCTGGCACACCCACCGGGCCGACGCGCCGGTGCACCCGGTGAGCCGTCCGGGCCCCGGCACGGCCGACGATCCGCAACGCGTATGGACCCGGGTGGACTTCACCGCCGACACCGACAAGGTCACCTTCGCCTCGGTCTACCAGGCAGCGTCGGCGGGGCCCGCCGTGAGCGACGTACAGCTGGACGGTGACGGGCTGACGGTCCGCCTGGCCGACGGCAGCACCGCACACTTCCGGACGGAGGACTGACCTTGCTGCTCTCGGCGACCCCGCCGCCCGGCCCGCGTCCCGCGCAGGAGCTGCGGCTGTACGAGGAGGCGGCCCGCCACCGCGGGCTGACCCCGCCCCGTACGCATCCCCTCGCCAGCATCACGTGGCTCGGGCCCGCCGCCTCCAACCCGGCCCTGGCCTACCGGGTCGGCGGCGACCCGGCGCATCTGGCGGAGAGCCTGCGCTGGATCGAGGCCGCGGTGCGGCTGCCGCACTGGGGCCGGGCCCATATGCCGGACCACGACCTGGACGCGGGCTGGCTGCTGCATCATCTGGCCCTCGCGTACCGGTGGATCGGCAACGACCTGCCGGACGAGGTGCGGGCGCTGCTGCGGGACAAGCTGCTGCTTCAGGGACGGCGGATGTTCGCGTTCGCGGTGGCGGGCGAGGGCCGCTGGTGGTCGTCGTCGTACTGGCAGAACCACAACTGGATCTGTTACGCGGGTCTGGCGACGGCCGGCTACGTACTGGGCGAGGAGGCGTGGACCCGGCGTGCGAAGGACAACCTCGGGACCGTCCTCGACCTGATGCCCGAGGACGGATCGCACGCCGAGGGCGTCGTCTACTGGCGTTACGGCGTGCCCTTCCTCGCCGCGCACCTGGACCTCCTCAAGGAGGCGGAGGGCGTCGACTGGTGGGACAGGGGCGGATTCATGTCCCGGACGTTCCGCTACCGGCTGCATCAGACGGCGCCCGGATTCGCGTTCAACGTCGACCACGGCGACTGCCATGACCGGCGCAGCGGCCACAGCGCCGGGCTCTACTACCGCCTGGCCGCCCAGTACGCGATTCCCGAGGCCCAGTGGATGGGCGATCTGGCCTCGGGCCCACTGCTGCGGGAGGAGGCGGCCGGGAGCGGGGTGCGACCGGGCATCCTGCCGGAGGCCTACCTCGAATACCTCTGGTACGACCCGTCGGTACCGGCCGCCCGGCCCGCCGAGAGGCGGGCCTTCTTTCCGGACCTCGGGCTGCTTGCCGCGCGCACGGGCTGGGACGACGACGCCACGCTGGTGTCGTTCAAAGCCAGCCCCGGAGGCGGCCACCGGGCGTGGGAGACCGCCGAGAAGCACCGCGTGGAGAAGGGCTGGGACACGCTCAACCAGGGTCACCACCATCCCGATTCGGGTTCGTTCGTGTTCGTGTCGCAGGGCGCCTTCCTCGCCGTGGACGAGGGGTACAGCAACCGCAAGCGGGCCGCGCACCACAATCTGCTGCTGGTGGACGGGCAGGGGTACGCGGACGAGGACCGGTACCACGTGTACCGGGACATCCCCTTCGCGCGGCAGGCCCGGCAGCGCGATGTCCTCGTCTCCGCCGGCTGCGGGTGGGCGCACTCCACGGCGGAGATCGCCGCGATGTACGACCCCGGGCTGGGGGTGCGGCGGCTCGACCGGACGCTGGTGTTCACGCCGTCCGGGCGGCTGGTGCTGCTGGACCTGGCCGAGGCGGACGCGGCGCGGGAGTGGACGTTCCTGCTCCAGACGGACCGGCCGACCGAGCCGCAGCCGGACGGCAGCCGGCTGATCCGCTCCGGTACGGCCTCGGCCCGGCTGCGGCAGTTCGCGCCCGCCGGCCTCCACATCACCACGGAGGTCACCGAGGTGGAGGCCAACCCGACATCCAGCACGCCCGGACTGCGCCTCACCCGCACCCTGCACACGCTGCGTTCGGCCACGGCCCGGTCACCCGAAGGGCTGTTCCTGACCGTGATCGCGCCTGACACGGAGACCGCCGCCTCCCGGGTGCCGTGCGCGGAGGGCCAGGGCGTGGCGTTCGGGTCGGAGACCGTGCTGCTCTCCCCCGTCGCCCGGCGGATCCGTACCGCCGGTGTCCACGCCGACGCGGCGGCCGTGCTGCTCACCGATGGCGGCGAACCCTGCGTGGTGGCGGCGACCCGGCTGGAACTGGACGGCCGGGTGCTGCTCGACGTGACGGAACCGTACACAGGAAAGGTCGGCTGATCATGCAGGCAACTCTCTCGTCCGGCTGGCCGACGGTGCTGCGGCGGCTGGAGTTCGTGGCCTACCCCGCCGTCGCCGGGGCGGCGTTCGCCGTCCTGGCGCTGGGCGTCGTGACGTGGCTTCCCGCGCTCGCCGCGATGGCGTACGGGCTCCAGCGGTGGCGGGCCGAGGGAGACAGCCGCTGCTTCGTCCACACCTTCAGGGCGTTCCCGCAGTACTGGCGGGCGCTGTGGCGGCACTCACTCGTCTCCACCGCGGCCGCGGGCGTGCTGGCCGCCAACATCGTCCATCTGCTGGGCCGTTCGGAGCCGTGGACCTTCGTCCTGCTCGCCGCCCAGGCGGGCATCGCGGCCGCCCTGGTCATCCACCACGTGGCGCTCGCCGCCGAAGCGGGCCGGGCCCCGGGCGGCACGGTCCGCGCCTGGACCCGGGGCGCGCTGGCGCTCGGCTTCGGCTCGGCCGCCCGGGGCACCGCGCTGCTCGGCGCGGTGGTCTCCGCCGTGCTCCTCTCGCTCGTCGTACCGCTCGGGCCACTGCTTCTCGGCCCGAGCATTCCCGTACTGCTCGCTCTGTCCTTCGCCGATCCCAGGAGGCACACCCCATGAGCCACGCACTGCGTACCGCCCTCGTCGCCGCGCTCGCCGTCGGCGCCCCGCTCGTCTTCCCCCCGCCGTCGGTGGCCGCTGCCACCGCCTACTACGTGTCGCCGTCCGGCAGCGACACCAACTCCGGTACGTCGGCGGGCTCCCCGCTCGCCACGATCCAGAAGGCGGTCGATCTGGCGCCCACGGGCGCGGTGGTGAATCTCGCCGCCGGTACGTACAAGCAGGACGTCGTGACCAAGCGCGCCGGCGTCACGATCACCGGCCCGGCGAACGCCGTGGTGAAGGGGGCCGGCGACGCGCGGATCATTCAGGTGCAGCACGACTCGACAACGCTGAGCGGATTCACCGTCGACGGGCTCCATGGCTCGTCCACCGATGTGGCGGGGTACCGCCTCAAGCTCATATATGTCATGAGCACGACCCCCGGTAACGGGGTGGGCGGTCTGCGCATCACCGGAATGACGCTGAAGAACGCCGCCGACGAGTGTCTGCGGGTGCGCTATCTGGTGACCGGCGCCGACATCTCGGAGAACACCATCACCGACTGCGGCGTCGCCGACTTCAGGTTCGGTGGCGGTGGCAAGAACGGCGAGGGCATCTATCTCGGTACGGCTCCGGAGCAGCAGGGTGCGAACGGCGCCCCGGACGCCGCCCCCGACATCAGCAGGAACAACCGCATCCACCACAACACGATCGCCACCCGGGGCAACGAGTGCGTCGACGTGAAGGAGAACTCGACGAACAACTACGTCGAGTACAACGACTGCAGTCAGCAGAAGGACTCCAGCTCCGGCGGCCTGGACGCGCGCGGCAGCGGCAACATCTTCCGCTACAACACCATCCACGACAACGCCGGCGCGGGCATCCGGCTCGGCGGCGACACCGCGACCGACGGCATCGACACCAGCGTCTACGGCAACACGATCACGGGGAACGCCGGCGGCGGCATCAAGTTCATGCGCACCCCGCAGGGCCCCATCTGTACGAACACGATGAGCGGGAACACCGGCGGCGACGCGGTGGGCACGTACGGCAGTGAGTACACGCCGACCGGTGCGTGCCCCCAGTGAGCGGGCGGGGGCCCGCGAGACGCGGGGTACTGACGGCGGCGGCCGGGCTGGCCGCGGTCGTGGCGACGGCGCCGGGCGCGCAGGCCGCCGAGGGACAGGGCAGCGGTGCGCGCCGTTCGCGGTGGGCGACGTCGTGGGCGACCGCGCAGACCGCGCCGACGCCCACCGACACGGTGGCGAGCACCGGCCTGACGCAGAGCACGTTCACCGCACACGTACGGCTGTCCGCAGGCGGACAGGTCCGGCTGCGCTACGGGCACGCCTTCGGCACGGTGCCGGTCCTCATCGGTCCGGTGACCGCGGGCGGCAGGCCCGTGACCTTCGGCGGGCAGCGACAGGCCTGGCTGGCTGCGGGCGCCTCGCTCACCAGCGACGCGGTCGCGGGTCTGACGGCCGCCGCGTACGCGCTCCTGACGGTGCGGACCGAACTGCCCGGACCCACCGGGCCGTTGTCCTTCCACCGCAACACCCATGCCTCGCACGAGGTCGACGGGGTGCGCACCACCTCGGTGTTCCTGCTGACCGGGGTCGAGGTGACCGGCGCGCACGGGCCGGTGGTCGCGGTGCTGGGCGACTCCATCGCGGAGGGCGTCGGCACGCCCGACGACTCCGGTCTGCGCTGGCCCGACCAGCTGGCCCGGCGTCTGCCCGGGGCCGTAGTCGCCGATCTCGGTATCAGCGGCAACCGGGTGCTGCTGGACGACGCCCGGTTCGGCCCCGGCGGCCAGGCCCGGTTCGACCGCGACGTGCTGTCCCTGCCCGGACTGCGGACCGTGCTGGTCCACCTCGGAGTCAACGACCTCCAGCAGCCGCCGAGCCAGACCGACCCGGCGCTCGTCCTGGCCGGCTACCGGCAACTCGTGCTGCGGGCCCGGGATGCCGGGCTGCGTGCGGTCGGCGCGACCATCGCCCCGTTCGGCGGCTGGAGCCGCTGGACGCCCGAGCTGGAGACCGTGCGGCAGCGGATCAACGCCGCCGTGCGGACCGGCCGGGTCTTCGACGCCGTCACCGACTTCGACGCGGCCCTGCGCGACCCGGACCACCCGGAGCGGCTGCTGCCCGCGTACGACAGCGGCGACGGTCTGCACCCCGGTCCTTTTGGCCATGCGGCGCTCGCCGCGGCCGTCGACCGCCGACACCTTCTGTGAGGTCCCGCATCATGAACCCAGGCCCCACCACAGGCACCACCCGCCGCACCGTCCTCGCCGGTGCGGCGGCGCTCGGCGCGGCCGCCGCCCTGCCGCTCGCCCTCCCGCCCGGCACCGCTCACGCCGCGGACCCGGTGGACGACGCGGCCTCCCTGCGCGCCCGGTGGCACACCCTGCTCACCGGCGGCCCCGGCCTCGACCTCACGGACGCGCGGATCGCCGCCGCCGTGGCCAGGATCGGCAAGGCCGCGACGACGTCCGCGAAGGGCCTGGACCCGTCCCGCGGCGACGGGCTGTTCCCCGACCTGACCAGCACCACACTCTCCAACCACGTCACGACATCGTTCAAGCGACTGGCGACCGTCGCCACCGCGTGGGCCGTCCCCGGCACCGTCCAGTACGGCGACGCCGCGCTGCGGGACCTGCTCCTGGCGGGCGTCGACTGGATGCTGACGCACCGGTACGGACCCGAGCACACCCGGTTCGACAACGACTGGGACTGGGAGATCGGCTCCGCGCTCGCCCTCAACGACACGGCCGTACTGCTGTACGGCGTACTCGGCCCGGAGCGGCTCGACCGGATCAACGCGGCCGTCCGCGGCTACACCCCCGACCCGAACCTCTGGCGGGCCGACCGGCAGATCGCGACCGGCGCCAACCGGGTGTGGATCTCGACCGTCGTCGCCGTGAACGCGGTGCTCCGCGACAGCGGCGAGGACCTGGTCCGGGTGCGCGACGCTCTTTCGGACGTCGAGGGTTCGGGCGCCAACAGCGTCCTCGCGTTCAACGACGCGAGTGCGGCGGCCGAGGGGACGGGCGAGGGCTTCTACTCCGACGGCTCCTTCCTCCAGCACTACAAGCACCCGTACAACGGCGGCTACGGCAAGGAGCTGCTGAACAACCTTTCCCGGCTCCTCAACCTCCTCGCGGGTACCGCCTGGACGGTGACCGATCCCGACCTGGACAACGTACGGCTCTGGGTCGACGAGGGCTTCGACCCGCTGCTGGCGCGCGGCGACGTCATGGCATCGGTGTGCGGGCGGGAGATCGCCCGGCCCAGCAAGCAGGGCCACGCCTCGGCGCAGACCGTCATCGAGGCGGTGGTGCGGCTGATCCCGAGCTTCCCCGGGGAGACCGCCGACCGCTTCACCGCCCTGGTCAAACAGTGGATCGCCGAGGACACCTACCGGGACTTCCTCGCCGTCACCGACCTGGCCTCGCTCGTCGCGGCCCGGAACGTCATCGCCTCTCCGGTGCCGGCCCGCGGTCCGCTGGTAGCCCACAAGCAGCACCCCCGGATGGACAAGGCGGCCCACCACCGGCCCTCGTTCGCGCTCGGCATCTCCGCGTACTCGTCGCGGATCTACAACTACGAGTCGATCCAGAACGAGAACCTGCACGCCTGGCACCTCTCCGACGGCATGGTGCTGCTGTACACGGATGACCTCGGCCACTACAGCGAGGACTACTGGCCCACCGTGGACCCCGCACGGCTGCCCGGCACCACCGTCCTCGCGGGCCGGCCGGCCGACGCGGCGGGGCAGCGCACCACCAGCACCGCCGACTGGGCGGGCGGCGCCGCGCTGCCCGGCACGACGCTCGGTGCGTACGGCATGGAGCTGCGGGCGTTCGGCAGTTCGCTGCACGGCCTCAAGAGCTGGTTCTGCCTGGACGACGTCATCGCGTGCGTCGGCTCGGGGATCGGTGCCGACGCGGGCAGGGCCGAGACGATCGTGGAGAACCGGAAGCTATGGGACCCGGCGGCGGCGCTGCTCGTCAACGGACAGGCTGCCCCCGCGGACACCGGGTGGGCGGCGGCCCTGGACGAGGTGCGGTGGCTGCACCTCGCCGGGACGGGCGGCTACGTCTTCCCCGAACCCGTCACGCTGCGTGCTCTGCGCGAGGACCGGACGGCGACCTGGCGCGAGATCAACCTCAAGTACGGCACGGACACCCCCGTCACCCGCCCGTACCTGACGCTCTGGCAGGACCACGGCACCGCGCCCGACGAGGCCGGCTACTTCTGGCTCCAGGCCCCGGCCGCCTCCGCCGAGCGGACCAGGCAGTGGTCGTCGGCACCCCCGGTGAAGCTGGTCGCCCGCTCCACAGCGGTTCACGCGGTACGCCGCTGCGCGGACGGGCTGCTCGCCGCGAACTTCTGGGCCGCCGGGACCGTGCAGGAGCTCGCATCGGACGGGCCCGCCTCCGTCCTGGTGCGATCGCAGGGGAAGACGGTGACCCTCTCGCTCTCCGACCCGACCCAGCTGAGGACCGCCGTCGTGCTGGACCTCGCCCGGCGCGGTCTGAGCGTCGTCTCGGCCGACCCGGGCATCACCGTGTCCCCGGCCGGCGCCGGGACCCGGATCACCGCGGACACGGCTGAACTCCACGGTGCAACGCTCAACCTCACCCTGAAGAGGAGCTAGACCCTTGCTGTTCGACATGCCCCTGGAGCGGCTGCGCGACTACCGGCCGGAGCCTGAGGAGCCGGCCGACTTCGACGCCTTCTGGCAGAAGACCCTCACCGAGACGGCTCGTCATGGTCTGGACGCCGCATTCGTCCCGTACGACGCGGGATTCGCCACCGTCGACGTGTTCGACGTGACGTTCAGCGGCTGGGGCGGGCAGCCGGTGAAGGCCTGGCTGATGCTCCCCCGCGACCGCCCGGGTCCGCTGCCCGCCGTCGTGCAGTACATCGGGTACAACGGCGGCCGGGGCATCCCCTACTCCTGGCTCACCTGGAGCGCTCTCGGCTACGCCCATCTGGTGATGGACAACCGCGGGCAGGGCGGCGGCGGCAAGAACACCGCCGACACCGTGGACATCGGCCCGGACGGGAACGGCTCCTCCTCCCCCGGCTTCCTGACCCGGGGCATCGAGGACCCGTACCGGCACTACTACCGCCGGCTGATCACGGACGCGGTGCGGGCCGTCGACGCGGCGAAGGCGCACACCTCTGTGGACGCCTCACGGATCGCGGTCCTCGGCGGCAGCCAGGGCGGCGGTCTCGCGCTCGCCGTGGCGGGGCTGCGCGACGACGTCGCGGCGGCCGTCGCCGATGTGCCGTTCCTCTGCCACTACGGGCGCGCCTCGCAGATCACGGACGCCGGGCCGTACGCGGAGATCGCCCGCTGGCTGTCCGGGCACCGCTTCCGCGTCGACGAGGCGATGGAGACCCTGTCCTACTTCGACGGGGTCAACTTCGCGGCGCGGGCGACCGCACCGGCGTGGTTCTCGGTGGGGCTGATGGACAAGATCTGCCCGTCGTCCACGGTGTTCGCCGCGTACCACCGCTACGCCGGTCCGGCGGAGATCGAGGTGTTCACGTACAACGGGCACGAGGGCGGCGCGGAGTACGACCTGCCGCGCAAGATCGCCGCGCTGCGCGGTGCGTTCGGTCAGTAGCGGCCACGTTTCACCGGCCCAGCGCCGCCATCGCGGCGTTGTGGCCGGGGACCCCGCTGACCCCTCCACCGCGCACCGCCCCCGCCCCGCAGAGCAGGACGTTGGCGTGCGCGGTCTCCACCCCCCAGCGGCCGGTCTCCGCCGTCGCGTACGGGAAGGCGAGGTCGCGGTGGAAGATGTGGCCGCCGGGCAGCCGCAGGTCCCGTTCGAGGTCGAGCGGGGTCTTGGCCTCGATGCACGGCGCGCCGTTCGCGTCGAGCGCCAGGCAGTCGGAGAGCGGCTCCTCCAGATGGGCGTCGAGCTCGGCCAGCGTCGCCTTGAGCAGCGTGGCACGGGTGCCGTCGTTGTCCGCGGCGAAGAGGCGCGCCGGGGTGTGGAGGCCGAACAGGGTCAGGGTCTGGTAGCCGCGGGCGGCGAGATCCGGCCCGAGGATCGAGGGGTCGGTGAGCGAGTGGCAGTAGATCTCCGAGGGCGGGGCGGCGGGGGGGGCGGCCCCCCCCCCGGGCCCGGGGGGGGGGGGGCCCGGGGCGCGGGCCGCCGCGGGGGGGGGGGGGGCCGGGCCG
>NZ_JBEOSI010000008.1:84563-439551 GCF_040302845.1 Streptomyces sp. NPDC096323
GTGCCCCACACTCGGTGTGTGGTGGTGGGCGCGGGGGGGGGCGTGCCCGGCCATTTGTTGGGGGGGGTGGGGGGGTTTTTTTTTTTTTTTGTGGGGGGGGGGGGGGGGGCCCCCCCCCCCCGCCGCCGCGTCCCGGTGGGCGTCGGCCAGCTGCCCGTATCCCTCGGCGATGTGGAAGGTCCCGGCGAACGCCTGGCGCGGGTCCACGGACCGGTCCTTGAGCCGGGGCAGCCGGGTGAGCAGCATGTTCACCTTCAGCTGGGCGCCTTCGGCGGGGGCGGGCGGTGCGTCGCCGAGGAGGGCGGCGAGCGCCTGCGGCGAGGCGTTGACCAGGACGCGGCGCGCGCCGACGGCCGACTCACCGCTGTCCGTCCGCACCGTCACCTCGGCGTGCGTCCCGTCGGTGTCGATACGGACGGCCTCGTGCCCGGTGCGGATCTGCGCACCGGCGGCCAGGGCCGCGCCCGCGAGAGCGTCGGTGAGCGCGCCCATGCCGCCGACCGGGACGTCCCAGTCCCCGGTGCCGCCACCGATCACGTGGTAGAGGAAGCAGCGGTTCTGGAGCAGCGAGGGGTCGTGCGCGCCGGCGAAGGTGCCGATCAGCGCGTCGGTGAGGACGACGCCCCGCACCAGGTCGTCATCGAAGTGGTCCTCCACGGCGACGCCGATGGGTTCCTCGAACAGCATCCGCCAGGCGTCCGCGTCGTCGATCCGCTTACGCAGCGCCTCACGGGTGGGCAGCGGTTCGGTGAGGGTCGGGAAGACCCGCTCGGCGACCTGCCCGGTCAGTCCGTAGAACCGCTGCCACGCCTCGTACTCCCGGTCCGAGCCGGTGAGGGAGGCGAAGGAGTCGCGGGTGCGGTCGCCGGCGACCAGCAGGCCGGTGGGACGGCCGTCGCGGAGGGCCGGGGTGTAGGACGACACGGTCCGCTTGCGTACGGCGAAGTCCAGGCCGAGATCGCGGACGATCTTCGACGGGAGCAGTGACACGAGGTAGGAGTACCGCGAGAGCCGGGCGTCGACTCCGGCGAACGGACGGGTCGAGACGGCCGCTCCCCCGGTGGTCCCGAGCCGTTCCAGGACCAGGACGGACTGTCCGGCGCGCGCGAGGTAGGCGGCGGCGACGAGGCCGTTGTGGCCGCCGCCGACGATCACTGCGTCATAGCTGTCTCGTACGGGCATGCCCCTTGGTAACACGGACACGCGGCCCGGACCAGGGCTTCCGCCGGGGCGGTGCGTTCACTGCGGCGGGATGCCCCGCCGCTGCCGCAGGGCCGCCACCTGCCGGTAGAGCGCGACGGCCTCCGGGCCCCGGCCGAGCTGTTCGAGGCAGTGCGCCTCGTCGTTGCGGCCGGCGAGGGTGTCGGGGTGGTCGGCGCCCATGATGCGGGTCCGTGCCTCGGCGACCTGCCGGTAGGCGGTGAGGGCGTCGGCCCAGCGCCCGAGCCAGCCGAGGCCGACGGCGACCTCGCGGCGGCTGACGAGGGTGTCGGGGTGGTCGGGCCCCAGGACGCGTTCGCGCAGCGCACACACCTCGCGGGATTCGGCGAGCGCCTCCTCCCAGCGGGCCAGCCGGCCCAGGTTGACGCCCAGCCCGTGGCGGGCACGGAGGGTCTCGGGGTCGGCGGGGCCGCTGACCCGGGTCCGGTCGGCGACGAGCGCCCGGTAGAGCTCCAGCGCCTCGGCGCTGCGGCCCAGGCGGCCGAGGCTGATGCCGGCCTCGTAGCGGGCCGCGAGGGTGTCGGGGTGGTCGGCGCCCAGCGTCTGCGACCGGGCCTGGACGACTTCGAGGTAGGTCTGCAGGGCCTCGGCCCAGCGGCCGAGCCGGCCCAGGGTGTAGCCGACCTCGTAGCGGGTGACGAGGGTGTCGGGGTGGTGGGCTCCGAGCAGCCGGGCGCGCGCCGCCGCCACGTCACGGGCCATGCCGTACGACTCCTCGAGCCGCCCGAGCCTGCTGAGGTTGAACGCCAGGTTGTGGCGGCAGCGCAGGGTGTCGGGGTGGTCGGGTCCCATGGAACGTTCCCGGGAGGCGAGGACGGCGGCGTACACCTGGTGGGCCTCGAAGTGGCGGCCGAGCTGGCCCAGGACGTACGCCATCTCCTGGCGGGCCGCGAGGGTGTCCGGGTGATCGGGTCCCAGGCCGCGTTCGCGGCCCCGGGCGACCAGGGAGAACTCCCGCAGCGCGTCCGCCGCGTGCCCCGTCCGGCTGAGGGTGAACCCGACCTCGTACCGGCTGGAGAGGGTGTCGGGGTGGTCGGGCCCGAGCACGCTCTCCCGTTCGGCGGCGACCGCCCGGTGGACCTCGCCCGCCTCCTCCCAGTGGCCGAGCCTGCCGAGGTTGAGGCCGGCACTGTGGCGGCTGGCGAGGACCGAGAGGAGTTCGGGGGCCGGGGTGGCCCGCGCGGCACCGGCCGGGCCTCGCTGTGCGGTGGCGGTGGCGGTGGTCCATTCACCGGTCAGGCCCGCCGCGTGGTCGAACGACTCCGGCAGCAGGGCCGCGGTGCCGGTCGCCTTGTGCCCGGTGGTCATTCCGCGGGTCCAGGCGGGCAGGCGCGGTGCGGGGGCGGCGGGGCCGCCGGGAAGCTCGACGGGGGCCGGCGGTGCGAGCAGCACCCGGCCGGTCGGCTCCAGGTGCGGCTGTTCGCCGGTACGGCCGACGGCGATGCGCCGGCGCAGGTCGCCCGCGTCGGCCGGCCGCTGGTCCGGGGTCTTGGCCAGCAGTTCCAGGACGACGCGGTCGAAGAAGCCGGGCAGCTCCGCCCGGTGGGTGCGCAGGGGTTCGGGCGGGGTGTCGCGGTGCCCGACGAGCACGCCCCAGGCGTCGTCGAGGTCGAACGGCGGGGCGCCCGTGGCGATCTCGTACAGCACGCAGCCCAGCGAGTAGAGGTCGCTGCGGTGGTCGACCTGGCCGCCGCTGATCTGCTCCGGCGACATGTAGTGCGGGGTGCCCATGGCGATGCCCACACCGGTGAGACGGGAGGTGACGGAGATGTCGTGGCCGAGCCTGGCGATGCCGAAGTCGCAGATCTTCACCGTGCCGTCGGCGAGCCGCATGATGTTGGCGGGCTTGAGGTCGCGGTGGACGATGCCCTGCTGGTGGGTGTAGCCGAGGGCGTCGGCAACCTGTTCGGCGATGTCGACGACGTCGTCCACGGGCAGCGGGACCTGCTTGTTGTCCTCCAGGAGCTGGCTGAGGTTGCGGCCGTCCAGGAGCTCCATCACCAGGTAGAGCACGCCGTCGTGTTCGCCGAAGTCGTGGACGACGGTGACGCCCCGGTGCTGGAGGGCGGCGGCGACGCGGGCCTCGCGGCGGAAGCGTTCGCGCAGGATGCGGGTGAACTCCTGGTCGTGCTGCGGGCCCATCGGCTTGAGGCATTTGACGGCGACCTGACGGCCGAGCGATTCGTCGCGGGCACGCCACACCTCGCCCATGCCGCCCCGCCCGATCAGATCGATCAGTCGGTACCGGCTCTGGATCAGCCTGGTTTCCGCCATCCCTGCTGTCGCCCCCGTCACTCCGCCTACTGTTGCTGCGCCCTCCCCGGCCCGTCCAGTATGGCTGCCTGCCTTTTCAGTGTGTACGGGGTGGGGCGGCTGCCGGGTCCGAGGCGGGCCATCGCGTTCACGATGTGACCGGGCGGGAGTTTCCAGCGCAGCCGCGACGGGATGGTGCGCAGGACGGTTCCGGTGGCGCGCAGACGACGGTCGACGGTGGCCGCCGGCGGTGCGGATCTGCCGTACAGCTCGTGTGCGAACGGCGGCAGCGACTGGTAGGCCAGCGTCGCGACGTGCCGCCACAGGGTGGCGCGCGCCGGTACGAGAAGGGGGTGGACCGGTGGCCGGCGCAGGAAGTCGTCGACGTCCCGCGCCTCGGACGAGGAAGCCAGTTGGTGCCGGACCTGCTCGAAGTACGCGGCCAGTTGCGCGACGGTCGCCGGAACGCCGTCCGGGTCGAGACCGACGAGGCGGGCGCCGGTGCGGTGCTCGTCGACGTACCGGTCGGCCTGCGCGTCGGTCAGCGGGTAGCCGGAGCGCCGCTGGACCTGGAGGTAGGAGTCGACCTCCGCGCAGTGCACCCACAGCAGCAGGTCCGGTTCGTCGACGCCGTACGTCTCTTCTGTCAGCGGGTCGGTCGCCTTGAGGAGCCGGTGGATCCGCCGGACCCGGGCACCGGCCTTCTCGGCCGCGTCGGTGGTCCCGTAGGTGATCGTCCCGACGAATCCGGCCGTGCGCATCAGCCGGCCCCAGGCGTCCTTGCGGAAGTCGCTGTTCTGCATGACGCCGCGCAGCGCGCGCGGATGGAGCGCCTGGAGGTAAAGGGCGCGCACTCCGGCCACCCACATCATCGGGTCGGCGTGCACCTGCCAGGTGACCGATGCGGGCCCGAAGAGCCCGGGGTCGGGTTCCGTCATGTGCTCCTGCCTCCCGTTGCTCCCGCTCGGCGCGCACCGGCGCACGCGTCGTGAGCGGGCGCTCCGGCCCGGATCTCAGCCCCGGAACGGCTCTCCCCAGGATCCGCTGTCCGTCACCGCCCCGGCAACTCCCTGTCGGTCACTCATGACTCACATGACGCCGATGACGGTGGCCGGCCCACTCCCGGCGCCGACGGCCCGCAGGGCACAGCAGTGCGACGACGCCGGTCGTGTGGCCGGCCGTCGCCCGCTTCACAGCTTCGCGCCGAAGTCCTGTGTCCACCAGGGTCCGCCGGGACCCTGGTGGATCCCGATGCCGATGTCCCTGAAATCGCAGTTGAGGATGTTGGCGCGGTGGCCGGGGCTGTTCATCCAGGACTCCATCACCGATGCGGGCGTCTGCTGGCCGAGCGCTATGTTCTCGCCGTACGTGGACCAGCGGTACCCGGCGTCGGTGACGCGTCGTCCGGGGTCGGCGCCGTCGGGATTGGTGTGCTCGAAGAAGTCCCGCGCCGACATGTCGTCGGAGTGGCGCTGTGCCGCGTCCGTGAGCTGTGCGTCCTCCTTGAGCGGTCCGCATCCGGCGGCCCCCCGCTCCTTGTTGACCAGGGCGACGACCTGGGCCGTGGTGCTCATGGGGGCCGGTTGCGCGGCGGAGGCGCTCGCCACCCGCGGCGTGGGCGTCTTCTCCGGCGCCGGGGGGACGCTCTTCCTCGGTTTCCTGCTCGGGCTCGCCGAGGCGCTCTTCTTCGCGGACGGCGAGGGCGACGCGGAGGCGGACGGCGACACCGGCACGGCGGCGGGGGTTTCGGGGGCGGCGATATCGGTGACGGGCTCCGCCGGCATACGCGGCGCCGCTTCGTCGTCGCTCCCGGTGCCGGGCCCGAGGGACACGTACCACAGACCCCCGCCGGCCAGGCACGCCGCCAGTACCGCGCCGCCGACCGCCCGCCGCCGGACGGCCCGCCGGCGCCGGCGCGCGTCGGCGCGCGAGGTGCTTTGACCGCCCGCCTTCCGCCCGCCCGGGGAACGGTGCCGGCCGGGGCCGGCGGGTATCGCGCCGTCGCCCGGTGTCGCGCCGGGCGCGTGCGACGCGGCGACGGGCGCCATCCCGTCCCGCACGGGCCACAGCGCGAGCAGGGCCACGGGCACCGCGACCAGCGCCAGCCCCGCCAGGAGGCCCTCGGCGGGCATCAGGCCGCTCCGGAGTCCGGCACACCGGAGGCAGTCACCGGCGTGCCGGGCGATGCGCTTGCGCCACAGTGCCGAGGGCCGGCCGTCCCACGCCATCAGGACACCGCGGAGTTCCTCGCACGGCGGCCGTGCGTCGAGCGCCCGCACGACTATGCGGGCCGTCTCCAGCTGCGCCTTCATCCGCTGCACCCGGACCGCCGCGTACTGCGGCGAGAGTTCCAGCGCCTCGGCGACGTCGGTACGGGTCAGCTCCCCCGCGCACTCCAGCCACCACAGCGACAGCAGGCCCCGGTCCTCGGGCTCCAGCCACCGCGTCGCGCGCGCCGTCTCCTGACGCTGTCCGGACAGTTGCAGGCGCGTCATCGTCAGGCCGACGAAGTCGGCCCCGGGGTCGGCGACCTGCCCGGCCTCCTCCAACGCGCCCGGCGCGCCGTTGCGGCTCTGCCAGTGCGCGCGGACCTGGTTCATCGCGATCGCCACCAGCCAGGAGCGGAAGCTCTCCGGGGCCCGCAGAGCACCGAGCCCGTGCAGCGCCCGCAGCATGGTGTCCTGCACCACGTCGTCCACGTCCGCCGACCCGTTCAGCGCCCGGCCCACGATGTTGTAGACGAGCGGAAGGTACGCGCCGGCCAGCGCGTCCCTGGCCCCCTCGTCCCCCTCCCGGGCGGCGGTCACCAGTGCCACCGTGTCCACCGTGTGCTGCTGGCTCATGAAGAAGTTCCCTGTCCTGTAGACCGCTGATGATGCCCGATGGCTGGGAGACCGCCGAGGGCGGCCCGGATATCAGTTTTCTACGACGGGGTTTCCACGACGGGGATCGTCTCCCGGGGACTCAGCGGCGTACCCGCGGCATCCCGAGGCCGATCCACGAGATGATCTCCCGCTGGATCTCGTTGTTGCCGCCGCCGAACGTGAAGATGACGGCGGACCGGTATCCGCGTTCGAGTTCGCCGTGCAGGACCGCGCCCGCGGAGCCCTCCTTGAGGGGGGCCGCCGAGCCGACGACCTCCATCAGCCAGGCGTACGCGTCGCGGCGTGCCTCGGAGCCGTAGACCTTGACGGCGGAGGCGTCCTGGGGGGTGAGCGCGCCGTGCTGGACGGCGGACACCATCTGCCAGTTGAGGAGTTTCATCGCGTCGAGCCGGGTGTGGGTGCGGGCCAGGCGGGCGCGGACCCAGCCGAGGTCGATCACGCGGCGGCCGTCGGCGAGCCGGGTCTCGGCGGCCCAGCGGCGCACGTTGTGCAGGGCACGGACGGCCATGGTGCCGTGGGCTGCGAGGGTGACGCGTTCGTGGTTGAGCTGGTTGGTGATGAGCCGCCAGCCCTGGTTCTCCTCACCGACGCGGCGGGAGACGGGGACGCGGATGTTCTCGTAGTAGCTGGCCGTGGTGTCGTGGGAGGCGAGGGTGTTGATGAGGGTGCAGGAGTAGCCGGGGTCGGACGTCGGGACGAGGAGCATGGTGATGCCCTTGTGGGGCGGGGCGTCCGGATCTGTGCGGGCGGCGAGCCAGACCCAGTCCGCGGTGTCGCCGTTGGTCGTCCAGATCTTCTGTCCGTCGACGACGTACGTGTCGCCGTCGCGCACCGCCCGGGTCTTGAGGGCGGCGAGATCGGTGCCGGCGTCGGGTTCGCTGTAGCCGATCGCGAAGTCGATCTCCCCGGCGAGGATCTTCGGCAGGAAATACGCCTTCTGCTCGTCCGTGCCGAACCGCATGATCGTCGGGCCGACGGTGTTGAGGGCCATCAGCGGCAGCGGCACGCCCGCCTGCGCCGCCTCGTCGAAGAAGATGAACTGCTCCATCGGCGTGAGGCCGCGCCCGCCGTACTGCGTGGGCCATCCGACGCCGAGCCAGCCGTCGGCACCCAGGCGGCGGATCGTCTCGCGGTAGAAGCGCTTCTGCGCGGTGGGGTCGGCGGAGGGGGCGCCTCCCGTGCCTTGTGGGCTACGGGGGCGCGCGATGTCGGGGAGGAGGGCGGCGAAGTACGTCCGCAGTTCGACGCGCAACCGCTGCTGTTCCGGCGTGTATTCGAGGTGCACGGCCCCTCCAGGAGTCTCGCTTCACGTCGCCCGTGTGCGGCGGCGCACACAGTAGAACGTGTTGCAAGAATCCGGAAGGGGCGCGGGCGCCCGGGCGTGGCCGTCAGCGTTTGACGGCGCGCAGCACGACGAACTTGGGGTCCCCGGCCACCGTGGTGCAGTTGCCGAAGATCCGGCGCAGCTGGGTGTGGTAGGCGAGGTGCCGGTTGCCCACCACCCAGAGTTCGCCGCCCTGGCGCAGCGCGGTACGAGCCCCGTGGAACATGTTCCGGGCGGTCGCGTCCGTGGTCGCCTGGTGTGAGTGGAACGGCGGGTTGCAGAGGACGAGGTCCGCACCGGCGGGCTCCGCGCCGGTCAGCCCGTCGGCGACGACGAAGCGGGCCTCGGCGTCCGGTCCGGCGTTGGCCCGGAAGGTCTCCTCGGCCGACGCGAGGGCCTGGTAGGACTCGTCGACGAAGGTGAGCCGGGCCTCGGGGTTGGCCAGTGCGGCGGCCAGGCCGAGGACCCCGTTCCCGCAGCCGAGGTCGACGACCCGGTCGGGACCGGTGCGCGTCGGCAGGTGCTTCAGGAAGAAGCGGGTGCCGATGTCGAGCCGCTCCGCGCAGAAGATCCCGGCGTGGTTGACCACGGTGCGGCCCGCGACGGTTCCGGTGTCGTCGGGCAGCTCGTAGTGGAAGGGCCAGGGACTGGCGGTGCGGCCGAGGGAGGGGTCGGGCGTGCAGTGGATGAGCCGGGCCTTCTTGACCGCGAGGGAGGTGCGGGTGGGGCCGATGATCCGCTCGAACAGCTTGAGGGTGGAGGTGTGGATCTCCTTCACCATGCCGGTGCCGATGACGACCGTTCCCGCGTGGACGGCGGGGGCGAGCCGGTGCAGCTGGTCCTCCAGGAGCGCGAGGCTCTTGGGCACCCGCACGAGCAGGACGTCGATGCGGTCCGGCGGTGTGTCGCGTACGGACAGCAGGCGCACGGCATCGGAGTCGAGACCGTTGCGCTCCAGGTTCGCGGCCGTCGCCCGCTGCGCGAGGTAGGAGTCGGTGATCTGTACGGGGCGATGCGCGGCCAGCGCCGTGCTCAGCGCGCCCCAGCGATCGCCGACGATCACGACGCGCCCGGAGAGGGAAGCCGGCTCGGCCCCGTCGGCCCCCTCCAGGTGCCGCAGCAGGTATTCGTCGGCCGCGTCCCAGGCTCGGAACGGGTCGCGGGGGTTCTCGGGGAATCGGGCGAGGTCGTAACCGGCCCCTGACGTCGTCAAACGGTTCATATTGCGTTCAGGCTAACCGAGCGACGCCGTGCGCCCGCACCAAGCAGGTCGGGGGCGCGGCCGGGCGCCCCGCGCCGCCGGCGTCCGCGGGAGGCGCCGGGCCGCGGGTGACTACGGCAGCTGCTTGTCGATGGCCGCCCTGCCCTCCCTGGCCAGCCTGCGCTCCGCCCATTCGAGATTCCGGGGTGTCAGGTCCCGCCCGGACGCGAGGACCACGTCCTCGGCCGAAGGGTTGTCGCTGGCACCGGTGTGCAAAAGACTGTCGGGGGTCACGCCCCGTACGGATACGGATTCGGGCTCGTCGCTCATGCCGCCTCCTTGTCCTTGCGGCAATTCTCGCTCCGCGCGGACGAGGGCGCATCCGAGGCGCGCGAGATGCCTGTGAGCCCCACTCCGGACCCTCACTTGACCTGCACATGATAGGTACGCGGCATTCACGCTCAGTCACAGTCTGTGTGGAAGGCTCCCGCTGACCACCCAGTGACACGACCGCCGCCAAGCCGCCCCCCACCCCGTGACGGCGCCGCGGTGCACGTATGTCCGGAGAGGACACCCCACATGTCCCGTCGCCCCCTTTTCCGCCGGCGCACCCTGTCGACCGCCCTCGCCGCCTTCGCGCTGTTCGGCGGCACCGTCGCCGCCGCACCGGCCACGCCACCGCAGGTCCCGGCCCGGTCGGCCGCCCCGCTCGATGCCTTGGACGACACGTATTACGCGGATGCGCTGGGCAAGACAGGCACCGCCCTCAAGAACGCTCTGCACACCATCGTCAGCGACCAGACCAGGCTCAGCTACAGCCAGGTCTGGGACGCGCTCAAGGCCACCGACGAGGACCCGGCCGACTCCTCGCACGTGATCCTCCTCTACACCGGCCGCTCCCAGCCCAAGAGCGACAACGGAGGCAACGTCGGCCAGTGGAACCGGGAGCACGTCTGGGCCAAGTCCCACGGCGACTTCGGCACGGCCACGGGCCCCGGCACCGACGTCCACCATCTGCGCCCGGAAGACGTCTCGGTCAACTCCACACGCGGCAACAAGGACTTCGACAACGGCGGCACGGAGCTCGGTGACGCACCCGGCAACTACACGGACGGCGACTCGTTCGAACCGCGCGACGCGGTCAAGGGCGACGTGGCCCGCATGATCCTCTACATGGCGGTGCGCTACGAGGGCGACGACTCCTTCGCCGACCTCGAACCCAACGACAGCGTGTCGAACGGCTCCGCTCCGAACATCGGCCGGCTCTCCGTACTCAAGACCTGGAGCGAGCAGGATCCGCCGGACAGCTTCGAACAGCGGCGCAACGACGTCATATTCGACGAGTTCCAGCACAACCGGAACCCGTTCATCGATCACCCCGAGTGGGTGGAGGCCATCTGGTGAAAGGCTCGGTCCGACACGGCTCCCCGAAAATGACCTGACCCGGGGCATGTGTCCCGCGGGGACTCAGCCGGAGGCCGTCGCCGCGCACCACGCGACGGCCTCGTCGCGGGAGGTGAACGAGCGCACGGTGCCGGTTTTCTCGCCAGGCTCCCGAAGGCGGCCGTCGGGGTCGGCCACGGCGGTGCGCCGGCCGTCCGCGGCGAGCCGGGCCAGTCCGCCGCGCAGCATCGCCCGGGCCACGGTGTCGAGGTCCGTCACCCGCACGAGGTCGAGCACCGCCGCGCCGGTCCGTCCGGCTCCGGCCTCGTCCAGGGCGTACAGCACCCGTTCCGCCGCGGTGAAGTCCAGGGCGCCCTGGGCGGCGGCGACCGCCACACGTTCCCGGCGGGCGCGCTCACGCTCACCCGCCGGCACGGCGGGCAGCTCATCGGCGGTGGTGACCAGGGTGACGGTGGCACCCGCCAGGGCCGGATTGTGCATGAGATGCAGGCCGAGCCGGTCCGAGAGCGTCCTGATCGCCAGGCGCCCCCGCACGGAGGTCCCGGTCGGATCGAGCAGCGGGCTGTACGCCGCCAGCCCGAACCGGGCAGGCCCCGCGGCGATCAACCCGCCGGACACCCCGCTCTTGGCCGGAAGCCCCACTCTGAGCAGCCAGTCACCCGAGGCGTCGTACATGCCGCAGGTCGCCATCACCGCGAGCACCTGCGCGGCGACGTGCTCGGGCACCACCCGGTCCCCGGTGAGCGGATTGACGCCGCCGTGCGCCAGGGTGGCCGCCATCGCCGCGAGATCCAGGGCCGTGACCCGTACCGCGCACTGACGGAAGTACGTCTCCACCGCCGCCACCGGGTCCATGGGCAGGGGGCCCGTACTGCGGATGAGATGGGCAAGGGCACGATTGCGGTCCCCGGTGGCGGCCTCGGAGGCGTACACCTCCTCGTCGACGTCCAGCTTCCGGCCGGCGAACCGGCTCAGGCAGTCGAGGATGCGTTCGAACCTCGGTGCGCCGGGAGCATCCGGGACGAGGGCGGTGGCGACGATGGCGCCCGCGTTGACCATGGCGTTGGCGGGGCGTCCCGTGCCGCGTTCCAGGCTGATGGCGTTGAACGCCTCACCGCTCGGCTCCGCGTTCACCCAGCGGGACACCTCGTCGAGGCCGAGGAGGGACAGGGCCAGGGCGTAGACGAACGGCTTCGAAACGGACTGCACGGTGAACGGGACGCCGGCGTCGCCCGCGCTGTACCGGTGACCGTCCATGCTGATCAGAGCCAGCCCGAAGGCCCCGGGGTCGGCGAGGGCCAGTTCCGGGATGTAGTCGGCGAGCTCGCCTTCGTCGGCCCCGGCGTACCTGGTGTGCAGTTCTCGCAGTGCGTCCGTGACCGCACCGGTGGCGGCGCTCACCCGGGTCCGGCCCTCAGTCGCGCTCGGCCTGGGCGATCCGGGGGAACGTCTTGACGCCGGCGGCCTTGCGGCTGTTGGCGTGCTGACTGACCGTCCGGTTCGGCGGGGCGTCGGCGAAGCCGAGCACCACGGAGTCGAGGACCTTTCCGGACGCGTCCACGAACTCCACGCGCACCGCGTAGAAGGCGGCCTTTCCGGTGCGGTTGGTGACCCGCACGAGGGCGCTGCGGAACTTCTCCGACGCCGCCACCGGCAGGCCGCTCACCGACACGTCCTGGACTGCGTTGCCCTTGCCCTCGACCCCCTCGAGCGTCGTCACCGCCTTCTGGCGGTTGCGTTCCACGTCCGCGGAGACCGAGGCCGCGAAGTCCTCCTGGGTGCGCGGGCTCTCGGCGGCAGTGGGCGACGCGGCCGGCTCCGCGGACACCGTACGGGTGCTTCTGGCCGTGCCCTGTGTCGGACTGCTCTCGCTGTCGCAGGCCGCGGCACCGGCGACGATCACCACGGCGAGCACGGCGGGGGCCACGCTGCGGACGGCGCGGCTGCCGAGGGCGCGCCGCGCGGGACTGGTCTTGTTCACGAACGCTCCGTCTGCTCGGAAGTGCGAGGGAAGGGGGGGGCGAGGCAGGACCGGGCTGCGGCGTGCCTCGGGAACTCGCAAGGAACAATTCGCTCACATTAGGTTGAAAAGGTATGAATTGACTCATCGAATCACCGTTCCGCACAGCAGTGCACACAAGTCCCCCGGAGGGAACTGATGGATACGGACGCCCTGACCGCCGGTCTGTTGCAAGAGCTCCGCACGGTCAAGCCCTATCCGGCCGTGTCCCTCACCATGCCGACCCACCGGCGGGCACCGGACAACGCCCAGGACGCCGTGCGGCTGCGCAACCTGGTGGCCGAGGCGGGCCGCCGGCTCGACGCCGACCCCGGGGTCACCCGCGAGGTGCGCGCCGCCGTCACACAGCAGCTCGACCGCGCGGTCGACGCGATCGATCCGCGCCGCGCCCTGGACGCGCTGGTGATCCTCGCGACGCCGGACGAGTTCCGGATCTGGCGGCTGCCGCGTACCGCACCCGAACGGGTGGTACTCAGCGACACCTATCTGACCCGCAACCTGGTCGCCGCGAAGGCGCAGGCGCAGCCGTTCTGGGCGCTCACCGTGTCGGCGGACCACGCCATCCTGTTCAGCGGCACGTCGGATACCGCGCACGAGGCGCGCGTCGGCGGCTTCCCGCTGACGGCTCCGCACGAGGCGCCCAACCCGCAGCGCGAGGAGCGGATCGGCGACACGCCGAGCACGTTCACCGGCGAGGAGACCCGGCAGTTCCTGCGCACGGTGGACGAGAAACTACGCGGAGTGCTGGCCGCCGATCCGCGCCCGCTCTACCTGGTCGGCCTCGCTCCGGCACTCGCCCTGCTCGACGAGGTCGGCGGGGCCGCCAAGGACGCGGCCGGGCGGGTCACCAAGGGGGCGCCGGCCGACACCACGCCCAGCGATCTGCTGACCGAGCTGCGGCCCGCGCTGGAGGCCCGGCAGAAGCGGTTCGCCGCGGAGATCGACGGAAAGCTGGACGAGGCCCGCGGGCGGCACGCCTTCGCCGGCGGCCTCGACGAGGTGTGGGCCGCCGTACGGGAGGGACGCGCCGGCCTGGTGGCGGTGGAGGAGCACCACCAGCAGACGGTCCGGGTCGACCAGGAGCACCTGGTGCCGGTGAGCGGCGACGCCGCCGATCCGGCGGACGCCGACGTCCGGGAGGACATCGTCGACGAGCTGGTCGAGGCGGCGCTGGACAGCGGCGCCGAGGTCGTGTTCGTCGCGGACGACTCGCTCAAGGGACACGGCCGGATCGCGGCGTCGCTGCGCTACTGAGCGGATGGCTTCGGCCCGGACCCGCGGCCGGGGCCCTTTTGTCACACTTGAAGGGTCCCCGGACCGTAAGGTCCGAGAGGGGAGCGCGTCATGCCACGCGGATCGAGTCCGAAGCGGGAACGGCAGTACGAGCACATCAAAGAGAGCGCCCAGGAGCGCGGCGTCGGCGAGGACCGGGCCGAGGAGATCGCCGCCCGGACCGTCCAGGAGGAGCGCCTCCCCACCGGTGCGTCGCGGACCGCGAGCCGTACGTCCCTCGCGGACATGCCGTCCTCCATGGACGGCGGGCCGCGCCCGCACCCCGGCGCCGGGGCCCCACCCGTGACCAGCTCCACGAAGAGGCGAGGCACGGGCCCGGACGGATGAACCGTCCGGACCCGTGCGTCACGCCGCCGCGCTCACCCCTCCCAGCTCCAGTCGGCCACCTCCGGCAGGTCCGTGCCGTGGGCGCGGATCCAGTCGTGATGGCGGGCCCGGGTGTCCGCCATCGCCTGGCGCACGGCCACCGCGCGCACGCCCAGGCCGGGGACGCGGTCGATGACGTCCATGACGAGGCGGTAGCGGTCGAGGTCGTTGCGGACGACCATGTCGAAGGGCGTGGTCGTGGTGCCCTCCTCCTTGTAGCCCCTGACGTGCAGGTGGGCGTGCCCGGCACGGCGGTAGGCCAGCCGGTGGATCAGCCAGGGGTAGCCGTGATAGGCGAAGATCACCGGCTTGTCGCGGGTGAAGAGGGCGTCGTACTCGGAGTCCGGCATCCCGTGCGGATGCTCGGAATGGGGCATGAGCCGGGCCATGTCGACGACGTTCACCACCCGCACGGACAGTTCGGGCAGGTGGCGCCGCAGCAGACCGGCGGCCGCCAGGATCTCCAGGGTGGGTACGTCCCCGGCGCAGGCGAGCACGACGTCCGGCTCGCGGCTGCCGTCCTCGGTTCCGGCCCACTCCCAGAGGCCCGCGCCGCGCGCGCAGTGTGCGCGTGCCTGGTCGAGGGTGAGCCAGTCGAAGCTCGGCTGTTTGCCCGCCACGATCACGTTGACGTAGTCCCGGCTGCGCAGGGCGTGGTCGGCGACGGAAAGCAGGGTGTTCGCGTCCGGGGGCAGATAGACGCGCACGACCTCGGGGCTCTTGTTCAGGATGTGGTCGACGAAGCCCGGGTCCTGGTGCGAGAAGCCGTTGTGGTCCTGGCGCCAGACGTGCGAGGTGAGCAGGTAGTTGAGGGAGGCGATGGGCCGCCTCCAGGGCAGCCGCCTGGACGTCCGCAGCCACTTTATGTGCTGGTTGACCATCGAGTCGACGATGTGGGCGAACGCCTCGTAGCAGGAGAAGAGTCCGTGCCGGCCGGTGAGCAGATACCCCTCCAGCCAGCCCTGGCACAGATGCTCGGAGAGGACCTCCATGACGCGGCCGTCGCGGGCGAGGTGCTCGTCGGTCGGGAGGGTGCCGGCCTGCCACGCCTTGCCGCTGGCCTCGTAGAGGGCGTCGAGGCGGTTCGACGCCGTCTCGTCGGGGCCGACGACCCGGAAGTCCCGCCGGTCGGCGGTGGCTGCCATGACGGCCTCCAGCAGGCCGCCGAGGATCTTGGTCGGCTCGTGCAGTACGGTCCCCGGCCTGTCCACCCGCACCGCGTGCTCGTCCAGGTCCGGCACCGGCAGATCGCGCAGGAGCAGACCGCCGTTGGCGTACGGGGTGGCGCCGAGCCGTGCGTCGCCTTCGGGCACGCAGGCGAGGACCTGGCCGGTGGGGCGTCCCTCGGCGTCGAAGAGTTCCTCGGGCCGGTAGGAGCGCAGCCAGCGCTCCAGCTGTCGCAGGTGCTCGGGGTTGTCGCGGACCCCCGGCAGCGGGACCTGGTGAGCGCGCCAGGTGCCCTCGACGGGCAGTCCGTCGACTTCGGCCGGTCCGGTCCAGCCCTTCGGGGTGCGCAGCACGATCATCGGCCACCGCGGGCGCCCGGTGTCGCCGCCGGTCCGGGCGGCCGCCTGGAGTTCCCGGATGCGGTCGACGGCGCGGTCCATGGCCGCGGCCATCGCCCGGTGCACGGTGAGGGGGTCGTCCCCCGCCACGTACAGCGGCTCGTGGCCGTATCCGCGCAGCAGGGCATCCAGTTCCGCCTCGGGGAGGCGGGCGAGCACGGTCGGGTTGGCGATCTTGTAGCCGTTGAGGTGGAGGACCGGAAGCACGGCCCCGTCGTGGACCGGGTCGAGGAACTTGTTGGCGTGCCAGGAGCCGGCGAGCGGCCCGGTCTCCGCCTCTCCGTCACCGATGACGCAGGTGACCAGCAGGTCCGGGTGGTCGAGTGCGGCGCCGTAGGCGTGGGCGAGGGCGTAGCCCAGTTCGCCGCCCTCGTGGATGGAGCCGGGGGTCTCGGGGGCCACGTGGCTGGGCACGCCGCCGGGGAAGGAGAACTGCCTGAACAGCAGCCCCATGCCGGCCGCGTCCCTGCTGACGTCGGGGTACGTCTGCGCGTAGCTGCCCTCCAGCCAGGAATTGGCGAGGACGGCCGGACCGCCGTGCCCGGGACCCCAGACGCACAGCGCGGGGATGCCGCGCGACGCGATGACGCGGTTGAGATGGGTGTACACGAGGTTGAGCCCCGGCGAGGTGCCCCAGTGGCCGAGGAGCCTGGGCTTGATGTCCTCCGGTACGAGCGGCCGGGTCAGCAGCGGATTGTCCATCAGGTAGATCTGGCCGACGGCCAGATAGTTGGCGGCCCGCCAGTGCGCGTCGAGCGCGGCGATCTCTTCGTCGGTCGGGCCGGTCGTCGGCGAGGACGGCGGGGCGTCGCTCATGGTCACCTCTCAGCGGGCGTGGGGGTACGGCGGCCGCGCGCCGGGCCTCACGAGGTGGGGCGGCGGGACCTTCAAAACCGGTGGCGGGACTCTCAGAGCCCGCCCTGGGCGCCGTACCAGACGGTGGTGGCGTTGCAGAACTCGCGGATGCCGTGGCCGGCGAGTTCACGTCCGTATCCGGAGCGCTTCACCCCGCCGAACGGCAGCGCGGGGTGCGAGGCCGTCATGCCGTTGAAGAACACGCCGCCCGCCTGCAGGTCGCGGACGCAGCGGCGGCTCTCCTCGGCGTCACGGGTCCAGACGTTGGAGCTGAGCCCGAAGGGCGTGTCGTTGGCCACGTCCAGGGCCTCGTCGAGGCTGTCGGCCCGGTAGAGGGTGGCGACGGGGCCGAAGGTCTCCTCGCGATGGATGCGCATGGCGGGAGTGATCCCGGAAAGGACGGTCGGGGCGTAGAACCAGCCCCGCTCCAGTCCCCCGGTGAGCCCCTCGGGCCGCCCGCCGCCGCACAGGACGTGCGCGCCCTGCCGCACGGCGTCGTCGACGAGCTCCTCCAGGTCACTGCGGCCCTTTTCGCTGGCGATCGGGCCCACGTCGGTGGACTCCTCCAGCGGGTCGCCGACGCTCAGGTCGCGCATGCCCACGGTGAAGCGTTCGGCGAACTCCTCGTACACCTCCGTGTGCACGATGAACCGTTTGGCCGCGATGCAGGACTGCCCGTTGTTCTGGACGCGCGCGGTGACGGCGGTGCGGGCCGCCTTGGCGACGTCCGCCGAGGGCAGGACGAGGAAGGGGTCGCTGCCGCCCAGCTCCAGGACGGTGTGCATGACCTCGTCGCCCGCGACGGACGCGACGGCGCGCCCGGCCGGTTCGCTGCCGGTCAGGGTGGCCGCCGCCACCCGGCTGTCGCGCAGGATCGCCTCGATGGCTCCCGAGCCGACCAGCAGCGTCTGGAAGCAGCCGGCGGGGAATCCGGCCCGGCGGAACAGCTCGCCCAGATACAGCGCGGTCTGCGGCACGTTCGAGGCGTGTTTCAGCAGACCGGTGTTGCCCGCCATGAGTGCGGGGGCGGCGAACCGTACGACCTGCCAGAGGGGGAAGTTCCACGGCATCACCGCGAGCACGGTGCCCAGCGGCCGGTAGTGGACGTACGCGCGGGAGGCGCCGGAGTCCTCGACGTCGGCGGGCGAGGGGTGCTCGTCGCCGAGGAGTTCCTCGGCGTGGGCCGCGTACCAGCGCATGGCCTTGGCGCACTTCGCGGCCTCGGCCCGGGCCGCTCCGATGGGTTTGCCCATCTCCAGGGTCATGGTGCGGGCGATGTCCTGCCGGTCCTCGTCGAGGAGGTCGGCCGCCCGGTTCAGCAGCCGTGCCCGCTCGGCGAAACCGGTGGTGCGGTACTCCCGGAGGGCGGCGTCCGCCGCTGCGAGCCGCCGCTCGATCTCGTCCTCACCCTGCGCGTCGAACGTCCTGAGGGTCTCGCCGTTCGCGGGATTGACCGTCGCGATGGGCATGACAGTGGCCTCCTTGCCTTCGGTACTTCGACCGTGCCGCGCCGGGGACTGCGGCGCAAACGCGGGCTGCCGTCCTGCGCATACCCGACCGGCGCGGACCATGCATGCGTGAGGCATGCGGTCCGCGCCGGAAAGGGCTGTGCGGTGGGGCGGGTACGTTGCTCCGTGCCGCGCGTCAGACGAGGGCGAAGGCGTCGGTCCGGGCCGGGGCGGCCGCGGGGAGGTCCGTGACCACGGCCGGCGTGCGGCGGGACTCGCGGACTCCGGGCAGCGGCGGCAGCGGCACCCGTTCGATGTGCTGCGGCTCCTGTGCGTAGCGGGTGAACCAGACGACCTTGCCCTCGGTGGTCCGGCAGGTGCCCCAGCTGTCGCTGAGGGCCATGACCCGGCTGAGGCCGCCGCCCTCGTGGAGCAGCCGCGGCATGTCGGAACCGTTGTCGGCGACGGAGACCGTGAGGTGCCGTCCGGACCAGCGGAGTTCGACGACGCAGCGGTTGTCGTCACCGACATGCCGGTGAACGTTGGTCAGCAGCTCCTCCACGGCGCGGCACACGGGCCGGACATGGAGTTCGAGACTCCAGTGGCGGAGGTGCGCGGCGACTATCCGTCGCAGCTGGGACACACGCTCTGCCGAAACCTGTAGTTCGACCTGATAGTGCCGGTCGAGTGGAACGGTCATCGTCGAGGCTCCTCACATCAAGGCCCACATGCTTCGCCCCGTTCAACCAACGACCCCCGAATACGAAGAGTGAGCAGATGTCACTTCTGGGTCACTCCTCAGGGTGAGGCCGCAGAGCCGGTCGCGCAACCCGTCCGGCCGCACACCTGGGGTGACCGGCGCGAATGCGCCCGGCGGAGTGATCCCGTCACGGCAGGTGCGGCAGCAGCCGGTCCGGCGTGAGCGGCAGGGTGCGCAGCCGGACACCGGTGGCGTGGTGCACGGCGTTGCCGATCGCCGCCGCCGCGCCGACGATGCCGATCTCCCCGATGCCCTTGCTGCCCATGGGGTTGAGGTGCGGGTCGTCCTCGTCGATCCAGTACGCCTCCATGCCGGTGACATCGGCGCAGGCCGGCACGTGGTACGAGGCGAGGTCCCGCTCGGCGAAGTCGCCGAAGGCCGTGTCGATGGTGCTGCCCTCGGTCAGGGCCATGCCGAGCCCCATGGTCATGCCGCCGATGAACTGGGAGCGTGCGGTGCGGGAGTTGAGGATGTGTCCGGCGGCGAAGACACCGAGCATCCGGCGTACCCGGACCTCGCCGGTACGGGAGTCGACCGCGACCTCCGCGAAGTGTGCGCCGAACGCGTGACGTGCGTAGGGGGACTCGGCGGCCGTCTCCTCGGTGGTGTCCGCGGTCACGGTCACTCCGGCGGCGGGCAGCGGTCCGGGGCTCTCGCCGAGCCGCTCCCTGAGGGCCGTGGCCGCTTTGTACACGGACCAGCCCCAGGAGGCCGTGCCCGAGGAGCCGCCGGCCAGCGGGGCGTCGGGCAGATCGCTGTCGCCGATGTCGACCGTCACGTTGTCCACCGGTGTCTCCAGCACGCGTGCCGCGATCTGGGCCAGGACGGTCCGGGCGCCGGTGCCGATGTCGGTGGCGTTGACCGCGATGCGGTAGGAGCCGTCGGAGGCCGCGTGCGCGGAGGCGTGGGAGGCGCTGGCGTAGACGGGGTACGTGGCGGCGGCGACGCCCGTGCCGAGCAGCAGGTGGCCCTCCTGGCGGGCTCCCGGACGCGGGTCGCGGTCCCTCCAGCCGAAGCGTTCCGCGCCGTCCCGGAGGCAGGCGGCCAGACCGCGGCTGCTGAACGGCTTCCCGGAGTCGGGCTCGTCGGCCGGATCGTTGCGCAGCCGCAGGTCGACGGGGTCCATCCCGAGGGCCGATGCGAGTTCGTCGACGGCCGACTCGAGGGCGTACATGCCGGGCGCCTCGCCCGGGGCGCGCATCCACGAAGGGCTCGGGACGTCGAGCGCGGCGACCCGGTGGACGGTCCGGCTGTGCGCGGATCCGTACATGACGCGGGCCGGCACGGCGGCCTGCTCCACGAACTCCTTGACCGTGGAGGTGTGGGTGACGACCTCGTGGGCCACCGAGGTGAGGGTCCCGTCGCTCTCCGCGCCGAGCCGGACGCGCTGCACGGTGGGTGCCCGGTGGCCGACGACGGTGGCCATGTGGGGCCGGGGCATGGCGAGTTCCACGGGGTGCCCGGTGTGGAGCGCGGCCATGGCGGCGAGTACGGCCTGGGGGCGCGGGGTGCCCTTGCTGCCGAACCCGCCGCCGACGTGCCGGGAGACGACGGTGACCTGGTCCGGACGGAGTCCGAAGACGGTGGCGAGGCTGTCCCGCACCTTGGTGGCGCCCTGGCTGGAGTCGTACACGATGAGGCGCCCGTCCTGCGACCAGTGGGCGGTCGAGGAGTGCGGCTCCATGGGGTGGTTGTGCAGCGGCCCGATGGTGTACGTGACGTCCACCTGTACGGGTGCGGCGGCGAAGGCGCGGTCGAAGCCGCCGCGCTCCCGCACGGCCGGGTAGCCGCCGTTGGCCTCCTGCGGGGTGTACAGGCCGGCGTGGTCCGCGGTGAGGACCACATCGTGCGGGGAGGTCTCGTACGTGATGTGCAGGGCCTCGGCGCCCTCGCGCGCGGCTTCGAGCGTGTCCGCCACCACGACCGCGATCTGCCAGCCCCGGTGCGGCACGTGGCTGTTCTGGAGCACGGCGAGGATGGGGTCGTCCGGCTCCCGGGTCCGTGGCGCGTTCTCGTGGGTGAGGACGGCGCGGACACCGGGGACGGAAAGGGCTTCGGTGGTCCGGATCTCGATGACCCGGCCGCGGGGCACGGTGGCGGGCACCGGCCAGGCGTACAGACAGCCGGACAGGTTGCGCTCGGCGGCGTAGCGCGCGGCGCCGGTCACCTTGTCCCGGCCCTCGCGGCGGACGACGGGGGCGCCCAGCGGCTGGGGGGCGTGGTTCATGGCAGGGTCCTCGGTCTTCAGGTTCGGGCGGCGAGTGCGGCCAGGGCGTCGACGGCCAGGTGGCGGGCCAGGTCCACCTTGAACACGTTGTCGCGCAGCGGGCGGGCCGCGGCGAGCTCGGCGTCCACGGCGCTCAGGTACGCGGCGTCGGTGGCGGGAGCGCCGCGCAGCGCCTCCTCGGCGGTGCGGGCGCGCCACGGCCGGTGGGCCAGTCCGCCGAACGCCAGCGCGGCGTGCTCGATGCGCCCGTCCCGTACGCGCAGGACCGCCGCCACGGAGGCGAGGGCGAACGCGAACGAGGCCCGGTCCCGGGCCTTGCGGTACAGGGTGACCGTGCCGTCGGGAAGCGGCGGCAGGACCACCTCGGTGATCAGTTCGTCCGGCCGGATCACGGTGTCGGCACTCGGGTCGTTCCCGGGCAGCCGGTGGAAGTCGGTGAGGGCCATGGTCCGTTCACCGTCGGGTCCGTGCAGCAGAACGCCGGCGTCGAGGGCGGCGAGCGCCACGGCCATGTCCGAGGGGTGGGTGGCGACGCACTCGGAGGAGTGACCGATGACGGCGAGGTCGCGGTGGACGCCCTCACGGGCCGGGCAGCCGGTGCCGGGCTCCCGCTTGTTGCAGGGCTTCGACGTGTCCTGGAAGTAGAGGCAGCGGGTGCGCTGGAGCAGATTGCCACCGGTGGTGGCGGCGTTGCGCAGCTGTCCCGAGGCCCCGGCCAGCAGCGCCTGGGAGAGCACGGGGTAGCGCGTGCGTACCGCGGGATGGGCGGCCAGATCGCTGTTGCGTACGGTGGCCCCGATGCGCAGTCCGCCGTCGGCCGTGTCCGTCACCCGGTCCAGTGGCAGCCGGCTCACGTCGATGAGGAGGCCGGGGCGTTCCACACCGAGCTTCATCAGGTCGACCAGGTTGGTACCGCCGCCGAGGAACCGGGCACCGGGACGGGAGGCGCTCGCGCGGACCGCTTCGGCGACCGACTCCGCGCACAGATAGGCGAAGGGTTTCACGAGGCGACGTCTCCGATCGCCTCGACGATGCGGGGGTAGGCGCCGCACCGGCACAGGTTGCCGCTCATCCGTTCACGGATCTCGGCGGCGTCGAGCGCCACGGGGCCGGTGACGGGCGCGGTGGGCGCGGTGACGTGGGACGGGAAGCCGTCCCGGGCCTCGCCCAGCATCCCGATGCCTGAGCAGATCTGCCCGGGAGTGCAGTATCCGCACTGGAACGCGTCACGCTCCAGGAAGGCTTCCTGGAGCGGGTCGAGCCGGTCACCGTCGGCCAGGCCCTCGACCGTGGTGATCCGGGCCCCGTCCTGGGCCACGGCCAGCAGCAGGCAGCTGTTGGCGCGCCGGCCGTCGACGAGCACGGTGCACGCGCCGCACTGACCGTGGTCGCAGCCCTTCTTCGCCCCGGTCAGGCCCAGGTGCAGACGCAGTGCGTCCAGGACCGTGGTGCGGTGGTCGAGTGTCAGGGTCCGTTCGGTTCCGTTGATGTTCAGGGTGACGGCGGAAAGGTGGGCGGTCGCCCGTTCCTCCCCCTCGCCGCCCCTCCCCCGGCTGGTCGGGTCCACGTGAAAGCACCTTTCGGGAGCAGTCGTTTTGTCTGTTTTCTACCAGCCAGGCAGTGGCTGCGCGTGATGACCGCGGGCCGGCGGAGCGTTCGGCCTACTTGTTCGCGAGCCTCAGCCGGACCTCCTCCTCCTGGTCTCCGGAGACGGTGCCCACCACCTGCACGTCGAAGGCGTCCGCCAGGCCCTGCCGGAGCCGGTCGACCGCCCAGTAGCCGCCCTGTACATCGGCGGTGACGGGCTCACCGAGCCGCACCGGCCCGGACACCACCCGCGCCTCGGACACGTCGACGGTCACGACCCACGCGGTGGGCCGCTTGCCGGCGACTTCCTCGGGCACGTCGGCCGAGGCCCGGTCGGTGACGAAGGCGGCCCGCAGCACGTCGAAGACCGTGCGCGCGTCGTCCTTCCCGCACCCGCTGACGACGACCGACACCTCACGGCCCTCCGTGCCTTCCCCGGACTGCTGCTTTTCGTGTGTGCTGTTCACCGCTGTTCCTTCCCAAGGGGTCACCTCCAGGCTCGCCCCGCCGACGGACGCCTGCGACACGAGCGGCCCGGACGTCCTGCGGGTACCCGGGACCCAAAGCCTCACGCCGTTCCAAACATTTTGGATGGCGATATCCACTTAAAACATGAATTCGATGGCTGGACCGAGTGACAGCGCCGCCCGGGGGTATCCGGCAAGCATGGATGTATCGGATGGAGTCTTGAATTCCCTGGCCATCACGCTCGCGGACCGGGGCGCGACAGGGGTGGTGCTCGGTGTGATCGGCGTGGCCCTGGTGGCCGTGCTGATCGGCGGATTCCTGCTGGGCAAGCGGCGGCACGATCAGGAGCTGCCGCCGCCACGGCCGGAGGAGCAGCCGCCCGTCCCGGATCACCGCACGCACGTCGAGGAGCGCGACGTCCACGGCAAGGACGACTTCCCCGCCGACGGCCGGGGGCTGTCGCCGTACGAGCTCAGTGACCGCGGGAACGAGACCATTCACCCGGACACCGACGAGCGCCGCGACTGAGGCCGCCCCGGGCTCCCGGGGCGGTTCGCACCCTCGCGGAAGGCTTCTCGGCCGGGCCGCCCGGCTCATCGAGCGCGCCGGGCGGCTTTGCCGCGTGTTGCGGGAGCGGCGGCACGCGGAGAGGCTGGTGAGGTCCCACGAACCACCGGCGCACCTGCCGTACCTCCAGGAAGTCAGGACAACCATGACCGGAAGCACCTCGGGTACGGCGTCCGCGCCCGCACCGCTCACCGGGTCGGCGGCGCCCTGCTGGGTCAATCTGATGACCAGGGACCTGGAATCCGCCCAGGCGTTCTACGGCCCGGTGATGGGCTGGACGTTCCGGCCGGGCAAGCTCGGCCAGGAGTTCTCGGTCGCCCGCCGCGGTGACGTGCCCGTCGCCGGGATCGGCGCGGTGGCCACCACGCTCAGTGTCGCGGTGGCCTGGACGCCCTACTTCGCCGTGCCGGACGCCGATGTGACCGCCGCCCGGATCCGGGAGCGGAGCGGCACCGTGGCGGTCGGCCCGCTGGCACTGGGCAAGGGGCGCGGCGCGCTGGCCGCCGACCGGGACGGTGCGGGGTTCGGCATCTGGGAGCGGACCGCGCCCGCGACCTCACCGACCGCCCCCGACGACGCTTCCCACACCTGGCTGCGGCTGCGCACGCGCAACGCCTTCGACGCCGCGATCTTCTACGGCGAGGTCCTGGACTGGGCGAGCGGACGGCCCGGCTCCTGCGAGGTGGCGTACGCGAAGGACGAGGTGACCGTGGAGTGCGGCGGCCGCCAGCTGGCGCGGATCAGCTCGGGGGCGGTCGAGGCGGCCCCCGATCCGCTGGTCCGCCCGCACTGGCAGGTCATCTTCCCGGTGGACGACCTCGCCGCCGCTGTCGCGGCCGCGCAGGAGCGCGGCGGTTCACTGGTCGAGGAGCTGTCCCGGCCCGACGTGAGCGAGGCGACGCTGGTCGATCCGGACGGCGGGCTCTTCACGCTCACGCACGCCGGCGGCACCGAGGCCACCAGCGCCCTGTGACCCCGTGGCCGTCACTTCTCCCGACGGCCGTGCGACCGGGCCAGCGCCCGGGCGGGAAAGACGAACCAGCAGATCACGAACCAGAGCGCCATACCGCCGACCAGCCAGAGGGCGAGCGCGTTGTGCAGCGCCACGCGCAGGATGAGCAGCAGCGCCGAGCACATCGTGCAGAACAGCAGGATCAGCCCGATCACGGTCAGGCGGGACGCCCAGGTGACCGTCTGGGGCTTCATCCGCCGCCCTGTGAGCAGCCGGTGGTACGACACCGGTCCGATGAGCGCACCGGCGGTGGCGGAGCCGAACATCACCGTGACCACGTAGATCGTGCGGTCGGCTTCGGAGAGGTCCGCGAAGCGCGGCTGGAAGACCACGGCGAGCAGAAAGCCGAAGAGGATCTGTACGCCGGTCTGGGCGACGCGCAGTTCCTGGAGCAGATCGGTCCACCGTCGGTCGGCCCGTTCTTCCGGCGTCTCGTGGCGCCCCCATCCGTCCTCCGGGCCCCGCTCATCGGATGGGCTCACCACGGACCTCCCTCCGGATACGCGCAACGCCTGTACGTGCCGTGACCTGTCCCCACACCGTAGACCTCCTGGCAGGCGTGGGCCCGTCCGGCGAACCCGCTGCCGGCCGCGCCGCAAAGGGCGGTCAGGCGACCGGCAGCACGAGTTCGGGACGGTCCCACATCACCGCGGGCGGCGCGGCCCGGACGATGCCGGTCCGGCGGGCGCCCACGCTCGTGTAGAAACCCTCGGCCGGCGGATGCGACACGATGCGCACCTCGGTGAGGCCGGCCGCCTGTGCTTCGTTCCTCAGGTGCCCGATGAGCAGGCGTCCAATCCCGGCGCCCTGCGCATCGTCGGCGACGAACATGAGGTCGAGTTCGGGCGGGTCGAGGATCAGGGAGTAGAAGCCGAGCAGCCGGCCGGTACTCTCCCCCACGGCCGCGAAGACCTTGTGCGTCTCGACGTAGTCGTGCCCCACCCGGTACCCGGCGACCATGGGCGCGTACGGCCCCTGGTAGGCCCGGGAGTGACGGACCAGACGGGTCAGCCGCTTGGCGTCCCGCACACCGGCCCGCCTGATCCGCACCTCTTCACCCAGAATCCGGCGACCGCGCGACGTAATGCCTGATCTCATACTGTGAGTATTACGCACCCGGCACCCGGGGCGGGCTCCGGCGGCCTCAGGAGGAACGTCGGGCAGTGCGCCACTCCTCGACCAGGGCCTCGACGTCGAACGGTTCGAGGTTCAGGAGCGGGCCCTGTGGCGGACGTCTGACAGCCGCGGCGATCTTCTCGTTCACCTCGGTCAGCATGCGCCGAACCCCGGCCTCGGTCCGCGTCCCGGCCACGGCCGCGAGGGTGTCCTCCGCCTCCTTGCGCAGAGCCAGCGAAGGCGGGAGCACGGACATGCCCTCGCGCTGCATCTTCGCCTTGATCCACCACGCCTCGTCGTAAGGGCGGTCGAGTCCTTCGAGCGGCTTGCCGAACCCCGGCAGCTGGGAGAGGTCACCACGCTGTTCGGACTCACGAATCTGTCTGTCGACCCACGTCTCGAAGCTGACGCCCGCAGGTTTGCGCTCGGTCACCGTGATGCCCCTCTCGGAGATGCGTGTGATGCGGCCCCTTCACGATACCCAGGGGCCGCACAGGAGCGTCCGGAGCTCCCCCCTTCACAACCGGCGGGCCAACCGCGGGCCTTGAATGCGGACAGCGGGGTACACGAGCACCACGCCCGGCCGATACGACGCCGGGGCGCGACCCGAAAGGGATGGTGAGAGTGGAACACAGCCACACGTGGACCGAGAACCGGCAGGAGCAGTGACCATGACGACCGTAGTGATCATCGTCGCGCTCGCCCTCGTGGCGGCCTGCGCACTGGCCTTCCTCTACGCCCGGCAGAGGGGCGGACACGGGATCCGGCGCCGCTTCGGCCCCGAGTACGACCGGACCGTCGCGCGCCACGACGGCGATGCGAAGGCCGCCGAACGCGAGCTGCACGAGCGACTGAAGAGGCACGGTTCCCTGCACGAGCGGCCGTTGACACCCGAAGCGCGCGAGCAGTACGCGGAGCGCTGGACGCGGATCGAGGGCGGCTTCGTCGACGCGCCCCAGCAGTCGGTCGCCGAGGCGGACGCGCTGCTGGCGGAATTGGCGCGCGATCTGGGCTTCCCCGACGGCAGGGACTTCGGTGAACAGAGCGCAGCGCTCTCGGTTCACCACGCCGAGCACGTCAACGGCTATCGCCGGGTACACGCTGCCAAGAAGGGCGACGGCGGCACGGAGGACATGCGGGAGGCGCTGCTGGAGGCCCGCGGCCTGTTCGACGTGCTCGTCTCGAACGGCACGGACCAGCCGGTTCGGCGGCACCCTCACCACGCGGAAGGAAGTGGCAAGGCATGACGCACGACATCGGTTCCACACCTCGCATCCCCACCGAAGTCCCCGAGGCAGCGAGGAAGCCGCAGGCCGCCGCCCCCGGGCGTTCGACGGACCTGGGCACGACGGACAGCCACGCAGCGGACGCCGGTTTCACCGGCACTGGAGCAAAAGGCACCGCGCGGAAGCCCGATGACGCCCCGGCCGGGAAGCCGCGGACCAAGGACCCCGCCGCGGCCTCGCTGCACGGCGACGGTGCGCCGGGGGAACCTGCATCGGGCGGTCGGCCGTCCGCCGCCGGGGAAAGCACACCCGGCGCGACCCCCCTCTTCCCGGACGGCGACCGCGACCAGCTCTCCCAGCGCCTCCAGCACGCGGTGAGCGAGTTCGTCGAGAGCCCCCGCCGGGCGGTCGAGGAAGCCGAGAGCACGTTCGACACCGTTGTCGACGGCCTCACGAACGCGCTCAAGGAGCACCGGCGCACACTCGCGACCGCCGGACGGGACGGCGAACCCGGCATGCGGACCGAGGAACTGCGCGTCACGCTGCAGCACTACCGCGACCTCACCGAGCGGCTGCTGAAGGTGTGAGGCGGGCAGTCGCCCACCGTGTACCTGCCGGCGGACGCGTCACGCGTGGCTCCGCCCTTCGCCTCTCCTGCGTAACGGCCTTCTGCCGCCGGTACACACGTACCGGCGGCAGAAGGCCGTCCGTGGTCACTGGCTCTGGGCGTGCCGTATCGCGGGGCGCCCCGCCCGGCTCGCCGGTGGGCCGCCGATTCAGGTCACTGGGCGCACACCACGAGTTCGCCGCGCAGCCGCCGCAGTGCGGCTTCGGGGATGCGCAGGCCGTCGCGTGCGTACCCGTCGATCCCTCCCCAGCGCTCGTCCATCGCGTCCAGCGCCGTGTTCAGGTAGCGGGGCCGGACCTCGATGATCGCGGAGGCGATGTCCGGGTCGCCGCCAGCGTCCAGGTAGCTCTGCACGGAGGGCCGGAAGGCGACCCGCATGACCGGGTTCACCGCGAGGAACTCCGTCATGACGACATCCCGTGAGGCGCCGAGGAGGAGCAGCAGCAGGGCCGCCGCCCAGCCGGCGCGGTCCTTGCCCGTGGTGCAGTGGAAGAGCACCGGGCGCGCGGCCTCGTCGGCGGCCGTCTCCAGGAAGGCCCGGTAGGCGGCTGCGGCACGCGGCGAGAGCACCACCTGCCGGTACGTCTCCGCGAACATCCCCTCGGCCTTTCCGCCCCCGAGCAGCCGCTCGGCCTCGACGGGATCGGCCAGCAGGGCCCGCAGCCGGGCCGGCGCCACGCCCGGATCGTCGCCGAGCACGTCGGCGACGAACAACCGGGCACCCGGCGGCAGTCGGTCGGGAGCCGAGGCCCGTTCCTCGGCGGTCCGCAGGTCGACGACCGTACGGATCCCGAGCTCGGCCATCACCGCGTCCTGCGCGGGATCGGGCCCGCTGAGCTGGCCGGAGCGCAGGATCACCCCTGGTCGCACCTGCCGGCCGGGCCCGAGGGGGATGCCCCCCAGATCCCGCAGGCTGAGAACAGACGCTGCCGGGGCGGCCCTGACGGTTTCCACGATGAAAATCCTCTTTTCCCGACACGGGTCCGAATTGATTTCGGCCTGGCCGGATCAAAAGTCGCATGATGTCGGGATATCGACAAAGTAAAACGCCGGTGATCAACGACCGGTCGCGCCGGACAGGCAGGCAGGAAGGCGCGGAGTGCCGCACGGCCCGAAAGCGCGCCGGGGCCGCTCCGGACGCGGCGGGTCGCCGGTTGCGGCGCCGAGGGTGAGCCCGCCAACCGGCGGGAAACTGCGGGGTGCGTACACCCATCTGCTCCGGGCAGGCCTGCTGCCGCCCTGCCGAGGCGGTCAGTCCGCCAGGAGCTTCGCCTTCTGGGCCTCGAACTCGGCGCTGGTCAGAATGCCCTGCTTCTTCAGCTCAGCCAGGCGTTCCAGCCGACTGATCACATCGTCGACGGGCGGCTCGGCACCCTGCCCGCCGACCGCCCGCTGCTGGTCGGCCTGGAGCTGCGCCTGCTGACGCATCTGCTCGTCAGCCATCTGCTCCGCGTCGCTCTCGGCGAACCGCGCCTGCTGCCGGCGCTGGACGCGGCCGCTGACCGCCGAGGCGGTGCCCGCGACGACCGCCGTGCGCGCCATCGACCCGAGCAGGCCGGGCCCGCCACGGTTCATTCCAGGTCCTCGAAAGATCGGCATGCCGTACGCCTTTCCGGTGCGGTGCGTTGTCAGCGTGCGGAAGCGGCGGCCGACACGGCGGCCTCCGCAACGTCTGCGGGAATCCGCTCATGGGCGACGAGCAGGCCACCCGACGCACGGACGGCCTCGGTGAGAGGCAGCGCCCAGAGGTCTTCCCAGACGATCAGCGCGGCGGAACTGCCGGGCGGCACGCTCTCGCCCAGGGCCCTGATGTCGTCACTGTTCAGAAGGCCCGTGACCTCACCCTCGACCGGCTCGAAGGAGATCAGGTCGTCGGGGTCGAGGTCCTCGAGTTCGATGGTCTCGAGCGCGCCGTCCTCGGTCCGGTAGACGAAGGTGAGGTCGAGGATGCGCACCGCCTTCGACGCCACCGCTTCGGCCAGCGCCGGCGCGATGGCACCGGTGAACCGGCTGCCGGGGAAGGCGACGACGAGGTACTCCACGGGTCCCACAGCCACGGGCGTGTCCTCTCCGAAAGGATGAAGTGCCAGCAGCATAACTTCGGACATTTAACGCCGCACTGCGGCAAATCCGACCGCCCGGATGATCCGCGCCGGTTACGGCTGCTGGAATCCGGCCGCTGCGAGGATCTTCTGGGCTTCGGCAGTGGTCAGCCACTTGACGAAGGCGGCCGCGGCTTCGCTGTTTCCGGAGCTCTTGAGGGTGGCCGCGGGGTAGGAGGCGAGGGCGTTCTGCCCGTCGGGGATGGTGACGGCGTCCACCTTGCCGGTCGCGATGGCCGCGTCCGTCTTGTAGACGATGCCGGCGTCGGCCTCACCGAGTGCGACCTTGCTGAGGACGGCGCGGACGTCCGGCTCCTCGGAGACGGGCTCGACCGTGAGCCCCTGCGCGTCCAGTACCTGTGTGCTGTAGCGGCCGACCGGTACCTCGGAAGCGGCGAGAACGACCTTCAGCCCGGTGTCCGTCAGGTCCTTCAGGCCCCGGATTCCCTTGGGGTTGCCCTCACCCGTGGCGATGACGAGGCGGTTTTTGGCAATGACGGCCGGGGTGCCGGTCTCCGACGCCAGACCGTCCATCGTCCTGGTGTCCGCCGTGACCAGCGCGTCGGCGGGCGCGCCCTGCTTCACCTGGGCGGCAAGTTGCTGCGACCCCGCGAAGGAGAACGTCAGCTCCGTGCCGGGGTGCCCCTTCTCGTACGCCGCCCCCGCGGTCCGGAACACATCGGTGAGCGAGGCCGCGGCCAGGACGGTCAGCTTCACCTTCGACGGACCCCCCGCGCTCCCGTCGGCCCCCGCCGCCGTGTCGTCACTGCCGCAGGCGGCGAGCGGCAGCAGCAGGGCGGCGGTGACGGCCGCGGCAGCCGTGCGTCCGGTGAGGCTGAGTGACATCTGAGCGGGACTCCTTCGGACGTACTGCGCGGACATCGGAGAGGTCATCGACGCGGCCCTCGCACCGGAGCGGAGCAGATGGGACGCATGTGCCAAACGATATGGGTCCTCCTCTGGCATCTGCAAGGACAACGAGGGATCTGTAGAGCAAGTGCCGGACCCGCTGGAGGAACCACCAAGACCGCTGCCCTCCCGGCCCGGCTACGCGACCGTACGTAAAGGATCAAGTGCGGTGGGAGAGGGCAAGGTCACAGGCCGAGCCTCTGCTGCTCATCTGAGACGTGTCCTAGCATCTGGGCATGACGGTCCAGCCTGCTGACGGGCTTTCGTTGGCCGCCGAATTCCCTGACCCCTCCCACGAGCAGTGGCAGAGCCTTGTCGAAGGTGTGCTGCGCAAGTCGGGCAAGGACGTTTCGGGTTCGGCCGCCGAGGAAGCACTGTCCACCACGGTCGAGGACGGGCTCATTACGCGCCCCCTCTACACCTCGCGCGACGACGCGCCCGACGCCGGCCTCCCGGGCTTCGCCCCGTTCACCCGCGGCGGTACGCCGCAGGGGAATGCGGCGGGGGGCTGGGGCGTACGGCAGCGGCACGCCTTGACGGATCCGGTCCGGCTCAACGAGGCCCTGCTCGCAGACCTTACGAGCGGCGCCACCTCCTTGTGGCTGGCCGTCGGGGATCCCAGGGGTGTGCCGGTCTCCGGTCTGGCACGGGCGCTGGAGGGCGTCCACCTGGACCTGGCACCGCTCGTGCTCGACGCCGGGGACGAGCTCGACGCCGCCGCCACGGAATTGCTGCGGCTCCACGAGGAGCGTGGCGTACCGGCGGACGCGGTACGCGGCAGCCTCGGGGCCGACCCGCTGGGGCAGGCCGCCCGCAGCGGCGACGAGGCGGACCTGGCGTCCGCCGTCCGCTGGGCGAAGCACTGTGCGGCCGGGTTCCCCGGGCTGCGGGCGCTGACCGTGGACGCGCTGCCGTACCACGAGGCCGGTGGCTCGGCAGCCCAGGAACTGGGCAGTTCGCTGGCCACGGGCGTCGCCTATCTGCGTGCTCTGACCGACGCGGGGCTCGGCGTCGAGGAGGCCTGCGCGCAGCTGGAGTTCCGGTACGCGGCCACCGCCGACCAGTTCCTGACGATCGCCAAGCTGCGCGCCGCGCGCCGGCTGTGGGCGCGGGTCGCCGAGGCCTGCGGGGCGCCGGAGGCCGGGACGCAGCGCCAGCACGCGGTGACGTCGCCGGTGATGATGACGCGGCGTGATCCGTGGGTGAACATGCTGCGGACCACGCTGGCCTGTCTGGGCGCGGGCGTCGGCGGCGCCGACGCGGTGACCGTGCTGCCCTTCGACCACGCGCTGGGCCTCCCGGACGCGTTCGCCCGGCGCATCGCCCGCAACACGTCGACGATCCTCCTGGAGGAGTCCCATCTGGCCCGGGTCATCGACCCTGCGGGTGGTTCCTGGTACGTGGAGCGGCTGACGGACGAACTCGCGGAGGCCGCCTGGAGGTTCTTCCAGGAGATCGAGCGGGCCGGCGGTCACGCCGCGGCGCTCGCTTCGGGCCTGGTCGCCGAGCGCATCGCGGCCACCTGGGCGGCCCGTAGCAAGGATCTGGCCCGGCGCAAGGAACCCATCACCGGCGTCAGCGAGTTCCCTCATCTGGCGGAGCGCACGGTGGAGCGCGAACCGGTGCCACCGGCCGCGACACGCGGCGGCGGCCTTCCGGTGGTCCGCCGCGACGAGGCCTTCGAGGCGCTGCGGGCCCGTTCGGACGCCCACCTGGCGGCGACCGGCGCCCGGCCGCGGGTGCTCCTCGCCGCACTGGGCCCCGCCGCCGCACACACCGCGCGCGCCTCGTTCGCCGCGAACCTGTTCCGGGCGGGCGGCATCGAAACCGTGCACGACCCGGTGCAGGTCGACGCCTCGTCGGCCGCCGAGGCTCTCGAGGCCGCGGGAACGGACGTGGTCTGTCTGTGTTCCAGTGACGCGCTCTACGCCGAACACGCCGGTGAGGTCGCCGAGGCGCTCGTCGCGGCCGGGGCGCAGCGGGTGTACCTGGCGGGGCGGCCCGCCGCGTACCCGGCTGTCGACGCGTACGTCTTCGCCGGATGTGACGTGGTGGCCGTGCTCTCTTCCGTTCTCGACCGTATGGGTGTGGCGTAATGCGGATCCCCGACTTCTCCGACATCGAGCTCGGGCCGGGCGGCGGCGCCGAGGTGACCGAGGACCAGTGGCGTGCCGCGGTCAAGGAGTCCTCCGGGGGCTCCGACGGCGACCTTCTGTGGGAGACCCCGGAGGGCATCGCGGTCAAGCCGCTGTATACCGGCCAGGACCTGGAGGGGATCGACTTCCTCAGTACGTACCCAGGGGTGGCTCCGTATCTGCGCGGTCCTTACCCGACCATGTACGTCAACCAGCCGTGGACGATCCGGCAGTACGCGGGTTTCTCCACCGCCGAGGAGTCCAACGCCTTCTACCGCCGTAACCTCGCGGCGGGGCAGAAGGGGCTCTCGGTCGCCTTCGACCTGCCGACCCACCGCGGCTACGACAGCGACCACCCCCGGGTGACCGGTGACGTCGGCATGGCGGGCGTGGCGATCGACTCGATCTACGACATGCGGCAGCTGTTCGACGGCATCCCGCTCGACAAGATGTCCGTGTCGATGACGATGAACGGCGCGGTGCTGCCTGTCCTCGCGCTGTACATCGTGGCCGCCGAGGAACAGGGCGTGGCGCCCGAGAAGCTGGCCGGGACCATTCAGAACGACATTCTGAAGGAGTTCATGGTCCGCAACACCTACATCTATCCGCCGAAGCCCTCGATGCGGATCATCTCCGACATCTTCTCGTACACCTCGCAGAAGATGCCCCGGTACAACTCGATCTCCATCTCCGGGTATCACATCCAGGAGGCCGGGGCCACGGCCGATCTGGAGCTGGCCTACACCCTGGCCGACGGGGTCGAGTACCTGCGGGCCGGGCAGGCGGTCGGGCTCGACGTCGACGCGTTCGCACCGCGCCTTTCCTTCTTCTGGGGGATCGGCATGAACTTCTTCATGGAGATCGCGAAGCTCCGGGCGGCCCGGCTGCTCTGGGCCAAGCTCGTCAGGGAGTTCGAGCCGAAGAACGCCAAGTCCCTTTCCCTTCGCACCCATTCGCAGACCTCCGGGTGGTCGCTGACCGCGCAGGACGTGTTCAACAACGTTACGCGCACCTGTGTCGAGGCGATGGCCGCGACCCAGGGCCACACCCAGTCGCTGCACACCAACGCCCTCGACGAAGCCCTCGCCCTGCCGACGGACTTCTCGGCGCGCATCGCCCGCAACACCCAGCTCCTGCTCCAGCAGGAGTCCGGCACGGGCCGGGTCATCGACCCGTGGGGCGGCAGCGCGTACGTGGAGAAGCTGACGTACGACCTGGCGCGGCGGGCCTGGCAGCACATCGAGGAGGTCGAGGCCGCGGGCGGCATGGCCAAGGCGATCGACGCCGGCATTCCCAAGCTGCGCATCGAGGAGGCGGCCGCCCGTACCCAGGCGCGCATCGACTCCGGGCGCCAGCCCGTCATCGGCGTCAACAAGTACCGCGTGGAGACCGACGAGAAGATCGACGTCCTCAAGGTCGACAACTCCTCGGTGCGCACGCAGCAGATCGAGAAGCTGCGCCGGCTGCGCGAGGAACGTGACGAGCAGGCTTGCCAGGACGCGCTGCGCGCGCTGACGGCGGCGGCCCGGCGGGAGCCGGGCCCCGGACTCGAAGGCAATCTGCTGGCGCTGGCGGTCGACGCGGCGCGTGCGATGGCGACCGTGGGCGAGATCTCGGACGCCCTGGAGAAGGTGTACGGCCGGCACGCGGGCCAGATCCGTACGATCTCCGGTGTGTACCGCAACGAGGCAGGCCAGTCGCCGTCCGTGGACCGCACCCGCGCGCTGGTCGACGCGTTCGAGGAGGCGGAGGGACGCCGTCCGCGGATCCTGGTCGCCAAGATGGGCCAGGACGGGCACGACCGCGGCCAGAAGGTCATCGCGACCGCCTTCGCCGACCTGGGCTTCGACGTGGACGTCGGCCCGCTGTTCCAGACGCCGGGCGAGGTCGCCCGCCAGGCGGTCGAGGCGGACGTGCACATCGTGGGCGTCTCCTCGCTGGCCGCAGGACACCTCACGCTCGTCCCCGCGCTCCGCGCGGAACTCGCGGCCGAGGGCCGCGAGGACATCATGATCGTGGTGGGCGGGGTGATTCCGCCGCAGGACATCGACGCGCTGCACGAGGCGGGCGCGGCGGCGGTGTTCCCGCCGGGAACGGTGATCCCGGACGCGGCCCACGATCTGGTGACGCGACTGGGCGCCTCGCTCGGTCACGAGCTGTGAGCCGCTGAACCGATGCCTCCGAAGATCGATCTCGACAGCTATGTGAAGGGGGTACTCGACGGGAAGCGGGCGCACATCGCGCGCGCCATCACCCTCGTCGAGTCCACCCGTCCCGACCACCGGGCGCTGGCCCAGCAGTTGCTGCGCGAGCTCCTGCCGCACTCGGGCAACGCCCGGCGCATCGGTATCAGCGGGGTGCCCGGCGTCGGCAAGTCCACGTTCATCGACGCGCTCGGCACGATGCTCACCGGGCTCGGACACCGGGTCGCGGTGCTCGCCGTGGACCCGTCCTCCAGCCGTACCGGCGGCTCCATCCTGGGTGACAAGACCAGGATGGAGCGGCTCGCGGTGGACCCGGCCGCGTTCGTACGGCCCTCCCCCACCGCCGGCACGCTGGGCGGAGTAGCGAAGGCGACCCGCGAGTCCGTCGTGGTGATGGAGGCGGCCGGCTACGACGTGGTGCTGGTGGAGACGGTCGGCGTCGGCCAGTCGGAGACCGCGGTCGCCAACATGGTCGACACGTTTCTGCTGCTGACGCTGGCCCGCACCGGGGACCAGCTCCAGGGCATCAAGAAGGGCGTGCTGGAACTCGCGGATGCCATCGCGGTGAACAAGGCCGACGGCCCGCACGAGCGCGACGCCCGCTCCGCGGCGCGTGAACTGGCGGGCGCGCTGCGGCTGATGCACCCCGCGGACGCGGCCTGGACCCCACCGGTGCTGACGTGCAGCGCCCGGGAGTCCAGCGGCCTGGACACCTTGTGGGAACGGCTGGAACAGCACCGGACCCTGCTGGAGTCGACCGGTCGGCTCGCGGCCAAGCGCAGTGAGCAGCAGGTCGACTGGACGTGGACGATGGTGCGCGACGACCTGCTGGACAGCCTGCGCGCACACCCCGGAGTGCGCGCGCTCGCGCCGGACCTCGAACTGCGCGTACGGGAGGGCTCGTTGCCCGCCACGCTGGCCGCGGAGCAGATCCTGGAGGTCTTCCGGGGGAAGATGCCCGACGCCCGGGCGTGAGGAACGTCGGACGTCGAGCCGGTACGCGCGCGAGCGGCGTGCCGGCTCGCGTCCGAACGCGTCACCGGTGGCGGTACGGCCCCGCGGAGCCGTGACCCGCAGCACATCGGCCACCCGGGCACGCCAGCCGTGCTACATTGCCATCGGTACCTGTGTACGCCTCTCTCTCGTAGAGGCTGTTTCCTGTTCAGGCTGCGGTACCGATTCACCTCACCACGCTGATGCGCCCGTCGTTTTCGACCCGGCGATCCAGCTTCCTCGCATTACTTCTTTCAGTCCGGTCCGGGCTCTCCCACCGGTCTTTCCCTGCCCGTCGTCCGGGGCGTGAGTTCTCCGCCCCGTCCCAGCCGGGCCCCTTCATTCGCATGTCCGCGAAAGGACCACCCCGCATGACCACCACACTCGAACACCCCGTCACCACCGCCTCCCGGCCTGCCGCCACGGCCGCCGCCGGCATCCTCGACCTCACGCAGCAGGGGCACGGTTCTCTGCGCTCGACGGCCGGCCATCCGGCGCCCGGGGACGTACAGGTCTCCGCGGCACTCGTCCGCCGGTACGGCCTGCGCAAGGGCGATGCCGTCGAGGGCGTCTGCGAGCGGCGCGGTGTCCTCGGCGCCGTCGTCCGCGTCAACGGGCTCGCCCCGCAGTCGCTGCGCGGCCGCCCGCACTTTCGCGACCTCACCCCGCTCCACCCCCGGCAGCGACTGCGCCTGGAGACACCGTCCGGCGGCCCCTCGACGCGTATCGTCGATCTCGTCGCCCCGATCGGCAAGGGACAGCGCGGGCTGATCGTCGCTCCGCCCAGGACCGGAAAGACGGTCCTCCTCCAGCAGATCGCGGCCGCCGTCGCCGAGAACCACCCCGAGTCCCATCTGATGGTGGTGCTCCTCGACGAACGGCCCGAGGAGGTCACCGACATGCGCCGCTCGGTACGCGGCGAGGTCTACGCCTCGACGTTCGACCGGCCCGCCAGGGAACACATCACCCTCGCGGATCTCGCCCTCGAACGCGCCAAGAGGCTGGTCGAGCAGGGCCGCGACGTCGTCATCCTGCTGGACTCGCTCACCCGGCTCTGCCGCGCCCACAACAACGCCGCGGGCAACGGCGGGCGCACCCTCAGCGGCGGTGTGGACGCCGCCGCGCTGACCGGTCCCAAGCGGCTCTTCGGGGCCGCCCGCCTCACCGAGGAGGCCGGCTCCCTGACCATTCTGGCCACGGCGCTCGTCGACACCGGCTCCCGGGCGGACGAGTACTTCTTCGAGGAGCTGAAGGGCACCGGCAACATGGAGCTCCGGCTCGACCGCTCACTGGCCGAGAAGCGCATCCACCCCGCGGTGAACATCGCCGCGTCAGGCACCCGTCGCGACGAACTCCTCGTGTCCGCTGACGAGTTGACGGCGGTACGGGGACTGCGCCGGGCCCTGCACTCCAGGGACGCGCAGACCTCGCTGGAGACGCTGCTGGACCGGGTCCGCAAGACCGGGGACAACGCCGCCTTCCTGCGCCTGATCCGCACCACCGTACCGTCGGCCTGAGAGGGCCCGGCGCCGGATCACCTCATCCGGGCGTTCAGGGACGCGGTGTGCTCACGGACCTGGTCCGGCGAGAGATAGCTGTCCGTGTACTCGAAGTCCCGCAGTGTCGCGGGCTTGCGGGCCTGGAATCCCGTACGGACGAAGTCGTCGCCCGCCGCCGCGTTGATCAGCCAGTTGGCCATGACGCGCGCCTTCGCCACATTGGTCCGCAGCGCCGACCAGTGGTAGCCGCGGGCCACGGCCTGGGCGGTGATCCCGTGCATTTCGATGCCGAGGGGCTTGGAGACGGCGTCCTTGCCGCCGAGGTCCACGACGAGTCCGAGATCCTTGTGGACGTACGGCCGCGTCGGCTGGTGCCGGAGCGTCGCCAGCAGGTTGTCGGCGAGCCTGCGGCCCTGGCGCATGGCGTGCTGGGCCGTCGGCGGGCATACCGCGCCGTCCCCCTTGACGAGGTCCGGCACGGCCGCCACGTCGCCGAGGGCGAACATGCCGTCGAATCCGGGCAGGCTCATCTCGGGAGTGACCGCCAGCCTGCCGCGTACCGTCTCCGCGTCGAAGGTGGAGACGAGCGGACTCGCGGCGACGCCCGCCGTCCAGATCAGCGTGCGGCAGGGCAGTTCCCTGCCGTCGGTGAACTTCACCTTCTCCGGGCCCGCCTCGGCGATCGAGACGCCCAGCGACACCTCGATGCCGCGCTCCCGCAGTACCTTCAGCGCGCTCTGCCCGAGCTTGTCGCCCAGTTCGGGCATCAGCTTCGGGGCGATGTCGATCAGGTGCCACTTGATCAGTTTCGGGTCGAGGCGCGGATAGTGACGCACTGCGCTGCTGGTGAGGCGCTGCAGACAGGCCGCAGTCTCGGTGCCCGCGTATCCGCCGCCGACCACCACGAACTGCAGCCGGGAAGCCCGCTCCTCCTCGTCGCCGCTGGCGTCCGCGAGGTCGAGCTGGGCGATCACGTGGTCCCGTACGTAGGCCGCCTCGGCCAGTGTCTTCATGCCGCGGGCGTTGTCGAGCAGCCCGGGGATGTCGAACGTGCGGGTGACGCTGCCCGGGCTGAGCACGATGTAGTCGTACGGCTCGTAGACCACCTCGTCCGTGATCTTGCGGACGACACAGACCTTCGCCTTGGGGTCCACTCCGATCGCCCCGCCGGGAATGATGCGGGTGCGGTGCCGGCTGCTCCGTCGCAGTGACACCGCGACCGACTGCGGGGTGAGGACGCCGGAGGCGACCTGGGGCAGCAGGGGCAGGTAGAGCTGGTACGAGAACGGGGCGACGAGCACGATGTCCGCTTCACCCGGGCGGAGCCCGCGCTCCAGACGGCGTACGCACTCGACCCCGGCAAATCCGGCTCCGACAACGAGAATCCTGGGTCGTGCCACAGTGTTCGTCCCTTCTCGGGGTCTGCACGGTCGTCCGTTCGCCTGCCCCGTCACACGCGCCCGTCACCTCTCATCTTTACGAAGCGGGCGCGAGTCCGCCTGCTGGGACGGCGGAACGGACGACCTCGGCCGGGTCATCTGGCCAGGTACGTCCAGGCGGTGCAGGCGCCTCCTGCCGTGCTCGCGAGCACGGCGGCGGCGACGCAGCGCGCCCTGAGCCTGCGGTAGCGCTCGCTGTACTCGGCGCGCAGTTCGGCGGCGCGGGCCGAGACGCGCACGAGCATCGCCCGCGAGGCGGCGGCCCGGTCGGCCGTGTAGACGCGCTCCACGTCCTCGCGCTGGGCCGTCGTCAGCCACGGCAGCTGGTCCGTGAAACGACGGGCGCGCCTGCGCGCCTGTGCGATCTCGGCGTTCCACAGCAGGTAGCCCTCCATCTGGGCCAGGCCGCGCGCGCTGTCCTTTTCGGGATCGGTACCCATGCGCCTCTCCTCTCCCCCGGCCCTCCTGCTCATGCCTGCTTGTCCCCCGGTGCCACCGTCACGGAGCGGTCGGGGCGGGTGGCGGCCTCCTCGAGCTCACGTACGGCCGGGTGGTGGAGGTCGAAGGCCGGGGATTCGGAACGGATCCGGGGCATGGTGACGAAGTTGTGCCGCGGCGGCGGGCACGAGGTCGCCCACTCCAGCGAACGGCCGTAGCCCCACGGGTCGTCGGCCTCGACCAGCTTTCCGTACTTCGCCGTCTTCCATACGTTGTAGAGGAACGGCAGCATCGAGAGGCCGAGCAGGAACGAGGAGATCGACGAGATCGTGTTCAGCGCGGTGAAACCGTCCGCGGCCAGGTAGTCCGCGTAACGACGCGGCATGCCCTCGGCGCCCAGCCAGTGCTGCACCAGGAACGTGCCGTGGAACCCGACGAACAGCGTCCAGAAGGTCATCTTCCCGAGCCGCTCGTCCAGCATCTTGCCGGTGAACTTGGGCCACCAGAAGTGGAATCCGGCGAACATGGCGAACACCACGGTGCCGAAGACGACGTAGTGGAAGTGCGCGACCACGAAGTACGAGTCGGAGACGTGGAAGTCCAGCGGCGGCGAGGCCAGGATGATTCCGGTCAGACCGCCGAAGAGGAACGTCACGAGGAATCCGGTGGACCAGAGCATCGGCGTCTCGAAGGACAGCGAGCCCTTCCACATCGTGCCGATCCAGTTGAAGAACTTCACCCCGGTGGGCACCGCGATGAGGAACGTCATGAAGGAGAAGAACGGCAGCAGCACCGCACCGGTGACGAACATGTGGTGCGCCCACACGGTGACCGAGAGACCGGCGATGGAGATCGTCGCGGCCACGAGACCGATGTAGCCGAACACCGGTTTACGGCTGAAGACGGGAATGATCTCCGTGACGATCCCGAAGAACGGGAGCGCGATGATGTACACCTCCGGATGCCCGAAGAACCAGAAGAGGTGCTGCCACAGGATCGGGCCGCCGTTGGCCGCGTCGAAGACGTGGGCACCGAACTTCCGGTCGGCCTCGAGCGCCAGGAGCGCCGCGGCGAGCACCGGGAAGGCCAGCAGGACCAGCACAGCGGTCAGCAGGACGTTCCAGGTGAAGATCGGCATGCGGAACATCGTCATGCCGGGTGCGCGCATGCAGATGATCGTGGTGATGAAGTTGACCGAGCCGAGGATCGTGCCGAAGCCGGAGAAGGCCAGCCCCATGATCCACAGGTCACCACCGACCCCCGCGGAGCGCACGGAGTCCGTCAGCGGGGAGTAGGCGAACCAGCCGAAGTCGGCCGCGCCGTTCGGGGTGAGGAAGCCGGCCACCGCGATGAGGGAGCCGAAGAGGTACAGCCAGTACGCGAACATGTTCAGTCGCGGGAACGCCACATCGGGCGCACCGATCTGCAGCGGCATGATCCAGTTGGTGAACCCGGCGAACAGCGGCGTCGCGAACATCAGCAGCATGATCGTGCCGTGCATCGTGAACGCCTGGTTGAACTGCTCGTTCGACATGATCTGCGTGCCCGGACGGGCCAGCTCGGCCCGCATGAAGAGCGCCAGCACCCCGCCGAAGATGAAGAACCCGAACGACGTGATCAGGTACAGCGAGCCGATCGTCTTGTGGTCGGTGGTGGTCAGCCACTTGACGACGACGTTTCCCGGCTCCCTGCTGTGTACCGGAAGTTCGTTGGCGTACGACTCCTCTTCGTCCGTCGGCCCTGTTGTTCCCGTCGTCGTCACTGGGACGCTCCTTCGGTTGTCATCCGCGGGTGGACTGCGCACCCGGCGTTGCGCCGCTCCAGCGGAGTCGGCCGAACGGCCCTTCCCGCGCGCCGCGCGTGTTTCCGGTTGCAGCAAACCAGCCACGGTCCGTCCGGGCGCGGCCCGGCACCCGTCACGGCGTCACTTTCACCCGTCAGGGTGTCCCCAGGTCCACCCCGGCCTTCTCACGCGCGAGGATGACGAAACAGCTCCGCCCCGGTCGACGGAAGGCCGGCCGGGGCGGAGCTGTCACAAGGTGCGGGCGGGAAGAGGAGCGGGCCCCGCGCCCGGATCACCTCAGGCGAGGCTCGCGATCGCCTGGTTGAACGTGGCCGACGGGCGCATGATGGCCGCCGCCTTGGCCGGGTCGGGCTGGTAGTAGCCGCCGATGTCGGCCGGCTCGCCCTGGACGGCGATCAGCTCGCCGACGATGGTCTGCTCCTGCTCGGCCAGCGTCTTGGCGAGCGGGGCGAACGCCGTCGCGAGCTCGGCGTCGGCGTTCTGCTGCGCCAGCTCCTGGGCCCAGTACAGGGCGAGGTAGAAGTGGCTGCCGCGGTTGTCGATGCCGCCGAGCTTGCGGCTGGGCGACTTGTCCTCGTTGAGGAACGTGGCGGTGGCCCGGTCCAGCGTGTCGGCGAGGACCTGGGCGCGCGCGTTGTCCGTGGTCTGCGCGAGGTGCTCGAAGCTGACGGCGAGGGCGAGGAACTCGCCCAGGCTGTCCCAGCGGAGGTAGTTCTCCTTGACGAGCTGCTGGACGTGCTTGGGCGCGGAGCCGCCGGCGCCCGTCTCGAACAGGCCGCCGCCGTTCATCAGGGGCACGACGGAGAGCATCTTCGCGCTGGTGCCGAGTTCCAGGATCGGGAACAGGTCGGTGAGGTAGTCACGCAGCACGTTGCCGGTCACCGAGATGGTGTCCTCGCCGCGGCGGATGCGCTCGAGCGAGAAGGCGGTGGCCTTCTCCGGGGTGAGGATCTCGATCTGCAGACCGTCGGTGTCGTGGTCGGCCAGGTACGTCCTGACCTTCTTGATGAGCTCGGCGTCGTGCGCGCGGTCCTCGTCGAGCCAGAACACGGCCGGGTTGCCGGTCGCGCGGGCGCGGGTGACGGCGAGCTTGACCCAGTCCTGGATCGGCAGGTCCTTGGTCTGGCACATCCGGAAGATGTCACCGGCGCCCACGGCCTGCTCCAGGACGGTGTTGCCGGCGGTGTCGACGACCCGCACCGTGCCCGTGGCGGGGATCTCGAAGGTCTTGTCGTGGCTGCCGTACTCCTCGGCCTTCTGCGCCATCAGGCCGACGTTGGGCACCGAGCCCATGGTCGACGGGTCGAAGGCGCCGTGCGCACGGCAGTCGTCGATGACGACCTGGTAGACACCGGCGTAGCTGCTGTCCGGCAGGACGGCGATGGTGTCGGCCTCCTGGCCGTCCGGGCCCCACATGTGGCCGGAGGTGCGGATCATGGCCGGCATGGAGGCGTCGACGATGACGTCGCTGGGGACGTGCAGGTTGGTGATGCCCTTGTCCGAGTCGACCATCGCCAGGGCGGGGCCCTCGGCGAGCTCGGCCTCGAAGGAGGCCTTGATCTCGGCTCCGACGTGAGGCACCGAGTCGAGGCCCTTGAGGATCCCGCCGAGGCCGTCGTTCGGGGTGAGGCCCGCGGCGGCGAGGACGTCGCCGTACTTGGCGAAGGTGTTCGGGAAGAAGGCGCGGACCACGTGGCCGAAGATGATCGGGTCGGAGACCTTCATCATCGTGGCCTTGAGGTGGACGGAGAACAGCACGTCCTCGGACTTGGCCCGGGCGATCTGTGCGGTGAAGAACTCACGCAGCGCGGCGACGCGCATGACGGCCGCGTCCACGACCTCGCCGGCCAGCACGGGTACGGACTCGCGGAGCACCGTGGTGGTGCCGTCGTCGCCCACGAGCTCGATGCGCAGCGAGCCGGGCTCGGCGATCACGGCGGACTTCTCGGTGGAGCGGAAGTCGTCGACGCCCATGGTGGCGACGTTCGTCTTCGAGTCGGCCGTCCAGGCACCCATGCGGTGCGGGTGGTTCTTGGCGTAGTTCTTGACCGACGCGGGGGCGCGGCGGTCGGAGTTGCCCTCACGCAGGACCGGGTTGACCGCGCTGCCCTTGATCTTGTCGTAGCGGGCGCGGACGTCCTTGTCCGCGTCGCTCTGCGGGTCGTCCGGGTAGTCCGGAAGCGCGTAGCCCTGCCCCTGCAGCTCTGCGATCGCGGCCTTCAGCTGCGGGATCGAGGCCGAGACGTTCGGCAGCTTGATGATGTTGGCACCGGGGGTGGTGGCCAGCGCGCCCAGCTCGGCGAGAGCGTCGTCGATGCGCTGGTTCTCCTCGAGGTGGTCGGGGAAACTGGCGATGATCCGGCCCGCCAGGGAGATGTCACGGCTCTCCACGGTGACCCCGGCCTTCGAGGCATAGGCCTCGACCACGGGCAGGAACGAATACGTCGCCAGGGCCGGGGCCTCGTCGGTGTGTGTATAGATGATGGTCGAGTCAGTCACCCTGTGCTCCGCTCCACGTCTGCAACATTGCTTGACATCAAGATATCTCGTGATCGCGCACGACTCGACAGGGCCCTGCCCCGGCCCGCCCGGAACCGGCCGTACCGCCGCCGCACGGCGCATTTGCTGTCGCCGGCCGGCCATGGCAGCGTGCGGCGGCATGGAAAAGGACACCGAACGCGACGAAGCACTGGCGGAGGCGGTACGGCTGCGCGAGGAGCGGACGCCCCAGGCGCACGAGCGGCTGCTGAGCCTGGCCGCCGGCCGCCCCGGCCACGCCGGGATCGCCTACCAGACGGCGTGGGCACATGACTCCCTCGGCCTGGAGGCGCAGGCAGTGCCGTTCTACGAGCGGGCACTGGACGGCACGGGACTCGCGGCCGAGGACCGTCACGGAGCCTTCCTGGGACTGGGCAGCACCTTGCGCGTCCTGGGGCGCTACGAGGAGGCGCGCGCCGTGCTCGACAGCGGACTGGCGGAGTTCACGGAGGATGCCGCCCTGCGCACCTTCCTCGCCATGACGCTGTACAACCTCGGCGAGGCACGGGAGGCCGTGGGCACGCTGCTCAAGGTGACGGCGGCCACAGCCGCGGACCCCCGGGTCCGTGCGTACGGCCGGGCGATCGAGCACTATGCCGACCGCCTGGACGAGACGGTGTAGGCCCGCTCAGGGCCGGTGCCGCGGCGGGACCTGTTCGCCCGCCGGAACGGGGCCGGGCGGGGTGCCGTCGCCGAACGGCCGGCCGCCGAGCTGCTCGCGGTGGTGAGGGGTCAGGAACCCGGAGAGATCGGGCCCGACGGGCACGATGCCGGTGGGGTTGATGCCGGTGTGGACGCGGTAGTAGTGCTGCTTGATGTGGTGGAAGTCGACCGTGTCCCCGAATCCCGGGGTCTGGTAGAGGTCCCTGGTGTACGCCCACAGGACCGGGTCCTCGGCCAGTTTGGTGCGGTTGCACTTGAAGTGGCCGTGGTAGACGGCGTCGAAGCGCACCAGTGTGGTGAAGAAGCGGATGTCGGCCTCGGTGATCGTGTCGCCGACGAGGTAGCGGCGGTCCTTCAGCCGTTCCGACACCTGGTCCAGGCGGCTGAAGAGTGCCTCGTAGGCGTTCTCGTACGCGCTCTGGCTGTCCGCGAACCCGGCCCGGTAGACGCCGTTGTTGATGTCGCGGTAGATCCCGTCCATCACCTCGTCGATCTCTTCGCGGAGCGGCTCCGGGTAGAGGTCGGGTGCTCCGGGGCGGTGCAGCGCGGTCCATTCGGTGGCGAGGTCCAGGGTGATCCGCTGGTAGTCGTTGGTGACCAGCCTGCCGCTCGGGACGTCGACGATCGCGGGGACGCTGACGCCGCCGGGGTAGCCGCGCTCCCTGGCGTCGTACGCCTCGCTCAGATAGCGGATGCCGAGCACCGGGTCCCGGCCGTCCGGGTCCAGGGTGAAGCGCCAGCTGCGGTCGTCCTGCAGCGGATCGGCGACGGCGAGCGACAGGGCGCTCTCCAGCCCCAGCAGCCTGCGGGAGACAAGGGAGCGGCTCGCCCAGGGGCAGGCCCGGCTGACGACGAGGCGGTAGCGGCCCGCCTCGACGGGCCAGCCGTCGCGCCCGTCCGCGGTGATGCGGTCGGCGAAATGGCTCCGGGACCGTTTGAAGGGCTTGTGCCCGTACGAACTGTTGCCGTCCTGTGCGCTGCTGTCGTCCGGTGCCGTGCTGTCCTGGTCGTTCATCGCGTCTCCTTGGGATCGGCCCGTGAGGGAGCGGACTGTTGCTGTGTACGGTTCCTGCCCCGCCGGGTCCCGCGTACGTCGGCCAGCGCCACGAGGAGTCCGGCGAGCACGAACGCGACCGAGACGATGAGCCCGTGGTCGTAGGCGGTGGACCAGGCCGCGGAGCCGGCCTGGGCGAAGAACACCGAGCCGACGGCGGCGATCCCGATCGCGGAACCGACGCGCTGGCCGGTCTGCAGGGTGCCGCCGGCGCTCCCCGCGGTGGCCACCGGCACCTGCGACAGGGTCAGGGTCTGGTTGGGTGCGATGACCAGGCCGCTGCCCAGTCCGGCCACCAGCAGAGGGGCGGCCATCGCCCATCCGGCGCCCCGGCCGGGCACCAGGTGGACGGCGAGCGCGGTGGCCGCCAGTCCGACCGCGACGGTGGACATGCCCGCGACGACGAGCGGACGCCCGTACCGGCCGACCAGTCTGCCGCCGGGTCCCGCGGCGACGGCGGACCCGAGGGCGAACGGGGTGATCGCCAGGCCCGCCTGCAGCGCGGTGTAGTGCAGCCCGCTCTGCAGGTACAGCGTGGTGATGAAGAAGATCGAGGTGAACCCGGCGAAGTACAACAGGACCAGCAGGCAGCCCAGCCAGTAGGAGCGGACCCGGAAGAGTCTGAGGTCGACGACGGGCTGGGTGCCGCGGCGACCGCACCGGGACTCCCAGCCGACGAACGCGGCGAGCAGGACGGCGGCGACCACCAGGAGCAGCCACTTCCCGTTGCCCGGCCACTGATGCGCCTGGACGAAGGGCAGCAGCAGCGCCAGTACCCCTGCGCCCAGCAGCAGGATTCCCAGGGGGTCGAGGTCCCGCAGCCGCACCGGACCCGCGGAGGGGGTGTCCGGGAGCAGCCGCCGGGCCAGCAGGAGACAGACGAGCCCGAGCGGCAGGTTGACGTAGAACACCCAGCGCCAGCCCTCCTCGGCCCCCGCCGCCTGGATGAGCAGCCCGCCGAGCAGCGGGCCGACGGCGGTGGAGATGCCGACCACCGTGCCGAACATGCCGAAGGCCCGGCCCCGCTCGCGGCCCGAGAACATCTGCTGGATGAGAGCGGAGACCTGCGGCGAGACCAGGCCACCGGCCAGCCCCTGGACCAGCCGGGCGACCACCAGCCAGGTACTGGACTGGGCGGCACCGCAGGCCGCTGACGACAGGGTGAAGAGCACCAGCCCGGCCATGAACACCGCGCGGCGCCCCCGCGCGTCACCGAGGCGCCCGGCGGGGATCAGGAAGAGGCCGAAGGCGAGCGCGTATCCCGAGAGCACCCACTGGAGATCGGACTCGGGGGTGTGCAGCCCTTCCCGGATCGAGGGCAGGGCCACATTGACGATGGACACGTCCAGGAGGGTCATGAACCCGGCGACCAGGCAGACCGCGAGCGCCTTCCACCGCCGGGGGTCGGGGGCGTCCGGTCCGGCGACGGAGCCCGTATCCCGCCCCCCGGAACCCCGGTACCCCGCACTCTCAGCCATGGCTCGCACACTAGGGCGCACGCCCCGATTCCTCATCCCGACAGGGCCACCCGGAGCACCGGACGGTGATTTCGGCCACCTGCCAAGAATTCCGCGATAAATGCTTGCAACTGCAACTTTATGGGGCCTAGAGTGCGGCAGATGCAGTCCTACACCATTGGGCAGGCCGCCCGTCTGCTGGGCGTCAGCCCGGACACCGCGCGGCGCTGGGCGGATGCCGGCCGCGTCGCCACCCACCGCGAGGAGGGCGGGCGCCGCCTGATCGACGGCCGCGACCTGGCCGCGTTCTCCGTCGAGGTCGCGCAGAACGGGGCCGGCGACGAGGAGGTCTCGTACACCTCCGCGCGCAACGCCTTCCCGGGCATCGTCACCGCGGTGAAGCTGGGGGACGTGGCGGCGCAGGTGGAGATCCAGGCCGGTCCGCACCGGCTCGTGTCGCTGCTGACCCGGGAAGCCGTCGAGGAGCTCGGTCTCGAGGTCGGCATGACGGCGACCGCCCGGGTGAAGTCGACCAGCGTGCACATCGACCGCACCTGACCCGCGCTGCCGTCCGGCCCACCGCGCGCCACCGTACGCGCACCAGCCCTCCCGTCCGGCCCACCGCGCGCCACCGTACGTACCTCACGGGCGGCGACCCGTCCGCCGAAGCTCCAGGGATCCACGATGAAACGTCTCCGCGGCCGCCCGGCGGGCCCCCGCACGCCCATCGCCCTGGCGATCCCCGCGCTGCTCGCCATCGCCTTCCTGATGATGCCCCTGATCGGGATCCTCGCCCGCACGTCCTGGGGCGACATCGGAGCCCATCTCAGCAGCCCGGGCACGACCGAGGCGCTGCGGCTCTCCCTCGTCGTGTCGTTCTGGTCGCTCGGTCTCTCGCTCGTCCTCGGTGTCCCGCTGGCATGGCTGCTGGCGAGGACCGACTTCCCCGGCAAGGCGTTCGTCCGCTCACTCGTCCTTCTGCCGATGGTGCTGCCACCGACCGTGGGCGGTGTCGCACTCCTGCTGGCCTTCGGCCGCCGCGGTCTCCTCGGCCCGTGGCTGGAGGACACCTTCGGCATCACCCTCCCCTTCCACACCTCCGGTACGGTCCTCGCGGCGACCTTCGTGGCGATGCCGTTCCTGGTCATCAGCCTCGAAGGGGCGCTGGGCGGACTGCACGCGCGGTACGAGGAGACGGCCGCCTCGCTGGGCGCCTCGCCGTTGCGGGTCTTCCTCACGGTGACCCTGCCCATGGTCGCGCCGGGGCTGGCCGCCGGAGCCGCCCTGACCTGGGCCCGGGCACTCGGCGAGTTCGGTGCGACCATCACTTTCGCGGGCAACCTGCCGGGGACCACCCAGACCCTTCCGCTCCAGGTGTACCTGCTGCTCCAGGAGTCCCCCGAGGCCGCCACCTCGGTCTCGCTGCTGCTGCTGGCCCTCGCGATGATGGTGCTGATCGCGCTGCGCGGACGCTGGACGGGAGCGCCGCCCCGCCGCGCCCGCCCTCCGGCACCGGCCACGGAGGAACCGCCGACGTTCATCGCACCGGCGGTCCCCGCCGAGGAGGCGGTACGGGAGGAGTGGCCGCTGCACGCCGAGGTCACCGGGTTCAACCAGCTGACGCTCAGCGCCGGACCCGGCACCACCCTGGCCGTCGTCGGGCCCAACGGCGCGGGCAAGACCACCCTGCTGCGAGCGCTGCTCGGCCTCACGCCACGCTCCCGCGCCCGGCTGCGCCTCGGGGACATCGACGTCAGCGACCTTCCCCCGCACCGGCGCGGCGTCGCCTGGGTGCCGCAGGACGGCGCACTGTTCCCGCACCTGACGGCCCTCGGCAACACGGCGTACGGGCTCCGCGCCCGCGGGGTGCCGCACCGCGAGGCCCGCCGCCGCGCCCAGGAATGGCTGGACCGGCTCGGCGTCGGCCACCTCTCGGCGCGCCGCCCGTCCCAGGTCTCCGGCGGGCAGGCGCAGCGCGTCGCCCTCGCCCGGGCTCTCGCCGCCCGGCCCCGGCTGCTGCTCCTGGACGAGCCGCTCGCCGCACTCGACCAGACCACCCGCGCCCAGGTGCGGCACACGCTGCGCACCCATCTCGACGGCTTCGGGGGCGTCTGTCTGATCGTCACGCACGACCCCGTGGAAGCGGTGTCCCTCGCCGACCGGGTCCTCGTTCTCGCCGACGGCCGGGCCCTGCAGGACGCGCCACCGGCCGAGGTGACCCGTCATCCCCGCTCCCCCTGGGTGGCCCGGATGCTGGGCCGCAACGCCTGGCCGGGCACGGCCACCGCTGAGGGGCTCGACCTGGCCGGCGGCGGCCGGCTCGTCGTGGCCGAACCGCTGCCCGTCGGCACTCCGGCGCTCGCGGTGATCGCGCCGGAAGCCGTCTCCGTGCACCGCGAGAGGCCGGGCGGCAGCCCCCGTAACGTCTGGCCCGGAACGGTCCGGGAGATCACGTCCAGCGGGAGCCGGCTGCGGGTTCTGGTCGCGTCGGACCAGGCCCCGGATCTCGTCGCCGAGATCACTCCGCAGGCCGCCGCCGAACTCGGCCTCGCCGACGGGGTTGCGGTGTGGACCGGCGTCAAGGCCACGGAGGCGACGGTCGTTCCGCTGTGAGGCGGAGGGCGGCCGGCGCCGCCGCAGTCTCCGGCCAGTCCGCCCGCGGGTCGGCTGCCTGGCCCGTCCGTCAGGCCGCGCCCTTCCTGGCCGCGTCGAGGATCTTCACGACGGTGTGGAAGTAGCGCGTCGTCGCGTCGTGGCCCAGGACGCGCTCCTGGAAGCCCTTCGCGGCGGGCGCCCTGCCGTTGATCAGGTACCAGACGACGAAGGCGTCGCTTCCGGCACTGCCGATGATCTCCATGTCCTTCTTCGGGGAGAGCATCGGCAGCGCGAGCCCCGGATCGACCGGTTCGGTCGTGAACACCACGCAGCAGCGCAGGTCGTCGGTGACCGTGACGTCCTTGAACGGGTCGAGCGCGATCAGCGCCTCCAGCTCGGGCACCGTACGCAGACAGACCGCGACCTCGTAGCCGAGTGTCTGCGTGAGGTGGTCACGGATGCGCGCGCCGAGCACGCCCCGGTCCGTCTCGTCGGACTCGAAGAAGACGTTTCCGCTCTGGATGTAGCTGCGTACGGAACCGAACCCCATGTCCGTGAACAGACTGCGCAGATACTCCATCTTCACCGAGCGGCCCGGCACGTTCATCCCGCGAAGGAACGCGATGTACAGCAAGTCGGATCACCTGTCCGCTGGAGGGGTGGAAGCACACCGGCGCCCGCCAGCGTACTGGGCGATGCCCGTCAACGTGCCGGTCAGCGCGATGCACACCATGGCGATGCCGGCGACGACGAAGACCGCGGTGACGCCGAAACCGGCCGCGGCCGCCGTGGCAGCCGCCGCGCCCAGGGGGCCGAGGGCCGAGTGGAGGGTCCAGAACGTGGAGGTGACCCGGCCAAGCAGCCGGCTCGGGGTCACCTCCTGGCGGAGCGACATGGAGGAGATGCCTGCGACACCGGTGCACATGACGTTCACCGTCATCAGGACGGCGATCACCGGCACGCTCCGCGACAGCCCCAGGCAGGCGACGGCCACCCCGGCGAGCACGAAGGCCACGATCCAGCTCGCCCCGAACCCCATCCGCGCACGGACCCGGGCGACCACGGCGGAGGCGATGAACGTGCCGACCGTACCCGCCGCCAGCACATAGCCGACCGTGGTGTCGCCGTGGCCGAGATCGTGCTTCAGGAGATAGATCACGAGGTCCGTCATCCCATAGGTGAGGAAGGTCAGCAACGACAGCAGCACGGTCAGCGGGCGGAGGACCGGATGCGCCCACAGGAACCGCGCACCCGCCAGGAACTCCCGCCGCACCGCGCCCCGTCCGGCACTGTCCGCGTCCGCGTCGACGCGCGGGGCCGGGCGGATCCTGACGAACAGCACGCCGATGGCGGAGACCGCGAAGGTGACGGAGTCGATGCCGATGGCGGCGGCCGGACCCGCGGCCGCGGCCACGAAGCCGGCGAGTGCCGGGCCGGCGACTCCGGCGACGGCGAAGGTGGCGAACAGATGACCGTTGGCTCGCGCGATCTGGTCCGGCGCCACGAGGGCCGGGACCACGGTCACGTAGGTGACCTGGAAGAGCATGGAGAAGACCCCGACGACCGGCACGAGGGTGTAGATCAGCCAGATCGGCGTCGCGAACAACCAGACCAGCGGGACGATCGCGTAGAGCACACAGCGGGCGGCGTCGCTGATCATCAGGAGCCGTCTGCGGTCGAACCGGTCCGCGATCACACCGGCGAACACTCCGGTGACGATCGAGGCGACTCCGGTGAGACCGGTGACGACCCCCATCTGAACCACCGACCCCGTGCTGTGCAGCACCAGGAGCGGAATCGCCACGTACGAGAAGGAGTCCCCGAGGGCGGACAGGGCCTGGATCACCAGAAAGATGCGGTAGGCGCGATTCCTGCGGAGCGGGAGGGAAACAGGCTCCCCGGCCGCCACCGTCGTCGTCTCCTTCTCCGACGGTTCACCTGCGCTCACCACGTACCCTCCTCGATGCGGCCCAGCCGCTGACGGTATGCGGCCCGGCACCGGAGGGCTCGTCATTTTCCGGTCGCACGACGGACCTCGGGTACGAGCGGACGCGTGCGGTTCTTCGCACGGGGCCTTCGGCGTCCTACGGTGGTGGTCCAGCGCCGACAGCCTTCCTGGGAGATTCCGTTGCGCATGCTGATCAACGTCCCCGAAACCGTGGTCGCCGACGGGCTGCGCGGCATGGCCGCCGCCCATCCCGAACTGACCGTGGACGTGGAGAACCGTGTCGTCGTACGACGCGACGCACCCGTGGCCGGGAAGGTCGCCCTGGTGTCCGGGGGCGGGTCCGGGCACGAACCGCTCCATGCCGGGTTCGTCGGCCCCGGCATGCTGTCGGCCGCGTGCCCCGGCGAGGTGTTCACCTCACCCGTACCGGATCAGATGCTGCGGGCCGCCGCCGCGGTGGACAGCGGCGCGGGCGTGCTGTTCGTCGTGAAGAACTACACCGGTGACGTGCTCAACTTCGAAATGGCCGCCGAACTCGCCGACGAGGAGGGCGTGCGGGTCGCCCAGGTACTCGTGAACGACGACGTGGCGGTGAGCGACAGCCTCTACACGGCAGGGCGGCGAGGCACCGGAGCCACTCTGTTCGTCGAGAAGATCGCCGGAGCCGCGGCGGAGGAGGGTGCGCCGCTGGAGCGGGTGGCGGCCCTCGCGCGGCAGGTCAACGAGGCGTCGCGCAGTTTCGGGGTGGCGCTGACATCGGTCACCACGCCCGCCAAGGGCTCCCCGACCTTCGATCTGCCGCCCGGCGAGCTCGAACTCGGGGTGGGCATCCACGGCGAGCCGGGACGGGAACGGCGTCCGATGATGACCTCCCGGGAGATCGCCGACTTCGCGGTGGACGCGGTGCTGGAGGACCTGCGGCCGCAGAGCCCGGTCATCGCACTCGTCAACGGGATGGGCGCGACACCGCTGCTGGAACTGTACGGATTCAACGCCGAGGTGCAGCGGGTGCTCTCCGAGCGCGGCGTCGTGGTGGCCCGTACCCTCGTGGGGAACTATGTGACCTCGCTCGACATGGCGGGCTGTTCGGTGACGCTCTGCCAGGTGGACGAGGAGCTGGTACGGCTCTGGGACGCGCCGGTGCAGACGCCCGCACTGCGCTGGGGCCGTTGACCCGTACGGCCCCTCGCGGGAATGCCGATCCGTCCGACGTACCGAGGAGCGCATGTGCTCGACGCCGATTTCTTCCACCGCTGGATGTCCACGACCGCTGCCTCCGTCGACCGTGAGGCGGCCCGTCTGACCGAACTCGACTCGGCCATCGGGGACGCCGACCACGGCAGCAATCTGCAGCGCGGGTTCACCGCGGTCGCCGCCGCCCTGGACAAGGAGCCGCCCGGGACACCGGGCGCCGTCCTGATGCTGGCCGGCAGGCAGCTGATCTCGACCGTGGGCGGGGCGTCCGGGCCGCTGTACGGGACGTTGCTGCGGCGCACGGGCAAGGCGCTGGGCGACGCGCCGGCCGTCGGCGCCGATGAGCTCGCGCGGGCGCTCGGGGAGGGGGTGGCGGCGGTGTCCCAGCTGGGCGGGGCGCAGGCCGGTGACAAGACGATGCTCGATGCGCTGCTGCCGGCCGTCGAGGCGCTCGGCACGTCGTTCGAGGCGGCCCGGGACGCCGCCCTGGCGGGCGCGGAGGCAACGGTCCCGCTGCAGGCGCGCAAGGGCCGGGCCAGTTATCTGGGTGAACGGAGTATCGGGCATCAGGACCCGGGGGCCACATCGGCCGCCCTGTTGATCGCCGCGCTGGCGGAGAGCGCCGCGGCGGCCGGAGGTGACGCGTGAGCGCGGACAAGCAGGTCGGGATCGTGCTGGTGTCGCACAGCGGGCCGGTGGCCGAGGCGGTCGCGGAGCTCGCGAGGGGGCTCGCGGCGGGCGGGGCGACGGCGCCGGTGGCCGCGGCCGGCGGCACACCCGCGGGCGGGCTCGGGACGAGCGCGGAACTCATCGCGGAGGCCGCCCGGACCGTCGACGGGGGCGCGGGGGTCGCCGTCCTCGTCGACCTGGGCAGCGCCGTGCTGACGGTGAAGGCGATGCTGGCCGAGGGCGACGAACTCCCGGACGGGGCCCGGCTGGTCGACGCGCCCTTCGTGGAGGGCGCGGTGGCCGCCGTGGTCACCGCCTCGGCCGGCGGCGACCTCGACGCGGTGGCGGCCGCCGCCTCGGAGGCGTACGACTACCGCAAGGTGTAGGCGGCCTGTCGTCCGGGCCTTTCCCGGCTGCTGCGCCCACACTTGACGCCATGGCACCCCACAGCGCCGGCCTCCTTCTGTTCCGCCGCGGCGGCACCGGCTTCGAGGTCCTCATTGGGCACATGGGCGGCCCGTTCTGGGCGCGCCGGGAGAGTGCGGCGTGGTCGGTGCCCAAGGGCGAGTACGGGGCCGAGGAGGAGGCGGAGGCGGCGGCCCGGCGGGAGTTCGAGGAGGAGTTCGGCCATCCCTTGCCGGACGGCGTGTGGGTGGCTCTGGGCGAGTCGCGCCAGGCGAGCGGCAAGACCGTGACGGTGTGGGCGGTGGAGGCCGACCTCGATCCGGCGGCGGCGGTTCCGGGGACGTTCACGTTGGAGTGGCCCCGGGGGTCCGGTGTGCTCCGGGACTTCCCGGAGATCGACCGGTTCGCCTGGTGCGCGCCCGAGGTCGCGGCCGAGCGGCTGGTCAAGGGGCAGCGGGTCTTCGTGGACCGGCTGCGGGATCATCTGGCGGGCGGACAGACACCCGCCGCGCACGACGGCGGGGGCTGAGCCGGTCTCCGCCCCCGCCGTCGTGCGTTGCCTGTGGTCAGGCGCGTGCCACGGGCCGGCCCGCCCGGAGTTCCAGCCGGTCGCCGGTGAAGCGCCTTTGGAAGCTGCGGTCGTGCGAGACGACCACGACGGCTCCCTTGTACGCCGCCAGCGCCGCCTCCAGCTCCTCGACCAGGGCGAGTGCGATGTGGTTGGTCGGTTCGTCCAGCACCAGCAGATCGGCGGGCCGGGTGACCAGCCGGGCCAGTGCCAGCCTGCGCTGCTGTCCGACGGAGAGCGCGGCTACCGGGACGGTCAGGTCGTCCGGGCGGAAGAGGCCGAGCGCGAGGAGCAGGTCGGTGTACTCGTCGGCGTGGCCTGGCCGTCCGGCGGCGAAGGTGTCCAGCAGGGTGCGGCGGGTCGGCCGGGCGGGGAGCTCCTGCGGGAGGTAGCCGATCCGGGCCCGGCGCCGCACGGTGCCCGTGTCGGGGGCGAGGTCGCCCGCGAGGACCCTGAGCAGAGTCGACTTCCCGGCGCCGTTGGGCCCGCCGACCAACAGGCGCTGCCCGCTGTCCACCCGGAGCGCGGGCAGGTCCAGCCGGTCGCCCACCGCTACGGACGCGAGCTCCACCAGCGGCCCGGGGTTGCTGTCGCCGTCGGAGGCCAGGGTCAGCCCGGCGGAGAACCGCAACGGCCGGGGCGGTGCCGGTACCGGCTCCCTGCGCAGCCCCTCCAGCCGTGCTCTGGCCGCTCGGACCTGGCCGGACAGCTTCGACTCGTGGGAGCGGCGATGCTTGCCCCAGCCCTCCCCGGGGTCCTTACCTGTGGCGGCGAGCCGCTGTCCGGAGGCGTTCACGAGTTCTTCGGTACGGGCCAGTTCGTCCAGCCACTCCTGGTGGTCCTGTGCCCAGCGGCGGCGTGCCGCCGCCCTCGCCGCCCGGTAGCCGTCCCAGCCGTCGCCGTACCGGGCGACGCTGCGCAGATCCCGGTCGACCTCGACGATGACGCTGGTGGTCCGCTCCAGGAAGGCGCGGTCGTGGGTGATGACGACGAGAGTGCCGCGGTGGGCGCGCAGCTGGTCCTCCAGCCAGGTGACGGCCCGCAGGTCCAGGTGATTGGTCGGCTCGTCGAGGAGCAGCAGTTCGGGGCCGGACGCCAGGACGCAGGCGAGCGCGAGCCGGGACTGTTCACCCCCGGAGAGGCTGCCGAGCGTGCGCTCGCGGGTGACGTGTGCGAGTCCGAGGCCGTGCAGCGCGGCCTCGGTCCGGGCGTCGGCTCGGTATCCGCCTCGTTCCTCGTACTCCGTCAGCAGGTTCCCGTACGTGGCCAGTTGGGCGTCGTCGGCGCCGCCGGGGGCGGCGAGTGCCACTTCGGCGGCATGGATCTGCCGCTCCAGCGTGCGCAGTCCCGCGAGGGCGGCGTCGACGGCGTCCTGGACGGTGCGAGTGGGGTCGAGGGCGAGCGTCTGGGAGAGGTAGCCGGTGCCGCCGTGGAAGCGGACGGTGATCTCGCCGCTGTCCGGAGTCTCGGCACCGGCGATCAGCCGCAGCAGGGTGGACTTCCCGGATCCGTTCTCGCCGATGACACCGACGTGGTCGCCGGGGCGGACGGTGAGCGACACCTGGTCGAGGACGGCGCGGTCTCCGTACGCCTTGGAGACGTCCTTGAGGCTCAGCTGGGCGTGATCGTGCGGGAGGGGCATGGTGGCGGTTCCCTGGGGGGTGCGTGCCTCGGCGGCCCAGGACAGGGCACGGCGGGCGGGGCTTCCGGACGGTCCGAGGGGAGGGCGGCGCGGGGCGTGGCCCCGGACGTCACAGGGTGACGGCCCGGCGGCGCGCGGCGGCGGCCCTGGCCGGAGTCAGCGGAAGAAGTAGTACGCGTACGAACCCATGAGGGGAGTGTAACGGGGGCGGCGCGGGCGCCTCCAGGTGATTTACGGGCGCCGGGAGGCGGCTGCCATCACTGCTGTCGCAGGCGGATGACGGCGAGCCCGCCGTCGAGGTCGACCGTGGAGCGGTGGGGCGGGGCGCCGTCCTCCTCGTCGTCGCGCAGCAGCAGCGCGCTCTGGCGTTCCTCGAGCTCGCTCTGCTTGCCGGGCGAGAACGTCGCGTGCAGCTGCTCGAATCCGGTCGCCGAGATCTGGCCCTGGCGGGCGCTGTTGCGCCACGGCAACAGGCCGGCCTTTCCCGCCCGGAGCAGCAGTTGGTCGAGGAAGGCGGCGGCGGTCAGCCCGATCACCAGCCCGGGGAGGGTCATCATGGCGGCGAATTCCATGCGCCGAGTATCCGTGCGGGGCGGTGCGGTGCGCATCGGCCGCGGGTATGACGATGCGGGCCGGAGAGCGGTGTGCGCTCCGGCCCGCAGCGTCGTGGGACAAGGCGGCGGGGCCGGTCAGCCGCCGGGGAGGATGACCGCCCGGCCGTTGATCCTGCCGTCGTGCAGCCGCTCGTACGCCAGCGGTGCCTCGTCCAGTGAGTACGTCTCCACGTGGACGTTCACCGCGCCCGCGTGGGCCAGTTCGAGCACCTCGGCCAGCTCGGAGCGGGAACCCCAGTACGGGGCGGTCACGGTCGTGTTGAACGGCAGGTTGCCGAAGCCCACGGGAAGGGCTCCGCCGCCGATGCCGACGATCGTGACGTCGGAGTCGATAGCGGCCGCGGCGCCGGCCGTGGCGACGGTCGGCGGGGCGCCGACGAAGTCCAGGACCACCTGGGCGCCGATGCCGCCCGTGAGTGCGCGGATCCGGTCCGCGGCGTGCTGGTCGGAGAGGACCGTCTCGTGCGCGCCGACGGTGCGGGCCAGGGCGAGCTTGTCCTCCGTGACGTCGAGGGCGATGACCCGGACGGCCGTCATGGCGCGCAGCAGCTGGATGGCGACGTGGCCGAGGCCTCCGGTGCCGATGACGACGGCGGTCGCGCCGGGGACCAGCTTCGGCAGGGAGCGCTTGATCGCGTGGTACGGGGTGAGACCGGCGTCGGTGAGCGGCACGGCCTGCACCGGGTCGAGGCCGCGCAGGGGGACCAGGTGGCGCGGGTCGTCGACGATCATGTACTCGGCCATGGCGCCGGGCGATCCCAGGCCGGGCGGGTTGATGCCCAGCTCCTGGGCGCGCAGGCAGTAGTTCTCCTTGCCCTCGGCGCACTTGACGCAGGTACCGCAGCCCCACGGGCCGTAGACCGCCACGGACTCGCCGACCGGGAGTCCGGTGACGCCGTCACCGAGTGCGGCGACGGTGCCGACGCCCTCGTGGCCGAGGGTCAGCGGCAGCGGGTAGGGGAACTGGTCGGCGGGCCAGCTCATCACGGCGATGTCCGAGTGGCAGACTCCTGTCGCGGTGACCTTCAGCAGCACCTGCCCGGGTCCGGGCTCCGGGTCGGGAACGGTGACGACCTCGGGTGCGGCGCCGATGGTGCGGTACTGGACGGCTTTCATGGGTGGGTCCTCCTCGACCTCTGCTGTTCTCTTTTTCGCCCCCCTGTCCCCCATCCGCCACTCAGGCGGCGGAGTAGCCGCCGTCCACCAGGTGGTAGCTGCCGTGGATGAAGGAGGCGCGGTCGGAGAGCAGGAAGGCGGCCAGCTCCGCCACTTCCTCCGCCGTGCCGAGGCGTCCCGCCGGGTGCAGGGCGATCAGGTGGTCACGGGCCGGGCCCTCGGTGTCGCGGAGCAGCGGGGTGTCGATGAAGCCGGGGCCGACGGCGTTGACGCGGACGTTCTGCGCGGCGTACTCCAGGGCGGCCGTCTTGGTCAGGCCCACGACTCCGTGCTTGGCCGCGACGTACGCGGGCGAGCCGGCGAAGCCGTTCGTGCCGAGGATCGACGACATGTTGACGATGGCGCCGCCGCCCGCTGCGACGATGGCCGGGAGCTCGTAGCGCATCGAGTAGAAGACGCCGCTCAGGTTGGTCGCGACGACGCGGTTCCAGTCCTCGACGGCGTAGTCGCCGGTCGGGGCGCTCGGGCCGCCGATGCCGGCGTTGTTCACGGCGAGGTGCAGGGCGCCGAAGGTATCGGCGGCGAACCGCACACCCGCTTCGACGGAGGCGGGGTCGGTGACGTCCATGGCCACCGCGGCGGCCTGGGCGCCGGTGCTCTCCAGGGCGGCGACCGCCTTGCGGGCGCTCTGCTGGTCGTAGTCGGCCACGACGACGGACGCGCCGGCGGTGGCGAGCCGGTGGGCGAGGGCGAGGCCGATGCCGGAGGCCCCTCCGGTGACGAGGGCGGTGCGGCCGGCGAATTCCTGCGCGGCGGGGGTGGGGGTGGTGGTGGTGCTCATGAGGGTGCGTGTCCTTCCGTGGTGCTGTGTGACGCCGGTCCGGCGGGGTCCTGCGTGAGCAGGTCTCCCGCGAGGGCGTCGAATGCCTGCTCGACGAGTCGGGGCAACTCGTCGGGGCTGCCTCCGCGCACCCAGGCGGCCTGGGCGGCGAGGAGCGCGCCGGCTCCGGCGGCGACCGTCACGGCGGGACGGATGTCCTGCCGCGGGTCGGCGCCGAGCCGTTCGGCGACGATGGCGACCGAGTCCTCCTGGGCGTCCACGCGGATGTGGTGGAACGCCGCGTAGAGGGTCGGCTCCCGCTCGGCGAGGACCAGCAGTTCGAAGATCCTCGGGCGGCGGTGCCAGGCCTCCGCCCCGGGGTCCGCCAGCCAGTCCAGAACGGCCCGGCGGTAGGCGGTGAGCGGGGGTTCGCCCGCGGGGCGGGCCCGCAGGGCGTCGTTGATCCGGTCGCCGTCGCCCCGGACCGAGTCCAGGACGGCGGCTTCCTTGCTCGTGAAGTACCGGCTGAACGTGCGCCGGTCGACGTCCGCGCGTTCCGCGATCTCCTCGACCGTCACGTCCCTCAGGCCCCGGTCGAGCACGAGCTCGAAGGCGGCCTGCGCCAGCGTGTCCCGGGTACGGCGCGCCTTGCGGCTCCGCCTCTCCGGAGTCTTCCGTTCCCGGTTCATAACTGCACCGTACACCTAAAATGTCCCAACGCGACAAAAGTCGCGCTGGGACACTGGTGCGTGCTTTTTTTCTGGTGCGGCCGCGGTGCGGGCAGGGCCGTCAGCGCCCGCCGAGCGTCTCCACGGTGCGCCGCGCGCCGTGGCCCGGCCTCGCGGACGGGGCGTGGGCGCTCGACGGCGCCCGGCGCAGCGCGAGCGCGGCGATGTCGTCGCGCCGCACGCCGCCGGAGAACTCCTCCAGGTCGGCGCGGAGCGCGTCGAGCAGCTCTCGGGGGCACAGACGGGCCCAGCGGCTCAGCCGGGTGTCCAGCGGGTAGAACGTGCCGGTCGCGTCACGGGCCTCGGTGACTCCGTCGGTGAACATGAGGAGCGTCGCGCCGGGCGGGAAGTCCAGCCATTCGGAGGGACGGGCATCACTGCTGAGCTCCGCCATGCCCAGCGGGACCGACGTACGGCGCAGCGGGACGGGGGAGGCCACTGAGTCGTGCAGCAGCCGGGGCGGCAGATGGCCGCAGTTGACGGCCTGCACGCGCCCGTCGTCGTCGAAACCGAGCACCAGTGCCGTGACGAAGCGCTCGGCCTCGCCGGTCTGCGCGGAGAAGGCGTTGTGCCGGACGACCGCGTCCTCCAGGGCGTCGACGACTCCGGTCAGGGACGGCTCGCGAATCGCCGCCTCACGGAAGGCGCCGAGTACGGCGAAGCCGGCCCCGATCGCGGCGAGCCCCTTGCCCTGGACGTCACCGATGATCACCCGGGTGCCGTAGGGCGACTGGACGACCTCGTAGATGTCACCTCCGACCAGCCGGTCCTCCTCGATCGGCGCATAGGTGCCGTGGGCGACGACCTGGTCGGTCAGGATGGGCAGCGGGCGCAGGATCTGACGCTGGAGTGCGACGGCGGCGGAGCGGAGCCTGGCGATCTCGGTGGCGTGGCGGATGCGCAGGGCGCAGGCGCCGACGCCGAGGAAACAGGCGAGCACCGTGAAGACGACACCGCTGGTGATGTCCCAGAACGATCCGCCGGTCGTCACGCGCGAGGTGACGGCCACGACCATGATCCAGGAGGCCACGCCCACCGTCTGCCGGATCGTCGCGAAGACCGAGACGAGTGCGGGCACGACGACCAGCAGCGGCACGAGGCGCAGGTCGTCGCCGGACCACATGTCGAGGATGAGAATCAGCGCGGTCAGCAGCACCAGGCCGCCGGACAGCGCCCCGTTGCCGACCCGTGGCGCCCGGACGGCCGCCTCGCCCGTCTCCGTACCCGCGAGCCCCGCTCCACGCGTCGTCGACAGGTGCTGGAGCCCGATGGTCACGGCCGTTTCCTCCCGAGGACTGCCGGTCCGGCGCCGGCGTTCCCTACCAGTGCACCCGAGCCGGGGTGGGTGGCACACGAGGCTTACGGCCTCACCCACCACGCCGAAGGTCCCGGAAGCCCGCGCCGGCAGAGGCCTTCGGCCGCGGTTCACGGGCCGAAGGCGTGGGCCCGGATGCCAGGTCCAAAAGCCCCGGACGGCCGATCAGCGCGTGGCCGGCTCGCGCACCTCGCCCCGGACCGTGCCGGGCACGCGTACGGGCAGGTCCTGCGGGACGATCGCCGAGAGGAACGGCGTGTGGCGGCGGAGGGCGAAGCCCAGTGACTCGTAGAGCCGGACGGCATTGGTGTTGGAGGCCGCGGCGTGCAGGAAGGGGGTGTCGCCGCGCTCCCGGATCTCGTGGGCGACGGCCCGCACGAGTCCGCCGGCGAGCCCTTGCCCCCGGACCGACTCGTCCGTGCAGACGCCGCTGATCTCGCTCCAGCCGGGCGGGCGCAGGCGTTCCCCGGCCATGGCGACCAGCACGCCGTCGCGCCGCACCCCGAGGTAGGCGCCCAGCTCGATCGTGCGGGACTCGAACGGGCCGGGCCGGGTCCGCGCCACCAGGTCCAGCATCTCCGGCACATCGGCCGGGCCGAGCCGGACGGCCTCCGGGTACGGTGCCGCGTCAACTCCCGCGTCGACGAGCTGGACGCCCTCCGCGTGGAAGACGACCTCCCAGTCGTCCGGCGGCGGCTCCGTGAAAGCGGTGACGGTGACCAGGCCGCCGGGCCCGGCGAGCGCGGCCGCATCGGCCCAGTCGGCGGCCCCGGGCCTGTCCGGAAGGGCGACCCAGGGGGTGACGTCCGGCGGATAACGCAGGATGCGGCCGCGGTGCTCGGCGAAGTGGGCGTGCGGCCCCCGCAGCGCCGAGCCCACCGGGTCGTCGAGGGGGTGCGATCCGCCGTCGGGGCGTCCGGGGCCGGTCACGAGGTCACCTCGATCACGGTCTTCCCGAGGGCGTGGCCTTCCTCCACCAGACGCAGCGCCTCGCCGGCCGCGGTGAGCGGGTGTGTCCGGGTGATGTGCGTGCGCAGGACGCCGGCGACGGCGAGGTCCGCCACCGCGTCGAGCACCGCGGCGGTGCGGGCCCGTTCGACGGGCGCCCCGCCGAGTTCGGCCACGAGCGCCTTGTCGCCGGCGCTGATCAGCGTGGCGGGGTCGGCGAGCAGCGCGGCCGCCTCGCGCAGGGTGTCACCGCCGGCCAGGTCGAAGACCGCGTCGATGCCGCCGGGCGCCGCTGCCCGTACGCGGTCGGCGAGTCCCGCGCCGGACTCCACGTGCACGGCGCCGAGCGAGGAGACGAACTCCTTCTTGGCCGCGCTCGCGACGCCGATGACCTGGACGCCCGCGTGGCGTGCGAGCTGCACCGCGGCGCTTCCCACCCCGCCGCCGGCCCCGGTGACCAGCAAGGTGGCCCCCGGGACGAGTCCGAGCCGGCGCACTCCGTCGTAGGCCGTGGCCGCCGCGACCGGCAGCACCGCCGCGTCGGCGAACGTGAGCCCGGCCGGCTTGTGGGCGGTCACGGCCACGGGCAGCAGGGTGTACTCGGCGTACCCGCCCGTCAGCGGATTGCCGAACACCTCGTCCCCGGCCGCGAACCCCTCGACGCCCGGGCCGACCGCCTCGACGACCCCCGCCGCCTCGCTGCCGAGGACGACGGGAAACGGCTTGGGCGCACTGCCGGGCCGGGTGTATCCCGTACGCAGCTTCCAGTCCACCGGGTTGACCCCGGCCGCCCGGACGGCGACGAGCAGTTCCCCGGGCCCGGGCGCCGGCGGGTCCTGGTCGACGAGGGCCTCCACCTCCGGCCCGCCGTTGCGGGTGAACACGTACGCCTTGGACATGGCTCCCTCTCCGTTCCTGGCACGAACAGCCCGGCCTGACGCCGACTGCCCCCTGAGCAGCAAGCCCGGCCGCCGCGCGTATTCCCCACAGACGGCGTGTTCACGGAGCCGCAACGATCGGGGGAAGCGAGGAGGGCCGGGCCCGGGGTCCGCCGGGGGTGTTCACGGGCCGCAACGATCGGACCGGGAGGCTACGACCGCCCGTCCGGGTCAGCCGGACGTGGGGCGCAGCACCAGCGTGACGAAGCCCCAGGTCTCCCGGTAGACCCGCAGCCATTCGGTGCGCCGGGTCGCGGCCGTCTCCAGCACCTCGGCGCTCCCGGGATCGGCCGGGTTGTCCAGCGCCCAGGAGGCCAGCGAGCCCCAGCACGCCCACTCGTAGGCGTCGAGTTCGGCGCGTGAACTGACGTGTCCGTGCACGGGTGTCCAGCCGTCGGCGGCGACCAGGTCCACGGTGGTCGCCAGGTCGGCGAAGTCGCCGAGCATCTCGACGGCCTCCGGTGACGGCTCGCGCCTCCAGAAACCGTCGCCGATCAGGACGCGGCCGCCGGGTGCGAGGTGCTTGCGCGCGGCCGCGAGGGTCGGCAGCAGTCCGCCGAAGACGTGCGCGGCGCCGACGCTGAGGACGAGGTCGAACGGTTCCGCCGAGGCGAAGGCGGCGCCGTCCTGACGGTGCAGGACGAGGCGTTCGCGTACGCCGAGGCGGTCCGCCGCCTCACCTGCCTGCTGGAGGGAGCCCTCGGAGATGTCGACGCCCTCGGCCCGCAGGCCGGGACGATCTCTCAGGGCGCGCAGCAGCCACTCCCCTCCCCCGCACCCCAGATCGAGCGCTCGCGCGTCGCCGCGCGGGACCGCGTGGTCCAGGAGTTCACTCACCGAGTCGTCGGCGAGGGGCGCCTTGATCGGGTGGCCGGCATGGGCAAGGGCGGAGATCTCGTCACGGTTCACCGGGGCAGCCTGTCAGTGTCAAAGCCCGGAGCGCACGCCGTTTTCGGTGCCGTCCGGTTCCTCCGGCTGCTGGTCGAGGTCGGCCTCGACCGGCCGCGACCGGCAGCCGGACCACCCCGGCCACCGTCGATTTCGACTCAACTATCTGCCGGACATACGTCGGCATGCCCCCCTGACCGCTGTGGCTGTGGCACTCTGGTGACGACCGCCCCACCGGGCTCCCCCGTACCGGTGGGGCGGTTCCGCGTCTCCGCGCCGGGACCGGCCAAGGCGAACGAAGGGGCCTCGGAGCCCGCCTATTGACGCCGTGTCAGCGAATTGGATTCCGTTTGTGTGCATGAGAGCGCTCTGACGGGGCAGGCGTCTCCACCTCATGGCCTACGACCAGGGAGCGTGACGAGATGACGGCGCACACTGCGCGGACTGCCGGGGCGGAGCGAGCGGAGAGTGCGGGGCCGGCACCGGTCGGCACCGGGGCGGCGACGGCAACGGCCGCCGGGCAGGAGGTGTTCGCGGGCACGGCGCCGGCCGCCGCGGACCTAGGGGAGCTGCCGTGGATCGAGGACGCGGGGAAGGTCGCACCCACCGACGCGCGGGAGCTGTCCCGGCTGTTCTTCGACCGGCTCCAGGTGCTGGAGGAGGGGACGCCCGCCCATCAGTACGCGCGGAACACTCTCATCGAGATGAACCTCTCCCTTGTCCGGTTCGCCGCCGGCCGGTTCAGGAACCGGGGCAGCGGCGACATGGAGGACATCGTCCAGGTCGGCACCATCGGGCTGATCAAGGCCATCGACCGGTTCGACCTGTCCCGCGAGGTCGAGTTCACCTCCTTCGCGGTTCCGTACATCACCGGGGAGATCAAGCGTTTCTTCCGTGACACCAGCTGGGCGGTCCATGTCCCTCGCCGGCTCCAGGAGTTGCGGGTCGACATCGCCAAGACCAAGGAGGCCCTGGCCGGCGAGCTCGACCGCGACCCCACCGTTCCCGAGCTCGCCGAGAAGCTGGGGATCAGCGAGAGCGAGGTCACCGAGGGCATCGTGGCGGCCAACGGATACACCGCGGGTTCGCTGGACATGCCGGCCGCCACGACGGACGCGGGGCAGCACAGCGCGACGGGGCGGACCTTCGCCGATGTCCTGGGCAGCCCGGATCCGGCCATGGAGACGGTCGAGAACCTGCACACCCTGGCCCCGCTGCTGGGGGACCTGGACGAGCGTGAGCGGCGCATCATCGACATGCGCTTCGGCCAGGAGATGACTCAGGCGCAGATCGGCGCGGAGCTCGGCATCTCGCAGATGCACGTCTCCCGGCTGATCAGCCGGATTCTGCACAGGCTCCGTGACGGGATGTTCGTCGACGAGTGAGCGGAGCGACGGGCTCCCGGCAGAAGGAGTGAGCGGAGCGAGGGGCTCCCGGCCGCGGCGGCCGGGAGCCCCTTCGCCGTTTCCCCGCGCCGGTACATTGCGGCCCGATGAATTCGGCGCGGGCCCACGCCCTCGTCCGCCGCGCGCCCCGCCTCTCGGCACGCCCCAGCGCGCACGCCACGTCTGCGCAGGTCACGGCAGGGGAAGCGGCGCGGCGCGGGGCAGCGGTTACGGTCCTGGCGCGTTGCCGGCGGGCTCATCGGCCGTACGAGGACGTTGTTGACGCCCTCCTGGGCCACTGGCACGCTCTGCCGCATGCCCGCGACTCCGGTTCTCTTCTCGCGGCGCCACGTCGATCTGGGACGCCTCGCGTCCGCCGCGTGTCGTCGCGGCCCGCGCCGCTCCCCCGCGCCGTCGGCCGGCTGATCCCCGCCGGCGCGGCAGCGATTCCGGCGCCGAACACAGCCTGATCCCCGCCGGCGCCGACGCGGCGACGATGCCCGGTGGCCTGCCACGGACCCCCGCCCCGGCCACCGCGCGCCCGGCCCCGCTCCGTACCGAGAACCGCAGAGGAACCACCATGAGCCAGCCCGTCGACTCCGTCACCGCAGGCCACACCTCCGAAAACACCGAGCGTCAGCAACCCGTGGCCGCCTGGTCGTTCGAGACCAAGCAGATCCACTCCGGTGCCGCTCCCGACGCGGCGACCGGCGCCCGGGCGGTGCCGATCTACCAGACGACGTCGTTCGTCTTCCGCGACACCCAGCACGCCGCGGACTTGTTCTCGCTCGCCGAGCCCGGCAACATCTACACCCGGATCCACAACCCCACCCAGGACGTCCTGGAGCAGCGGATCTCCGCCCTGGAGGGCGGAGTGGCCGCGGTGGCGCTCGCCTCCGGGCAGGCGGCGGAAACCCTCGCCCTGCTGACGCTGGCCGGAGCGGGCGACCACATCGTCTCCTCCACCTCGCTGTACGGCGGTACGTACAACCTGCTGCGCCACACCCTGCCCCGGTTCGGCATCGAGGTGTCGTTCGTCGACGACCCGGACGACATCGACGCGTGGACGGCCGCGATCCGGCCGAACACCAAGGCGCTGTTCGCGGAGACCCTCGGCAATCCGCGCGGTGACGTCCTCGACATCCGGGCGGTCGCCGACGCGGCGCACGCCGCCGGGGTGCCGCTGATCGTCGACAACACCGTTCCGACCCCCTATCTGCTGCGCCCGATCGAGCACGGCGCGGACGTCGTCATCCACTCGGCGACGAAGTTCCTCGGCGGGCACGGCACCACGATCGGCGGGGTGGTGGTCGACGGCGGTACGTTCGACTTCGGGGCGCATGCCGAGCGGTTCCCGGACTTCAGCTCCCCGGACCCGAGTTACCACGGGCTGCGCTACTGGCCGGATCTCGGGCCCGGTGCCTTCGCCGTCAAGCTGCGGGTGCAGCTGCTGCGCGACCTCGGTCCGGCCCTCTCGCCCCACTCCGCCTTCCTGCTGCTGCAGGGCGTGGAGACGTTGAGTCTGCGGCTGGAGCGGCACACCGCCAACGCCCTGGCGCTCGCGGAGTGGCTGGAGGGCCGGGACGAGGTGTCGGCCGTCCACTACGCGGCGCTCCCGTCGAGCAGGTGGTACGAGGCGGGACGCCGCTATCTGCCCCGCGGCGCCGGTGCGGTGCTCGCCTTCGAACTGCGCGACGGGGTGGAGGCGGGCAAGCGGTTCGTGGACGCGGTCGAGCTGTTCAGCCACCTCGCCAACATCGGTGACGTACGGAGCCTGATCATCCATCCCGCGTCGACCACGCACAGCCAGCTGACCGAGGAGCAGCTGGCCGCCACCGGGGCCACCGCGGGGCTGGTCCGGCTCTCCGTCGGGCTGGAGAACGTGGACGATCTCAAGGCCGACCTGGAGGCCGGGTTCCGCGCCGCGAAGGCCGCGTCCTGAGCCGGACCACGCTCTCCCCCGCCCTTCCCCTTCCGCCGGCCACGGGAGGCCGGCGGGAGGGGGATCCGCCCGGCCGCCGTTCCTGGATGCGGGCGAACGGCCCGCTGTCGCTGGAGTCCGGCGGCACCCTGCCGGATGTCCGGCTGGCGTACGAGACCTGGGGCCGGCCGGCCCCCGACGGCTCCAACGCGGTCCTGGTGCTCCACGCCCTGACCGGGGACAGCCATGTGGCCGGGCCCCCGGAGCCCGGGCACCCCACGGCGGGCTGGTGGGACGCGTTGGTCGGTCCCGGCAGGGCGCTGGACACGGACCGGTGGTTCGTCGTCGCGCCGAATGTGCTCGGCGGCTGCCAGGGCAGTACCGGCCCGGCCTCCGGCCGGCCCGGGGGAGGCCGGTGGGGCGGCGACTTCCCCTATCTGACGGTCCGTGACCAGGTCACCGCGGAGGTGGCCCTGGCGGACGCGCTCGGCGTCGGACGGTGGGCGGCGGTGATCGGCGGGTCGATGGGCGGCATGCGCGCCCTCGAGTGGGCGGTGGGCCTGCCGGAGCGCACCGGAGCGCTCCTCGTGCTCGCCGCGCCCGCCGCGGCGTCGGCGGAGCAGATCGCCTGGGGCTCGCTGCAGATCTCCGCGATCCGCTCCGACCCGGGCTGGCAGGGCGGCCACTACCACGACGCGGCGCCCGGCCAGGGCCCGCACCGGGGGCTCGGTCTGGCGCGCAGGATCGCCCATGTCACCTACCGCAGCGAGCCGGAGCTGGCCGCACGGTTCGGCGGGGCGCCGCAGCCCGGTGAGGATCCGTGGCACGGCGGGCGGTACCGGGTGGAGTCGTATCTCGACCACCACGCGGCCAAGCTGGTGCACCGCTTCGACGCGGGCAGCTATGTGACGCTGACCGGCGCGATGAACGGGCACGATGTCGGGCGGGGGCGTGGTGGCGTCCGGCAGGCGCTGCGCCGGGCCCGGATGCCCGCGCTCGTCGCCGCGATCGATTCGGACCGGCTGTATCCGCCCGCGCAGCAGGCCGAACTGGCCGCTCTGCTGCCGGGAGCCGACCGGCTGCGGACCGTCGAGTCGCTCCACGGCCACGACGGTTTCCTCACCGAGACGGACCAGGTCGGCGCGCTCGTACGGGAGTTGCTGCCCGGCCGGCCACGTTCCAGCCCCTGATCCGCCCCGGCTGTCCCAGCTCCTCATCCTCATCCACTCGTCTCCTCCGGAGTTGTCCATGCGATCTGTTCCGCCGTCCGAGGCCGCCTACGACCGGATGCGGCTGCGTCAGTGGGCGCGCGGCACCGCGCGCTCCGCGGGGATCGAGCGCCGTGCTCTGCTGCGGCTGGTCGCCGCCGCCTCGGTTGCGGCCCCGCTCGCCGGGCTCGCCGCCCCCGCTGCTGCCGCCTCCGCGACGGCGACCGCCCCGGGCATCGTGAAGCCGCTGCCGCCCGAGGTGTTCACGGTGCGCGGCACCAACGCGGAGACGAACTTCGCCGCGCTGCGGGAGACCGGGCTGCTCACACCGGCCGAGCGCTTCTTCGTACGCAACCACACGGTCACCCCGCGGATCGCGGCGGCCGACTGGCGGCTGAAGGTGTGGGGCGACGGGCTGAAGGGCCCGGCGGTGGAGTTCACCTACGACGAACTGCGCGCGCTGCCCCCGGTGACCCGGACCTCGTTCGTGGAGTGCGCGGGCAACGCCCGCAGTTACTACGCGACGCAGCAGGGCCAGCCGGTCAGCGGGACCGCGTGGACCCTGGGGGCGATCGGCACGGCCCGCTGGCGCGGGGTGCGGCTCGCCGATGTACTGAGCCGCGCGGGCATCACCCGGCACGCGGTCGACGTGCTGCCGCGCGGCCTCGACGACGAGGTGGTCAGCGACGGGGTCAACCTCGGGCATGTGCGGCGGCCGCTGCCGGTGGCGAAGGCGCTGGACGACGTTCTGCTCGCGTACGAGATGAACGGCGAGCCGCTGCCGCCCGACCACGGCCATCCGGTGCGGCTGATCGTGCCGTCCTGGGTCGGGATCGCGAACATCAAGTGGGTCGGCGACATCGAGGTGAGCGCCCAGCCCCTGGTCTCCCCGTGGAACACCGGTCTCTACCGGCTGTTCGGGCCCGGCTACCCGGCCGAGGGGAGTGCGCCGCTGACCCGGCAGACGCTGAAGAGCGCCTTCGAGGTGGCGCCGGGTGCGGAGTTCCCCGCCCACCGGCGCCAGGTGCTGACGGGGCGTTCGTGGTCGGGCGGGGCTCCGGTGCGCGCGGTCGAGGTCAGCACCGACGGGGGCGCGCGGTGGCGCCGGGCGCGGCTGCGCGACGAGCCGCGGAGCGGGAGCTGGGTGCGCTGGTCGGCCGACTGGGTGCCCGGGGCCAGGGGGCCGGCCGTCCTGCTGGCCCGGGCGACGGACCGGTCGGGGCGCACCCAGCCGGACGTCGCCGTGCACAACACGCAGGGCTATCTGTTCGACGCGGTGGTCCGGCACGAGGTGCGGGTCGTCTGACGACGGGGCCGGGATGCCGGGTTCCGGGTGGCGTCCTTCCCGCACCCGGAACCCGGGCGGGAGCCGCGGTCAGCCGGCGTCCTTCTCCGGGGGACGGCCTGCGTAGTACGTGGCGATCATGTCCTCGTCGCCGTGCCCGGCCGCCTCGGCGCGTTCGAAGCGGGCGGCGGAGGCCTCCGTCAGGTCCAGCCGGACGCCCGCGTGTCCGGCCGCTTCGAGCACGAGCCGGGTGTCCTTGAGGGCCGTGGACAGGGCGAAGCTCGGGGTGAGGTCGCCGGACAGCACGGCGGCGGACTTGCCGTGCAGATAGCCGGAGTCGAGGGGTCCGCCCTTCACGACGTCGAGAAACGTCTGCGGGTCGACGCCGAGTCCTTCGGCGAGATTGAGGCATTCCGCGACGCCGCCCACCATGTTGATCACCCAGGTGTTGACGACGAGCTTGAGCCGGGAGGCGGCTCCCGGCTCCTCCCCCACCCAGACGGTGCGCTGCCCGATCGCGTCGAGCACGGGCCCGGTCACCGCGCGGGCGGCGGACGGACCGGAGACGAGGACGGTCAGCATGCCCTGTTCCGCGGGCTGCTTGGTGCCGGAGACCGGGGCGTCGAGGTAGACGAGGCCGAGGTCGGCGGCACGCTGGGCCAGTTCGGCGGTGTCCTTCGACCCGACGGTGGAGCTCTGCAGGAGCACCTGGCCGCGGTGCAGGCCGTCGGACGCTGCGGTGAGCGCGGCGGCGACGGCGGTGCTGTCGTTGAGCGCGGTGAGGACGACGCCGGCGCCGCGCACGGCTTCGGCCGCGGTGTCGGCGACCGTGGCGCCGTCGGCGGCGAGCGGTGCCGCCTTGGCGTGCGTACGATTCCAGACCCGGACGTCGAGACCGGCCCTGAGCAGGCTCCGGGCCATGCCCGAACCCATGATTCCGGTGCCGAGTACGGCGACGGACGGTTGCTGCGGGACTGCGTCGGCTGCTGAGGTCATGCGGGTTTCTCCCTTCGTCGGCCGCGCCGGTGCCGGCGCGCGGCATTGAGGATGCTCAGGACTGCCGCAGCGCGCCTTCGAGAACGGCGGCGTGCACGGCCCGGGCGAGGCGTGCGCCCCAGCGCGAGCGGGGCCCTGCGAACGGTTCACCGGCCCCGCTGTCCTGGGAGGGTGCGGGTGCGGCGATGCAGACGGAGTCGGTGGGGGTGCCGGAGCAGTCGAGTCCGGCGTCCAGGAGTGCCTGCACCTTGGCCTCGGTGGCGGTGGCGACGGCGTTGACGAGTGCCGCGTCGGTCAGGGGTGCCGGAAGGGTGACGACGATGTTGACCGTCCCCGGCTTCTGCGGCCCCCCGCTCCCCTCGGCCTCTGCCGCCGCCCAGCCGCGTACGCCCAGGCCGCAGGTGGCGGTCGCGGTGACGCCCCCGTCGGCGGCGACGGTGTACGCGGTGACGTCGGCCGCCGTCATCAGGCCGGCGCCCGGGCCGGTGAGCCGCGCGGCGGCGGCGATCTCCGCGAGGTGGCGGTCGGGGTCCATGCGGGGGTAACCGCCGGGTACCTGCGCGTTGAGGATCCAGTCACGCGGGCCGATGCCCCCGCCGAGTACCGCGCTGCTGCACACCCGCCACCCGGGTCCCAGCCGCCACACCAGGTGGTGCAGCTCCCGGCCCTCCTCGCGCCTGGCGAGCAGCTCGCCGCGCTGTTCGGGCAGCCGGACGCGTACGGAACGGATGAGACACCCCCGGTGGTGCGGCAGGTCGGTGGTCGGCACGGGACCCGTCGATCATAGGCGGCGGGCCAGGGCTCCCCCGGGGGCGCGCCCTACCCGTTGCCGGAGGTCAGGCTTCGCCGCGTGACATGGCGATCAACCGGTCCAGTACGGCGGCGTCGGCCCGGACGCCGTCGTGGGCGTAGGCGTCGGTGACCCAGGTCCGCAGCCCGCGCACGGCGCCGGCGGTGGCCAGGGCGTGCTCCCGGTCGACGTACATGTCGTCGTGGTAGACGGCGGCCACCACGGGGACCTCGTTGACGGCGAGCCGGTCCAGGTCGTAGAGCGCCGGCCAGTCGGTACGGGCGGCGAGCGCCTCGGCGGCGCCACGCAGCGGGACGAGCGCCGGGTCCTCCTCGAACTGCCAGGGATAGACCATCTCGCCGGTGAACCGGAGCGGACCGGCGGCGGTGGCGTCGAAGGCCGGAAACTCCTGGCGGACCCGGTGCGCGGACCAGTCGGTGGCGCGGCCGCCCTGGGCGTAGATCGGCTCGTGGAGCGCGGCGTACAGGGGGCGTTCGGCGAAGGACACGGCGGTGTCGACGCCGCGCAGGAAGGTGTCGGTGAGTTCGGGTCCGTCGGCGCCTTCGGTGAAGGCGGTCTCCAGGAGGTAGTGCAGCGAGTCGAACTTGGCCGCGGTCCCGAAGGTGATGCCGAGGCTCTGGAAGCGGCGCACGCTGAGGCGTTCGCCGGCCGGCATCCGGACGTCGTGCGTGTCCAGGTGCGCGGCGACGGCGTCGGCGAGGGCCTGGTCGCCGGGGTAGCGCGCGAAGTAGCGCTCGTTGTGGGTGAGGGTGCGGGCGTACGCAGCGCGGTAGATGTCGTCGGCGTGGCCGGTGAGCGTGGGCAGCCCGCCGGTGATGTACGCCCGGGTGAGCCCTTCGGGGGCGAGGGAGAGATAGGTGAGGGTGGAGAATCCGCCGAAGCTCTGGCCGAGGACGCTCCACGGCCGGTCGCCCTGGAGGTGGCGGCGCAGGTGTTCGGCGTCGCGGACGATCGAGTCGGCGCGGAAGTGCGCGAGGTAGTCGGCGGCGGCCCGGGAGTCCGTACCGAAGCGGGCCAGGGTGACGCGGTCGGCGGGGGTGGAGCGGCCGGTGCCGCGCTGATCCATCAGGACGACACGGTGGTCGGCGAGGGCGCGGCGCAGCCAGGCACCCGCCGCGTGGGGGCGCTCGGCGCGACCGCCGGGGCCGCCCTGGAGCCAGAGCAGGCGGGGCAGTTCCTCGCGCTCGCGGCCCTCGGCGACGACCTCGCGGGCGAACAGACTGATGGCGGGGCCGTCCGGGGTGTGGTGGTCGAGCGGCACGTCGAGGGTGTGGTCGGTGCAGACCAGGCCGCCGTGGCGGTAGGAGACGGGGGCGGGGGTGGTCATGGGCGCTCCTTGCGCGTCTCGGTGCGGTGTACGGGTGCCGGGCGGGCCCGCACCGGGAAGGTGCGGGCCCGCCCGGCGGTCGGCTCAGTAGCCGGCGACGCCCAGGTCGCGGCAGATCCCGACGAGCTCGGGGTGCACGTAGCGCCCGTTCTCCTCGATGGCGACGCCGTCCAGGTAGATGGACGGGCCGAGGACGCTGCCGTCGGTGTGGGCGGCGGCGACCCACGGTTCGCCGCCGATCCAGGCGCCCTTGGTGCCGATGCCGAGCTCGACGCAGCCGAAGACGCGCTCGTCCTCGACGATGCGGCCGGTCGGGGCGAGGACGCCGGGGTTGAAGCCGAGCGACCAGTGCGCGACGCGGAACATGTTCGGGTCGTCGAAGGACTCCATCCAGCGGCGGAACGTGTCCGCGTCGGCGTCGCCCTCGATCTTGGTGATGACGCCCTTCTCGACGGTGCAGCGGACCGGGGAGCGCAGCAGGCCGAGCTCGTCCGGCGGCCACAGGGCGCCGTCGAAGACGAGGACACCGTCCTGGGTGTCTTCGAGGGGGTTCCAGGAGATCTGGCCGGAGAGCATCACGGTCTCGCCGGGCTTCTCGGCGGGCTTGCCACGCAGGTTGACCGGCCGGTCGCCGTTGCGGCCGACGAGGTCGGTGCCGTTGGCGGAGGTGATCCGGACCTCGTCGGCGGCCTCCAGGAGGGCGACGAGCGCCTTGCCGAGACGGATGACGCCCTGGAAGTCCGGGCGGCCGACGGTGGCGACCAGCATCTGGACGTCCATCGCGGTGAGGTTGGTGTAGCGGCAGCCGTTCGCCATGGCGGCGCGGAAGGCGTCGGAGTGCATCAGGTACGAGACCGCGAACTCGATCCACACATCGGCGTCGGCGATGGCGCCGGCGACGGGCCGGGGCGGCTCCATGGAGGCGCCGGGCAGCGTCTCGTACCAGACGACAACGGGGTGCGCCCCGGCGGCGGCGACCGCCTGGGCCGTGGCCTCGATGACGCGGCGGTCGCTGCTGGTGTCGCCCGTGAGGACGACGTGCTCGCCGCGCTTGACCAGCATGACCTCCTCGACGAGCTTGCGGGCGGCCAGGGCGAGTTCGAAGCTGAGGTACTCGGGGCGCGGTTCGAGCCTGCTGTACATGTCCACGGGGTGGTTCTCCTTGCCATGCGGGTGGTGCTGAGTGGTGCGGGGTGTGGTTCAGGGGGCGGCGGCCGTCAGGTCTTGAGGATCTGGGCGGAGTCGCCGAGCGAGCTGCCCGCGATCAGTCCGGCGCCGACCAGGTTGAGTTCCTCGTCGGCGGTGGGACCGCGCAGCTTCCGGTAGCCGACCCGGACGACGAGGGCGCCCAGGACGAGCCAGCAGGCCTGCGGGGTGAGGATGAGCAGACCGGTGGCGAGCATGACGCCCATCTGCCGGCGGGTGCCGCCGAGCAGTTGGACGGCCGCGCCGGGAACGGCCCAGAGCAGCATGGTGCGTACCGCGTCCGGATCGCTGAGCCCGCTCTTGATGGTGTCGGCGTACACCTTGGCGACGGGCGGGACGAGTCCCTGTCCGAAGTAGGAGCGCCAGGCGAGGGCGACGACGACGAGGGCGACGGCGAATCCGATGAGGGCGGCCATGAACTGCTGGCGGCGGCCCTCGCGTTCGAAGGGGTCCCAGGGACGGTGTTCGCGCCGCAGCAGCCAGCCGGCCTTGAGGTCGTAGCCCATGTCGGCGAAGGCGGGGCCGGTGGCGGAGACGTATCCGACCAGCAGGGCGAGCGGCACGGACGGGATGCCGACGGCGAGGCCCAGGATGAGGAAGATCAGGGTGACGGCGAAGGACGGGAACCAGCCGGACTGCATGGCGGCGAGGCCGACGATCAGTTCGTGGACCAGGGCCGCGAAGGCGGCGAACAGGACCCAGCCGACGATGCCGAGGGGGCTCATGTCGCCGATCAGTCCGCCGAGGACGGCGAGGACGGCCGCTCCCCCGGTGAAGAGCGCGAAGCCGCGGATCAGGGAGAGCCGCAGGGCCCCTTCGTTGACGGTGTAGGCGGTGGTCGGGTCCGTGTCCTGGACGGTCGCGACGCTCGAAGCCTCCGCGGCGGCCTCTTTCCGCTTGCGTTCGCGCCGGCCTATGAGCAGGTGGACGGCCTGGCCGAGTGCGACGATCCCCGCGCCGACCATGACGCCGTGCGGGATGTAGCCGGCGCCGAGATCGGTGTGGAGGACGTCGGGGCTGTACTGGCGCAGCATCAGGCCGATGCCGAACATCATCAGTGCCCAGACGTTGCCGAGGAAGGCCACACCGGCGGCGGAGAGCGGCAGGCTGAAGAGCGTACCGGCGAGTCCGACGGCGGTGCCGCCGGCCAGGATCAGGGCGCGGCGTCCTCCCCGGTCGCCTGCCTTGATGGTCTCGGCGGCGGCGGTGCCGGGCGGCCAGGCCGCGTCGGCGGGCAGCAGCCGGGAGCCGAAGGCCCGGTAGAGGACCCAGGCGTCCACGACGAGGCCGATGAACGCGCCGGCGAGCATCGGCCAGACCAGGTCCTTGCGCCCGAAGACGTACGGCACGGCGACCGAGGTGAGCAGCGCGTTCGCCGAGGCGAAGGTCGCGGCCGAGATGGCGCTCTGGGCCAGGTTCTGGCGGTGCACGGAACGCATCCGACGCAGGAAGCCGAGGGGAATGCGTCCGATCAGCATGGCGACGAGTGCACCGACCACCGAGGTGTTGGCGGAGATGCCCAGTTTCGAGACCAGGTCGATGCCGATGACGGCGCCGACGGCGGAGAGCACGACGAGGATGACCAGCAGGACGGGTTCCCCCACCCTCGGGTGCGGCCGGGGCTCTTCGGGCCCCGGCGGCGGTGGGGCGGAGTGCGGCGCGGAGACGTGGTGCGCCATGGGGCACCCCCTTCGGTGAGCAGGGCGGGGAGCCAGGGCGAAAGGCCCTGGGTGTGTCCCCGGTGGGGTGGGCGGCGGTTCGCGAGGGCCGCGCTGGGGCGGGTTCGTACGGGGCGCCGGGTTCAGCCGCCGAGGGCGGCGGTGATCTCCGCCGCTCCGGCGCGTACCAGCGTCACGAGGGTGTCGGCGGCCCGCTCCACGCGGTGGGACGGGCCGATGACGGTGAGGGATGCGGGGACGCCCTCCCCCTGGAAGACGGGGGCGGAGACCGCGGTCACCGCTTCGTCGTACTCGCCGTGGCTGATGCAGTAGCCGTCGGCGCGGACCTGCGCGTAGCAGGCGAGCAGCGCGTCCAGGTCCGTGATGGTGCGGTCGTTGAAGCGCGTCAGTCCGGTGGCGCCGAACATCTGCCGGATCTCGCGTTCGGGGTGGTACGCGAAGATCGTGTGCCCGGACGCTCCGGCGTGGCCGGGCATGACGGCGCCGATGATCGCGGTGTAGCGGACGGGTCCGGTGCCGTCGACGGCGGCTTCGCAGCGGTAGCTGCCGCCGTGCGGAACGTTGAGGACGATGCTCTCGCCGGTCTCCCGGAGCAGCCGGGCGAGTACCGGGCGGGAGATCGAGGACAGCACTCCGCTGTGCTCGCTGACCCTGGCCAGCCGGGACAGGGCGGGACCCGGGCGGTAGCGACGGCTGTTGTCGTCGCAGAGCAGGAAGCCGCGCGCGCTCAGGGTGGTGAGCAGGCGCTGCACGACGGCCTTGTCCCAGCCGTGGTGGCGGGCCAGTTCGCTGACGCCCCATTCGGGGCGCTGCTCGGTGAAGGTGAGCAGCACGAGCAGGGCCCTGTCCACGGTCTGCAGCACGGCGGGAGCCTGCTGGCCGGCCGGTCCCGGGGTGGTGGTGTCCGTGCCGTGCTCAGCCATGGGCCGGGCCTCCTTCGTCCGCGTCATCGTCGATCTGTCGGTGCGGAAATCGCAACGCCGTTGCGATTTCTGGCGAAAGAATGCGGGTGCCCTCAGCGCGTGTCAAGGGTTTCCCGGAAATCGCTCTCGCTGCCCTCCGGTCGGCTCCGTCCTGCCCTCCGGTGGGCGAGCTCGCGGGCCCCCTCCCCCGTTCACTCGATTGGCCTAATCGGGCCGGCAGCCCCGCAGCCGCGTCGCACGGGGCCTGTACGGACATGGGGCGGGTACGGCGGCCGGCCTCCGGGGGCTGGGCGGTTGCAGCGTCCATCCGGGTGAGGCGCGATGGAATCCGGACGCGCCTCCCCTGCTGGACCCACCCACAGGACGCGCCCGGGCGAGGAGGGAATCGGTTATGGGAGCCGCTGACGGTTTCACGGATTCCGGAGAGCTCGACGGCCTGACGGTGTACGACACCGAGGGCGAGAAGATAGGCAACGTGGGGCGGGTGTATGTCGACGACAGCACCGGCCGGCCGGACTGGATCACGGTGAAGACCGGCCTGTTCGGCATGAAGGAGAGTTTCGTGCCCCTCGCCGGAGCCCGCCGCGTGGGCTCCGACCTGCACATCTCGCATCCGAAGGATCAGGTCAAGGAAGCCCCGCGGGTGGACGCGGACGCCCATCTCTCCGTCTCGGAGGAGGAAGAGCTCTACCGGCACTACGGCCTGACCCGCAACACCAAGGCCAATCTCGGCGACCGTGCCGGAGCCGGTGGCACCACTGGGGCCGACGCTCCGACCACGACCGGTACGGGCACCATGGGCGCGGCCGGAGCCGGAGCGGCAGCCGGGGCCGGCGCCGCGGGCGCGGGCGCGGGCGCGGGCCGGACCTCCGGAACCGACCGGACCACATCGGCCGGCATGGCGGGCGCGGGCGCCGGAACAGGAACCGGCAGGCACCGCGACACGGAGACCTCCGGCACGTCCCGGCCGCTGGCCGGAGCCGGCGCGGGCACACAGCGCTCCGCCGCCGACCTCGGCGGCAAGGACGAACTGATCCGTTCCGAGGAGCAACTGCGCATCGGCACCGAGGAGTACGAGAGCGGCAAGGCCCGCCTCCACAAGTACGTCGTCACCGAGAACGTCACCAGGACCGTACCCGTGTCGCACGAAGAGGTGCGCGTGGTCCGTGAACCGCTCCGCCCGGGCGACAAGGTGACCGGCCGGGCCGACATCACCGAGCAGGACGTGGAGGTCACGCTGCACGCCGAACGCGCCACGATGCGCAAGGAGACGGTGCCGGTCGAGCGCGTACGGATGGAGACGCAGAAGGTGACCGAGCAGAAGGAAGTCTCCGCCGAACTGCGCAAGGAGCAGATCGACTACGCGGACGGCACCACCAAGAGCGGCCCGGACATGGGTGGCAAGGACATGGGCGGTGAATTCGGCCAGGGCCGACGCCGCTGACCTCCGGCGCACCGTGCCGGACGGCCGAACCGCACCAGTGAAGGGCGGGCCCCGCGCCGGGGCCCGCCCTCCGCGCTCCACGGTTCTCGCGGTTTCGCGCCGCCCGCTTCTCGCGGTTCCGCGCCGGCAAGGGCGTCAGGGCCGCTCCGGGCAGAAGCGCACCGACGGCCGGCCCTGCGGGCCGTCCGGTGTCACGACGGCGCGCACCTGGTAGACGTCGGTGATGAGCCGCTCGGTGATCACCTCGGCCGGGGTGCCGCCCGCGACCACCCGTCCCTCGTTCAGCACGACGATCCGGTCGCAGAACATAGCGGCCAGATTGAGGTCGTGCAGGGCGATGACGGCGGTCAGCGGCAACGAGGTGACCAGAGTCAGCAGTTCGAGCTGGTGCTGGATGTCCAGATGGTTGGTCGGTTCGTCCAGCAGGAGTTCCCGGGGCTGCTGGGCGAGCGCGCGGGCGATCTGGACGCGCTGGCGCTCACCGCCGGAGAGCGTGTGCCAGGACTGGTCGCGGCGGTCGGCGAGACCGGTCCGCTCCAGGGCCTCGCGCACCGCGCTCTCGTCCGCCGCCGTCGGCGCCGACCAGGCACGGCGGTGCGGGATGCGGCCCAGGCGTACGACGTCCACGACGCTCAGCTCGACCTGGGTGACGGCGTGCTGGTCGACCACCGCGACGCGCCTCGCCACGGTGCGGCGGCCGACCTCGGACAGCGGATCGTCGTCGAGGGTGACCAGCCCCGCGTCCGGGTCGAGGACCCCGGCCAGTATCCGCAGCAGGGTGGACTTCCCGGAGCCGTTCGGCCCGATCAGCCCGAGGGTGGCGCCGGGCGGCGGAGCGACGGAGACACCGTCCAGGATGAGGCGGCCGCCCGCCTCCCGGCTGACCCGGCCGGCCCGCAGGCCGCCGGGGACGGCCCCGGTCACGGGGTCCGCCGGGTGCGGTGGAGGACGAGGACGAAGGCGGGGACCCCGATCAGCGCGGTGACGACTCCCACCGGAACCTCCTGCGGGTCCAGGACGGTCCGGGCCAGGGTGTCGACCCAGACCAGGAACACGGCCCCGGCCAGAGCGGTGACCGGCAGCAGCCTGCGGTGCCCGGAGCCGGTGAGGGCGCGCGCCGCGTGCGGCAGCACGAGTCCGACGAAGCCGATGGCGCCGGCCGAGCTGACGAGCGCGGCGGTCAGCAGCGCGGTCGTGCAGAGCAGGACGATCCGGGTGCGGCCGACGTGGACGCCGAGGGCCGCCGCCGCGTCCTGGCCGAAGGCGAAGGCGTCGAGCGTACGGGCGTGGCCGAGGCAGATCAGCAGGGTGACGGCGAGCACGGCGGTACAGATCCACACATCGCTCCAGCCGACGCCGCCGAGCGAGCCCAGCAGCCAGAACAGCACGCCGCGGGTCTGCTCGGCGTCGGCGGCGGTCATCACGACGAAGGAGGTGAGCGCGGAGAACAGCTGCATGGCCGCCACCCCGGACAGGACGACCCGGTCGGTGCTGCCGCCGAGGGTGTGGCTGAGCAGCATGACCAGCGCGAAGGAGCACAGCGCCCCGATGAACGCTCCGGCCGGCAGGGAGACCGCTCCCCCGCCGACGCCGAGGACGACGACCGCGACCGCACCGGTCGACGCCCCGGAGGAGACCCCGAGGACGAACGGGTCGGCGAGCGGGTTGCGCAGCAGCGACTGCATGACGGTGCCGCAGACCGCGAGCCCCGCACCGCAGACGGCTGCGAGCAGGGTGCGCGGCATGCGCAGGTTCCAGATGATGCCGTCGCGGATCGGGCTCAGCCGCGACTCACCGGCGCCGAGGTGGGAGGCGACCGCGGACCAGACGTCGGCGACCGAGATCCGGGCCGGTCCGATGGTGACGGCGACCGCGACGGACAGGGCGAGCAGCAGGAGCCCGCCGGTCCACAGGAGCCCGTCGCGGACACCCGGCCGGCCGGGGCGGGCGCCCGCGCCCGCGTCCTCGCGCGGTGCGACGGCCTGTTCGGTGTCCGTCACCGGGCGAGCCCGAAGCTGCGCAGAGCGGCGGCGACACGCTCCACGCCCTCGACGGTCCGGATGGTGGGGTTCATGGCCTGGCCGCTGAGCAGCACGTAGCGCTTGTGCCGGACGGCGTTCATGTTCTTCGTGACGGGGTCGGACTCCAGGAAGGCGATCTTCTTCGCGGCGCTCTCGGCGGTCTGCGACTTGCGGGTCAGATCGCCGATGACCAGCACGTCCGGGTCGCGGTCGGCGACGGTCTCCCAGCTGATCTGCGGCCATTCCTCGTGGGTGTCGGCGAAGGCGTTCTCCGCGCCGAGTTCCCGGGTGATGATGCCGGGCGCACCGCAGCAGCCGGCCAGGTACGGGGACTCGGAGTTGGCGAACCAGTACATGAGGGACGTTCCGGAGGCGTCGATGCCGTCCGTGGCCTCGCGTACGCGGGCGCGCAGCCCGGCGACGAGCTTCTCGCCACGCCCGGGAACGCCGAACACCCGGGCCAGGTCGCGCACTTCGGCGTAGACGCTGTCCATGGTCAGGGGGCCGCTGCGGACGCCGTCGCCGTCCTTGCTGTTGTCCTTGGCGGTGCAGTCGGCGGGCGAGACGTAGGTGGGGACACCGAGCTTCTCGAACTGCTCGCGCGGAGCGACCCCGCCCTTGGCGAGGGTCGACTCGAAGGAGGCGCTGACGAAGTCGGGTTCCTGGTCCAGGACCTTCTCCGACGAGGGGCGGTTGTCGGAGATCCTCGGCACGCCGGCGTTGGCCTTCTCCAGGCCTCCCAGCACCGGGTCGGTCCAGGTGGCCGTGGCGGCGAGCCGGTCGGCCAGGCCGAGCGAGAGCAGGATCTCGGTCGATCCCTGGTCGACCGGAACGGCGCGCTCCGGCGGCGCGTCCACGGTGACGGTCCGTCCGCAGTTCTTCAGGGTGACCGGATAGCCGTCGGTCCCCGGGGACTTGGCGGCGGTGCTGTCCTTGCCGCCGCCGCAGGCCGTCAGCAGGATCAGGGCAGCGGTGAGCAGGGCGGCGGAGCGGGCGGGGCCGGCTATGGGCGGCACGGAGTACCTCGGCGTCTCTGGGCCCATGCGCGGGGCCCGCTGTACGGAGTTCCGCCGCCCGGTGCCGGGCAGCGGGTGCCAGCAGGTCTTCGGACTCGGGTTCATGCGGACGGGACGCCTTCCCGGGAAACGTCGCTCTCCCAGTGGCCGTGGCCCCGCCCGTCCCCCTCACCGCTGCGCGTCAGTTCCGGATTCGCACCGGATTCCCTGACCCCTACGTGGAGTTCGACTGGCTCCGGCACGCTACCACGAGCCTCTGCGCAGCTCAGCGGCAGTGCGCCGGTGGTACGGGCGGTGGGCGGCCGGGCGTGTGGCGGCCGAGGCGTGTGGCGGCCGGGGCGGGGTCGCGCACCGCCCCGGCGCCGGAGCAACCGGTCGGCGTCTCGCCGGTCACCCCTTGCGGCGAACCGATTCGCCACCCTGGATGCGCGGCGGCCGCTCGCACCACCGTGAGAGCACGGAGGCGGTCCCCCAGAAGGCCAGCAGGACGATCCGGACGCCCAGCCGGCCGGCCGCGTCCGCCGCCCGGTGCCGGAACACGGCGGCTCCGCGCCGCGGTGTGCCGGTCATCGCGCGCCCCCGGAGGGTTCCCGGGCCGCGGTGGTGTGCCAGGAGGCACCCGGGTCGTCGTACGCGTCGGTGTAGTCGGCTCCGGCGATGGGCCAGTCCGCGAGCAGCTCCGGGGGCAGCGCGAAGGAGTCGGCCAGTTCCGGGAGGTGGCCGCTCACGGCGGCGACGAGCTGCTCGGTGGCATCGGTCAGCGCGTCGACCTGGCCGGCGGTCAGGTGGCCGGCGGCGAGCAGGTCCCCGCTGTTGCGCGCGACCCAGCGCAGGGCGAACAGCCGGGCCAGTTCGGCCAGCCGGTCGCGGGCCTCGCCGTCGGGCAGGGCGGCGAGCGCGTGGTCGTACGCGTGGGCTGCCTGCCGGTAGGCATGGGCCTCGACCCCCCGCAGGGCGGGCCCGGAAGCCGCGTTCCAGCGCTCCAGCGGGTCTCCGTGTGCCGCCCGCGCCATCCGCGCCGCCGCCCGGGCGAACCAGATGCCCTCCACCTGGTCCAGGAGCCCGCCGAGGAACCGCAGGTCGGCGAGGTCGCCGCTCGCGGGGCCGGGCGCCGGCTCCTCCTGCCGGGCCCGTGCCGCGTCGGCCATCAGTCCGGCGGCCGCCCGGGCGTGGATGGCCAGGTTGTCGCCCTCGGCGGTGATGGCACCCTCGATCCCGGTGACGAGTTCGGTCATCCCGTTGTTCTCCAGCAGCCCCTGGGCGCCGCACCGCTCCCGGCACTCGACGATGACGTCCCGGGCCTGCCAGGTGATCCATGCCTTGGCGATGTCGACCAGCCGCTCGGCCGTCTCCCGCTCCGCGGGCGGCCGCGCCGCGGCCTTCTCCCACCGGTCGAGTACGCGCCGGTGCAGCAGGCTCATCGCGAAGACGGTGGCCATGGCCTCGGCGAGCGGGCCGTGGTGGCTGCGGTGGGCGATGACCGGCACCGGCGGCGACGCGCGGCCCGCCGAGACGAAGCGGTGGCCTCCGTAGCGGACGGCGACGGCCAGCGTGACGCGCGCGGAGCCGGCCGCACTGGCGCTCATGCAGACCCGGCCCGTGACGACCCGTCCGATCGACGCCAGGAAGCGGCGCCTGCGGCCCTCCGTCTCGCTGCGGAACACCCCGTCGCCCCCGACCCGCCCCTGCGCGCCGCCCAGCAGCGCGCCACGGTCCACGAAGACCTGGTCGAAGGAGGTCAGGCAGTGGTCGACGGGACTGCCCATCCGTGCGGGAAGCCGCCGCACCCGGACGCCGGGCAGGGCCCGCGACGCGTCCGTGAGCGGCACCAGCAGCAGGAAGACGCCGCGGTCGGCGCCGCCGACGATCAGCCGTGCCGCGACGAGACCCGACTTGGGGCCGCCGGCCGGGCTGGTGTTGGGCATGAACTTCTGCGCGCCGGCGTGCGGGGTGTGCAGCACGAACCCGTCCCGGCCGGGGTCGTAGGTGGCGGTCGTCTCGATGGCGGCCGCGTCGTTGCCGTGCGCCACCTCCGTACAGAGGAAGGTGCCGATCCGCCGCAGCCGGAGGAAGTCCGACAGGTCACGGGGGCCGTCGGCGTCGTGGTCCAGGAGACTGCCGAGGAACAGGTTGTAGTGAACGCCCGCGACCGTGGCGAACGCCGGGTCCACCGGAGCGAGCCACTCGTGCAGGGCCGCCAGGGCGCGGGGGTCGGCGGCCGGGCGTGCGGCGCTGTCCAGCGCGTTGTTGAGCGTGCGCAGCCGTGCGTGGGCGAGGGCGAGGCGCTCGTCGGGGGTGGGGCCCGGCGGCGGCCAGAGCGGCCGGCGGAACGGCTCGGTGGCGACGAGGCGGCGCCAGAAGCCGTGTTCGCGGCGGGCGTCCGGGCCGAACAGCACGGTGCTGAGAAGGCCGGCGACTCGCCCGTTGACGGTTTCCGAGGGGTCGGTGCTGTCGAAAACGGTGTTCATAAAAGCGGGAACGACCGGGAAACGTCCAGGACACCGTTCCCAGCCAGTGTGCGTGAGTGACTCCTGGACCCACTGATGTTGTGCTGGGCGCATCGTCACCCGTATGCCGTAATCCGCCGCGCTGTACGGGCGGGCAGGACATCCCCTTGGTGCATGGAACAGCACCCCGCCCAGCGGGCCACACCGGACGAGCACGCCGAACTGGTAGCCCTGCGTGACCGGGTGGCGCGGCTGGAGGGCCGTGGCCCGGGCCGCTCCCGGCTGCGTCCGCGCTCGTTCTTCGCCGTGCTGTTGATCCTGGTGGCCGCCGTGCTCACGCCGCTGAGCCTCCTGTCGAGCTGGGCGAGCGAAGTGGCCGGGGACACGGACCGTTACGTGGGGATGATGAAGCCGCTGGCCTCCGACCCCGAAGTGCAGGCGGCGGTGACCCACCGCGTCACCGATGCCGTCATGGACCGTCTGGACATCGACGCCCTGCTGGCGGACGTCGCGCCCGCCGACCGGCCGGTGGTGGACAAGGCGCTGGGGAAGCTCGGCGGTCCGCTCACCACAGGGGTCACGGACTTCGTGCACGGGACCGTGGAGAAGTTCGTGAGCAGCGACGAGTTCGAGCGGGTGTGGACCAACCTCAACCGGTCGGCCCACACGTCCGTCGTGAAGGCCCTGACCGGAGAGGGCGGCGGCGCGGTGAAGATCGCCGGCGACACGGTGACGCTGGACCTCGCCCCGGTCATCGACCGGGTCAAGCAGCGGCTCGTCGACCGCGGTCTGACGGTGGCCGGGAAGATTCCCGAGATCCACACCGATTTCACCCTGTTGACCTCGGACTCGGTCGGCAAGGCGAAGAAGGGGTTCAGGGCGCTCGAACTCCTCGGATTCTGGCTGCCCGTGTTCACGCTGCTGGTGGCGGCGGGCGGGGTGCTGCTCGCGGTGCGCCGGCGACGGGCCCTGGTGACCGCGGCGCTGGCGGTCGCGGTGGGCGCGGGGCTGCTCGGGCTCGGGCTGTGGGCCGGGCGCGCGTTCTACCTCGACAGCCTCCCCCCGCACGTCTCGCAGCCGGCAGCGGGGGCGGTGTTCGACGCGCTGGCCGGGTATCTGCGCGCCGGGGTCCGGCTGGTGGTGACCGTGGGGGCGGTGGTGGCCCTCGCCGCCTGGCTCACGGGCCGGGGCCGCGCGGCGAACCGGGTCATGGCGATGTGGAGCGGTGGCATCGGGGCCGTACGGGACGCGGCCGGCTTCACCGGCGGCCCGGCCGGGAGGTGGGTGCACCGGGTCAGGCGGCCGCTGAACTGGACGGTGGTCGTGGTGGCCGTCGCGGTACTGCTTGCGTGGGACCGGCCGACCGGGCTGGTCACGGTGTGGATCGCGCTGTGCGCCCTGTTCGTCCTGGCGGTCGTCGAGTTCCTGGACGACGACAGCACCCCGCATCTGACGGCGAAGGCGTAGCGGGCACGACCGGGCGGCCCGGCCGGGCGTTCACATCCTGCCGAGCACCGCGGCCAGTTCCCTCTCGTCGGGCGGGCTGGCGCCGGCCCGGGCGACGGTGACCGCCGCCGAGGCCGCCGCGTGCCGCAGGACGTCCGTCACGGTGGCCGGGTCGAGTGCCCGCAGCCGTTCCCGGCCGGCCGCTCCGAGCAGCCCGTGTGCGGCGAGCGCGTGCAGGGCGCCGGACATGAAGGCGTCCCCCGCCCCCACCGTGTCGACGACCTCGGTCGGCAGCGCGTCGACGCTCACCCGCGCGTCGGGCAGGACCGCGAACGCCCCGTCGCCGCCCCGGGTGACGAGGACGACGGCCGGGCCGGTGGCGCGCCACCGTTCTGCGGCCCTCACCGGATCCTCGCCCGGATACAGCCAGTCCAGGTCCTCGTCGCTCGCCTTGACGACATCGCTGAGGGCCACACAGAGCTCGGCCCGTCGCACGGCGGTCTCGTGGTCGCCCATCAGCTCCGGCCGCACGTTGGGGTCGTAACTGACCGTCGCGGCGGCACGCAGCGATTCCAGGGCGGCCACGACCGTGGCCGCGCCGGGTTCCGTGACCGTCGCGATCGAGCCGGTGTGCACATGGGCGGGGGGCCGCTCCAGGGAGACCGCGCCGAGCGTCCAGGTGATCTCGAAGGTGTACGTGGCCCGCCCCCCGCCGTCCAGAGTCACCGCAGCGGACGGGGTGGGGGCGGTGGAGCCGTCCGTCCGGATCTCGACCCCGGCTCCGGTCAGGTGGTCGCGGATCAGCCGCCCGTTCGCGTCGGCTCCGAGCTGAGTGAGCAGGGTCGTGCCGTGTCCGAGCCGGGCCAGGCCGTACGCGACGTTGGCCGGGCTTCCGCCCGGGTGGACCCGGTCGGCCGCATCCGGCAGTCGGACGATGTCGGCGACGCATTCACCGATGACCAGCAGGCCGGAACTGTCGAGCATGAAGGTGACCTCTCCTGGAGTGCGGTGGCCCGGGCGTCGTCCTGGCAGGCGGGACTTCCTGCGGACATGCCGGGCACCATCCTGCCGCGTGCGCGACGGGCGTCGGCAGCCGGTCACCCGTAGCGCACGAGGACGCGCCGAGTCCCCCGCCCTGGCCGAACGGGACGGGGGACTCGGATCGCGCGCGGTCAGGAGGCGTCGGCGCCGCCCTCCTCGCCGTATCTGCGCTCGAACTTGGCGACCTGCCCCTCGGAGTCGACGACCCGCGCCTTGCCCGTGTAGAACGGGTGGCTCTCGGCCGAGATCTCGACGTCGATGACGGGGTAGCTGTTGCCGTCGTCCCAGTCGATCGTCTGCTCGCTGGAGGCGGTGGACCGGGTCAGGAAGGCGTAGCCCGCCGAGCGGTCACGAAAGACGACGGGTCGGTACGAAGGGTGCTTGTCCTGCTGCATGCCTGCTCCTGGGGACGTGCGGGTACGGGCGCGGGACGCTCCCGGCCAGCCTGGCGAACCGGAGCGGCCCGCGCGATCGCACACGTCCGTCCGGGGCATCTCCCAGGACCGCCGGACAGGCCCTACGCCTCCAGCGCGTCGGCCACGAGTGCCAGGAACCGCGCATGGGCCCGTGCGCTGCACACCGGCTCGGGGTTCCAGGGCACCACGCGCACGGCTCCGCGGACCGATGCCCAGGGGCCGTCGGCCGGGAGCGCGTCGAGCGAGGTGGCGTGGGCACGGATGTCGGCGAGCACGACGGAAGGCCGCAGCGCGGCGGCCTGGGCCCAGCCGGCCGTGGACCAGTTGGCACCGGGGCCCTCGGCGGGTTCCACCATGCCGACGCCGAGCTCGGCCAGCACCCGCAGCTCGGGCCACATCCGGGGACGGGCCAGGTGCACCTGCTCCGGGCCCGCCGGGGACAGCGCGATGACCCTCGCCCGGTCCGGGCCCGCGGTCAGCGCGCGCAGCCGGTTCCGCGCCGCGTCCAGCTCCCGGGTGGCCGCGGCGGGCTCCTCGGCCCCGAGCGAACGGGCCAGCTCGGCGAACCGGTCACCGATATCGGTCAGAGTGCGCGCCTGGCCCACGTCGATGACGACGACCGGGACGTGCCCCTCCAGGTGCTTGGCCGTGGCGGGATCGAGGCCGTAGACCTGACCGCCGCCGTAGCTGACGGCCACCACGAGGTCCGGTTCCCCCCTCAGCAGCGTGTCCGCGTCCAGCGTGGCGCCCGCCCCGAGGTACGCGACGTCGGCCAGGGGCAGCGACCCGGTCTTGGCCGCGTCCGGCACCTGGGGGTCGTCGTGCCCGGAGCCGAATATCCCGCTCGGGCGGATGCCGTGGTCCCATAAGGTCGCACCGGCCTGGACATAGGCGAGGATCCTTGCCGGGCGCCTGTCGGCAGCCGACACCTGTCCTCGGTCGTCGGAGAACTCCCACACGGTCCGCTCCCTCACGTCACACACCTCTCGCCACCGGCTTGCCGCCCCCGTCGCGGGCTCGTCCAGGACTACCTGCCCAGCGGACCCGGGCGGCACCCGCGTCACCGGCGACGGACTACAGATCCGCGGCCGTGGACCGCACGAGGTAGCTGACGGGCCCGGGATCGGGGACGTCGATCCCGGTGAAACCGAGCCGGTCGTAGAACGCCCTGGCCGGGGTGTTGGACGTGAGCATGCACAGGTGCACGCCGTCGACCCCCTTGGCGTCCAGGGCCGCGAGGAAGGCGCGCATCAGCTCCCTGCCGTACCCCTTGCGCTGCCAGTCGGGCAGCATGTCGATGTGCAAGTGGGCGGGGTGGTCGATGAGTTCCGGCAGGACCATGCGCTCCGGGTTGTGCAGGAGCCCGATCATCTCGTCGCTGGGACTGCGCGGCGGAGCTTCGGGACGCGGGTAGCGGTCCTCGACCAGGGGCAGCCAGCGCTTGCGGAACTCCGTCACGAAGCGCGGGGTGTCGGCCGTCCCCAGGATGTAGCCGACGGCCCGGCCCGTGCCGTCGTCGATGACGAAGGCCAGGTCGGGTTCGAGGTAGGCGTACGGCTCGGCGAAGATCGACGGCATCAGGTCCAGGTCCGGGTACAGGTGCCGGGAGTCGCCGCCGTTGTCGGCCGTTCGTACGCAGATGTCCGCGAGCGCGGCGCGATCGTCGGATCGATAGGCCCGCAGGCCGGGAAGCAGGGTCACCGTCTCATCCTGCCGAAATTGGGAGCGCTCCCACAAGAGCGGGGAGCGACTTCCTCGCATGCCTCGCGTGCGGTCCGTCAGTCGTTGACGGCCGTCAGCAGCACCACGGCGTCCTCCAGGGCGAGCAGCCCGTGCCGTTCCTGCGGGATCGGGTACAGCTGTCCGGCGGCGAGTTCCTGATCGCCCGAGGCTGCGGTGAGCCGTACCGAGCCGCGCAGGACCTGGAGGGAGGCTGCGGGCGGGGCGTTGTGCTCGTCGAGGGAGCTGCCGGAGGTCAGCGCGATGACGGTCTGGCGCAGCGGCTCCTGGCGGAGCAGGAGGTGCGCGCTGCGGCCGTGCGGGGAGGTGCGGGCCGCGGTCAGGTGCTCGTCGGCCAGGGCGTTCAGCTCGTTCGGTGCGTCCATATGCCCCACTGTGCCGCATACCCCACTGTGCCGCAGCCCTCGCTCGGCCGCGATCCTGCCGGTCGGTCCGGCCGTGCCACGACCGACCGGCGGACGGGGTGGTCAGACGCGCAGCCAGACCGCGGTGTCCTGTGGCAGCCTCCCCGCCGGGTCCAGGGGCCCGCTGGCCAGCAGCATGGTGGTGTGCGGGGGCAGCTCGGCGGCCTCGGCGGCCAGGTTCACGACGCAGACGAGACCGTCGGTCCGGGTGAAGGCGAGCACCCCGGGTGCGGCGTCCAGCCAGGTCAGTCTCCGTATCCCGGGCTCTCCCGCCGTGCCGAAGCCCGGTTCGGTGCGGCGCAGCCGCAGGGCCTCGCGGTACAGGCTGAGCATGGAGTGCGGGTCGTCGCCCTGAAGGTCGGCGGCGTACGCGGACCAGCCGGCCGGCTGCGGGAGCCAGGGTGCGGTGGTGGCGCCGAATCCGGCGTACGGTTCGCCCGCCGACCACGGCAGCGGTACCCGGCAGCCGTCGCGTCCCGGGTCGGTGCCGCCCTTGCGGAAGTGCATCGGGTCCTGGATGCGGTCGAGCGGGATGTCGGCCTCCGGCAGCCCGAGTTCCTCGCCCTGGTAGAGGTAGGCCGCGCCGGGCAGGGCCAGCGAGAGGAGGGCGGCGGCGCGAGCCCGCCGGGTTCCCAGGGCGAGGTCCGTGGGGGTGCCGAAGGTCTTCGCGGCGAAGTCGAACCCGGTCTCCGCACGGCCGTAGCGGGTGACGGTGCGGGTCACGTCGTGGTTGCACAGGACCCAGGTGGCGGGCGCGCCGACCGACGCGTGCTCGGCAAGGGTGTCGTCGATCGCGGTCCGCAGCAGTGCGGGGTCCCAGGGGCAGGCCAGGAAGTTGAAGTTGAAGGCGGTGTGCAGTTCGTCGGGTCGCAGGTAGCGGGCGAACCGTTCGGTGTCCGGGAGCCACACCTCGCCGACGAAGACGCCGTCGTACTCGTCGGCTATGGCACGCCAGGAGCGGTAGATGTCGTGCAGTTCGTCGCGGTCGACGAAGGGGTGCGGGTCGCTGCCCCGCACGAAGTCGGGCAGGGCGGGGTCCTTGGCGAGGAGGGCGGCCGAGTCGATCCGTACGCCCGAGACGCCCCGCTCGAACCAGAAGCGCAGCACGTCCTCGTGCTCCTGGCGGACCGCGGGGTGGGCCCAGTTGAGGTCGGGCTGCTGGGTGGCGAAGAGATGGAGGTACCACTCGCCGTCGTCCAGCCGGGTCCAGGGGGTGCCGCCGAATTCGGAGACCCAGTCGTTGGGCGGGATCTCGCCGTCGGCGCCGCGGCCGGTGCGGAAGTGGAAGAGCTCGCGCTCGGGGCTGCCGGAGCCGGCTGCGAGGGCGGCCCGGAACCATGCGTGCTGGTCGGACACGTGGTTGGGAACGATGTCGATGATGGTGCGGATGCCCAGCCCGCGGGCCTCGGCGATCAGCTTCTCGGCCTCGGCGAGGGTGCCGAACGCGGGGTCGATGGCGCGGTAGTCGGCCACGTCGTAGCCGCCGTCCGCGAGCGGGGAGAGGTACCAGGGGGTGAACCAGAGCGCGTCCACGCCCAGTTCGACGAGGTAGGGCAGCTTGGCCCGGACCCCCGCGAGGTCGCCGGTGCCGTCACCGTCGCCATCGGCGAAGCTGCGTACGTATATCTGGTAGATGGCGGCGTCTCGCCACCAGTTCGCGGTGGCCTCGGACGGACGGTTGGCTGCCACGTGGCGTTCCTTTCGGGCAGGTGGGACTCCGCCGCCGGCCCGGCGAGCGGGGCAGGATGGGAGGGCCGGCGGCGGAGTGCTGAGGGGAAGGCGGCTGTACGGGCCCCTCGATGGGGAGGGGCGGCGGTCCGAAAAGGGCTAGCCCTTGAGGCCGCCGGCGGTCAGACCGCTCATGATGTTGCGCTGGAAGAGCAGGAAGATGAGCAGCGTCGGGATCGACGCGATGGTGAGCGCGGCGATGAGGATGTTCTCCGGGACGCCGCTGGCCAGTGAGTAGATGCCCACGTTGAGCGTCTGCTTGCTGGGGTCGGGCAGGGTGAGCATCGGCCAGAGGAAGTCCTTCCACACCCCGACGACGGCGAAGATGGAGACGACGCCGAGGATCGGCCGGGAGATCGGCAGGACGATCGAGCGCAGGGTGCGCAGGGGTGTCGCGCCGTCGATCGCGGCGGCGTCGAGGAGCTCTCGCGGAATGGAGTCGAAGAACCGCTTCAGCAGGAAGATGGTGAAGGCGTTGGTGACCGACGGCAGCCAGATCGCCCACGGCGAGTTGACCAGGTTGCGCTGGAAGACCGGGACGTCCAGGACCGTGAGGTACTGGGGCACGACCAGCACGGTTGCCGGGATCATCAGCGTCGCCAGCATCATCCCGAGGATGACCTTGCCGAACACCGGCCGCAGCTTGGACAGCGAGTACGCGGCGGCGACGTCGAAGACGAGCTGGAAGAAGAGCGCCCCGAAAGCGTAGTACAGGGTGTTGAAGAGCAGCTTGGACAGGTCCATCACGGTCCAGGCCTGGCTGTAGTTCTCGGTGTGGAGCGAGCTGGGGAACGCGGTGGGCGGGCTCTGGACGACTTCCTGGGTGGTCTTGAGGCCACCGGTGACCATCCAGTACAGCGGCCCGAGGAAGGCCACCGTGAAAAGAACGACCACCACGCCGAAGACGATCCAGTAGAACGCCTTGCCGCGGGGTCTGCCGAGCTGTGCCGGTGAGATCAGGGTCCGCTGGCGCGCGACGTCGGACGCGCGTGAGGCCCTTGGCCGCCGGCTCCCGCGCCGGGAGACCAGTGTGTTCGATGCCATGGTCGTGCTCCCGTCCTAGTCTTCGCTGCTGCGGCTCAGTCGTACGTACACCGCGGAGAATCCCGCGAGGACGACGAGCAGGACGAGGCCGAGTGCCGCCGCGCTGCCGTAGTTGTTGAAGTTGAAGGCGTACTGGTAGATGAGGTAGACGACGGTGGTGGTGGAGCCCTCCGGGCCGGCGCCGTTGGTGAGCAGGAACGGCTCGGTGAAGACCTGCATCGTGGCGATGACCTGCATGAGCAGGAGCAGCGAGAGGATGAGCCGGGTCTGCGGGATGGTGACGTGCCAGACCTTGCGCAGCAGCCCCGCGCCGTCGAGTTCCGCCGCCTCGTACAGCTCTCCCGGGATGCCCTGGAGCGCGGCCAGGTAGATCAGGGTCGCGCCGCCCATGTTCATCCAGGTCGCCGCGATGACGACCGAGAGCATCGCGGTGTCGGTGTCCTGGAGCCACTGCTGGGCGGGCAGGTGGAAGATGTCCAGGATGCGGTTGAAGAGTCCGTATCCGGGGTCGTAGAAGTACTTGAAGAGCAGTACGGAGGCGACCGGCGGCAGCATCACCGGCAGGTAGACCAGCAGCCGCAGGTAGCCCTGCCCGTGCCGGAACTCGTTGAGCACGACGGCGACGACGAACGGGACGGCGAAGCCGAGCAGCAGCGCCAGCACGGTGAACAGGGCGGTGTTGCGCCAGGCCTGCCAGAACGCCGGGTCGTTGAAGACGTAGGTCAGGTTGGACCAGCCGGCCCAGGTGGTCTTGCCGTCCTCTGTCTTCTGGAAGGCCAGGACGAACTCCCTGACCATCGGGTACCAGGAGAAGAGCGAGAAGCAGAGCACCGCTCCGATCAGGAAGCCGTGTGCTGAGATGTTGCGGCGCACGGCGCGCAGGAACTCCTCGCGGGCGGAGTCCCGGCGGGCGGGGCGTGGGTGTCCTGGGCGGGGCCTGGGCGCCTTGTGTGAGGACAGAGTAGGGGCCGACATGGTGTGTCTCCTCGGTGCCGGTGAACTTCGAGCGCAGTCGGACGGGTCCGGATGCGGGACCGGGTCCGCGTGACCCGGTCCCGCGCGTCCGTTACTGGTTCGCCAGGACCTGGTTGACCTGCTGCTCCGCGGTGGAGAGCAGCTTGTCGATGTCGGCGTCCTTGTTGGTCAGCACACCGGACATGGCGTTGTCGAGGATCTTGTAGATCTCCTGGGCCTTCGGCGGCTCGGCCTTGCCCTGGACGGGGTTGTCCATGAAGGCCTTGAAGTTCTGGATGGGCATCGACGCGTTGGCGGTGCGTGACGCGTCGTCCTTGGTCTTGCTGTCGCCCAGGAAGAAGTTCGGCTGCGGGAGCCCGACGGGGAGCTTGTCGGCCTTGGTGCGGGCCCAGTCGAACTGCCCGTTGCCCGGGGTGAGGTTCTTGAAGTTGAGCCAGGCGACGGCGGCCTTGATCTGGTCGGGCGAGCTGCCCTTCTTGATCATGTAGTTGTTGCCGCCGAACAGGGTTCCCTTGGCGCCGGGTATCGGGCCCAGGCCGAAGGTCTCGTACTGGGCGCCGAGCTGCTGCACCATGTACGCGATGTCGTCGGGGGCGGCGAGGAACATGCCCAGCTTGTCGCTGGAGATCTGCTTCTGCAGGTCGCCCCACTTCAACAGCTGGGTCTTGCCCATGCTGTCGTCCTCCCAGCGCATGTCGTGCAGCTGCTGGAGGACCTGCTTACCGGTGGCGTCGTTGAAGGCCGCCTTCTTGCCCGAGGCGTCGACGACGTCCCCGCCCAGGCCGTACTGGGTGGCGGCGAAGTGCCAGCCGCCGTTGTTGCCGGCGCTGTACTCGCCGAAGCCGGCGATGCCCTTGCCCAGGCCCGCGATCTTCTTGGCCGCCGTGCGCACCTCTTCCCAGGTGGCGGGCGGGGTGTCCGGGTCGAGACCGGCCTGCGTGAACAGCTTCCGGTTGATCATCAGGCCCATGGTGTAGTTGCTGGTCGGCAGGGCGTAGAGCTTGCCGTCCTTGCGGGCCACGTCGATGACCTGGGGCTGGATGTCCTTGAGGGCCGGCACGGTCTTGTCGGTGACGTAGGCGGAGATGTCCTCGGCCCCGTTGTTGTCCAGCACCTGCTGGAGGTCGGTGAAGTACGCGTAGAAGACGTCGGGCTGCGACTTCCCCTTCAGCATCGCCGTGAAGCGGGGCGGCTCGTTGCACTGTCCGGGGGTGGACTTTCCGTTGATCTTGACGTTCGGGTACGTCTTGTTGAACGTCTTGATGTCCTCGTTCCACTCGCGCAGCTCCGCGGCCTTGGCCGCCGGCGGCATGCAGTCGATCGAGATCGTCACCTTCGCCTTCGGGTCGAGCGGGGCGGACGGGTCGGACGATCCCTTGGACGCGCTGCTCGAGTCCTCGTCCTTGCTGCTGCTCGTGCCGCAGGAGGCGAGCGAGGTCAGGGCAAGTGCGGTGACAAGGGCAGCCGCGGAGGCACGGCTGATACGGCGTGTGCGGCGCAACCCGGCACTTCTCATCGATGATCCCCTTTGGGCATGAGCGTGGATGGCCCTCGGCCGACTCTCTGCCGGGGCGAGGCACACTCAACCAGCGGCAACATGTGAACGCAATATCTCGCGCAGTTTTCGTAAAAGTTTGACAGCACTTCGCACGTCGTGTGCGGCCCTGTGCGGGTGCAGCACAGGGCGCCGCCCGGCGGACCGGACGGCGCCCCTGGTTGCGGTGCCGGGTTACGGGTTGATGTTGATCTTCATGGTGGACGTCGTGTTCTTCACGTCCTGGGCGTTGCCGCTGAGCTTCAGCCCGTTGAAGGTGACCTCACCGACGGCCGGCCCCTGGCCGGACTCCGGCATCTCGTTGGCCCACAGCCCGAATCCGGACTTGGCGTCGAAGGCGTCCCCGCTCTTGCGGGCTCCGGTGATGGTGATGTCGGTCAGGATGGTGTCCTTGATGGGGAACTGGGGCTGTCCTCCTACGTAGTTGGTCTGGAACATGATGCCGCTGTACGTGGGGTCGACGATGTCCACGTGGTTGATCCTGATGCCCTGGAAGACCTTGGACGCGGAGAACAGCCAGATCCCGGGGAAGGTCTGCGTCCCCCAGAAATGACCGCCCGAGCGGACCACCGACACGTTCTCGACCGTCGTCGGATCGGTCCCGAAGCCGTTCATCGGGTAGCCGAAGTCCAGCGAGCTGACGGTGATGCCGGAGTAGACGAGGGTGTCCGCGATGTGGATGTTGCGGAAGGTGTTGTTGTAGCCGCCGTAGACGGCGACACCCGCCGCGCGCCAGGTCAGAAGGGACGTGAGGTTCTCGTAGACGTTGTTCTTCATGTCCGCGCCGCCGGAGTCGATCGCGGAGAACAGCGCGAAGCTGTCGTCGCCGGTGGCCCGGGACTCGTTGTTGACGACGTGGTTGTCCGTCGAGCCGTTGGTCATGTTGATGCCGTCGGCGAAGGTGTCGCGGATGCGGGAGTTCTTGATGGTGATGCTGTCGGTGTTGGCGCCCCAGTAGAGGCACACCTGGTGCTCGTTCCAGACGTTGTCGATGACGATGTCCGAGACGTTGGAGAAGTCGAACACCTTGCCCGGTCCGTCGATGCGCGAGGTGTAGTTCCCGAAGTACGCGAAGTTCGCGAACGTCGACCCCTTGGCACTGGCCTCGGCCCGGAAGCCGTTGTCGGTGTTCTCCTGGGTGGAGGGGGCGTGGAACCTGGTGTACCAGGGGCCCGCGCCGATGACCTTGACGGCCTTTCCGTAGACCTGGAACTTGCTGGCGGTCTGGTAGTCACCGGCCGGCAGGTAGACGCCGGTCAGCTTGCCCGTGGTGTCCATCCGCACCTTGTCCAGGGCGTTCTGGACGTCCTGGTGGGTGAATCCGGCGGGGACGGTGTACGAGGCAGGGTCGGGGTTGGCGATCTGCGTCGCCTGCTCCAGGCTGACGAAGTCGATCGCGTACGTGCTGGTGTTGGCGGTGTCCTTCTGCAGCCGGATCCTGCTGCCCGCCGGGACGGTCCGGCCCAGCATGACGTTCGCCTCGTCGTAGATGTGCCGCGGGGAGCCCGCGCCCGGGGAGTTCCCGGGACCGGTCTCGGCGCCGTACAGCCAGGCGTACTTCGAGGTGAGGTCGATGGCCTTGAGGAAGGTGCCGTCGACGTAGACGTTCAGCTGGGAGTCGATGCCTCCGCCGCCCGCGGAGTCGGGGATGGAGTACCGCGTCACCAGGGTGTTGGTGCTGGCCCTGGTGGTGAACTCCACATAGTTGCCAGTGCTGTTGAGGGTCACGGCCTTGCGGCCCGACGCCTCGCCGGCCACGTCGCCCACGGTCCTGTTCGGGCCGACGACCTGCGCGCCGCCGCCGGTGACGCCGTCCTCCGCCTCGTACATGTCGTAGGGCATGTTGGCGCCGCGTCCGACGAAGAGCGAGCTGGTGACGGTGTTGTTCTCGCGCTTCACCGGGAGTTCGTTGGCGTCGTCCGCGACGACCGTTCGCACGGTGTACGAGCCGTTGGCCGCCGTCCAGCTGCCCAGGTTCACCGGGGCGCTCGTCGCACCCGCGGCTATCGCCCCCTCGTAGGCGCCGGTGAGGGTCTTCACCGTGGCGCCCTTGGAGTCGAGCAGGGTCAGCGTGACGGCGTGGCCGCCCGCCGCCGAGGCGACGGTGCCCTGGTTCTTGAGGGCCACCGAGAAGGTGACGTTCTGGCCGGCGGACGGGGCCGACGGCGAGGTGCTGACCCCGGTGGAGACCAGGTCCGAGCTGGCGACCGGCTTCACGACCAGACCGGTCGTGCTGGTCCAGGTGTTGTCGGTCTCGTTCTGCTCGATGACCTCGTTCGCCGGGTCGGCGACCGCGCTCAGTGCGTACGTGCCCGCGTCGCGCGCGCCGATGTCGGCGCTGACCTGAGTGGAGGCCCCGGCGGCGAGGGCGCCGACGGACGCGGTGGCCGCCTTGGAGCCGCCGAGCCGGAATTCGACCTTGCTCGCCGGCGCGGCGAGCGCACCGGTGTTGCGGACCGTTGCCGTCAGGGTGACCGGGTCCGACTCCACGGGCGCGGCCGGGGCCGCGGTCACCGAGTCGATCCGGAGGTCCGGATTGGCGGCGGGAGCGCCCAGGACCTGGAACTCCGCGACCTGACCGGCGGGCGCGCCGGAGTTGGAGGTGAACTTCAGCTGGACGTCCGCGACCCGGGCGCCGACCGCAATGGTCACCGTGTTGCCGCTGCCCGGGCTGAACGCGTAGTCCTTGGCCGCGACCAGGCCGGTGAAGGACGAGGCGCTCTGTTCACGCCCGAGGACCTGGATGTTCTGCGTCCTGGCTCCCCAGCTGCTGTCAGGGTTGAGCTTGACGACGACGCTCGAGGTGTCCGCGTTGGCGCCCAGCTTCACCGTGAGGGTGTTGGGGTAACTGCCCCCGGCGCCCTCCCAGTAGGTGGCCAGGCTGTTGTCGTTGGCGTTCTCCGCGACGTACGTATGGACCACGGACGAGGCGGTGACGGGCTTGCCGACCGCGAGATTGGACGCGGTGCCGGTGCTGCCGTTGCGGGTGACGGTGTTGCTCTCGCCCGATACGTTGCCCGCCGCGTCCCTGGCACGGACGGTGTAGGACACGGTGGTGCCGGCGGGCTGGGTGTCGGTGTAGGCGGTGACATCGCCCGCCACGCTCTTGCGCAGCACGTTGTTGGCGTAGACGTCGTATCCGGTGACGCCCTTGTTGTCGGCGGAGGCCTGCCAGACCAGCTTGATCTGTCCGGTGGCCGGCTCGGTGAAGCTCAGGTTCGCCGGGGCGGTCGGCGCCTGGGTGTCGCCGGTGCCTGCGGTGCGGGTGACGGTGTTGCTGTTCGCCGACGCGTTGCCCGCCGCGTCCCTGGCCCGTACGTAGTAGGACACGGTGGTGTCGGCCGGACGGGTGTCGGTGAAGGTGGTGACATTCCCGGCGAGGCTCGTGAGCAGCGTGTTGTCGGCGTAGACGTCGTATCCGGTGACGCCCGTGTCGTCCGTCGACGCCGTCCAGGTCAGCCGGATCTGCCCGGTGGCGGGTTCGGTGTACGCCAGTTGCGACGGCGCGGTCGGCGCCTGGGTGTCACCGGCGGTGGGGCCGTAGATCTCCAGCTCGGAGACCTGGGCGCCCGGCTGGACGGAGTTGGCGCTGACCAGGACGCGGAGATAGCGGGTGGTCGTGGCGTCGAAGGAGATCGTCGCCGACTCGCCTGCCATCGGACTGAAGGTGTAGGGCGCGGACTGCGTCAGGTCCTGGAAGTCCGTGCCGTTGGCGCTGCCCTGGATCTTCAGCGTCTGACTGCGGGTCTCCCAGCCGTCCGGCAGGCGCAGCACCACACGGTCGACCCGGACGGAGGAGCCCAGGTCGGCCTGGATCCACTGCGGCAGGTCGTTGTTGCGGCTCTCCCAGTAGCTGGCCGCGTTGCCGTCGTTGGCGTGGGCGGCGATGTACGTCTGGGTGTAGCTGCTGGCCGTGAGCGTGCGGCCGGCCGCCAGGTTCACCGACGACTCGGCGGCCGCGCGAACCTCCAGCTCGGCGAGCTGGCCGTTGTCCGACGCGGAGTTCGCGGTGATGGTCGCCCGTACGAACCGTGCCCGGGTGGCCGGGATGTCGATGGTCACCTTGTTGGAGCTGCCCGGCGCGAAGGTGTAGGCGGCCGGGGTCTTCAGCGTGGTGAAGCTCGTCCCGTCGGCGCTGCCCTGGAGGGAGAGGGTCTGACGGCGGCTCTTCCAGCCCTCCGGAAGCCTGAGGGTCACCTGGTCGATGCGGGTGACCTCGCCCAGATCGCTCTGCACCCACTGGGGCAGGGCGCTTCCCGACCCCTGCCAGTACGTCGACGGGTCTCCGTCGGCGATGTTCGCGGGGGCTCTGCCGCTGCCGGCGCTGCTCGCTGCCGTGCGGTGACCGGCGTCGATGTCCGGGCCACCGGCAGCCGACGCGTTGAGCGCGGGCCAGCCGGCCGTCAGCAGGCCGGCGGTGAGGGCGGCGGCCAGGACCCGCCATCGGCGGTGTTGCGTTCTCATATGTCCCCGATCTTCGGCCTCGGCGCAGGGGGCGCGGCCAAGGCGCGGCTCTGTCTGCGTACCCGCTGGGTCATGAATTTCTGCACCATCGGGATGGGGGTTTTGCGTTTTGCGGTCAGAGAGTTGCAGAGAATTGAGACCGAGTCCACCGTTGCGACAGAATGCGGAACCTTGGCGGCCGCTCCCGTGGTGCCACAACCCACGTAAGAATCACGGCATTTGGCCGGGGATGAACCAGGCGTCCCGCGCCTCCGCGATAACGCAAGGAATTTGCGTATATATGAAAGGAACTGAAAGGTGCCAGCTCGGAGGGGGAGGCCGAGAGGTGAAGGCGGGGCACAGCGACGGGCGGGGCCCGCAGCTGCGGACCCCGCCCGTCTTCCCGTTTCCCGTACGCCGCCGGTTCAGTCCGACGGACTCCAGCGGTATCTGACGTCCGGCTCGTTCTCCTCGTTGCGGCTGCCGTCGTCGAACGCGACGGCCGTGAATCCGTGCCGCTCGTAGAAGGCCCGCGCGTCGGCGTTGCGCTGGAAGGCGTAGAGGGCGAGCCCTTGCGGGCTGCGCTCCCTGGCCTTCGCCAGGAGCAGCGTTCCGATGCCCCGGCGCCGCACGTCGGGTCGCACATACAGGTGCTCGAGTTCGTCCCCGTCGACCGAGACGAAGCCGACGGGCTCCGCCGCGCCCCCGCTCTCCCGGAGTTCGGCCACCCGGACGTCCGTGCCGGGCAGCACGACATGGGTCATCCAGCCGAGGGTGGCCTCGTCGCTGTGCACCCTCGCCAGGTACGGCATGGCGGCGGCGCGGGAATCGAGGAACAGGCGGGTGAGGGGTCCGGCGTCCTCGACGCGAGCCTCCCGCAGGTGCACCGCGCCGAAGTGCGGGCGGCCGTCCGATGACATCCGGGTCTCCTGTCCGTAGGGGCAGGGGTGAGGAAAGCCCCGCCGCATCTCAGGGCGCCGTGAATCGGCCACCCGAGATCGAACATACGTCGGGCCCGGTCAGGATCTCCATAGAATAGAAGGGACCGCTCCGCCGTGACACGCGCCCCGCACGGCGTCCGCCCGGCGAAGGAAGCAACGTACCGGTGTACCAGCCCCACGTGTTCACGTTCCCCGGCGACGGGCACCGCGTCCCTGCGCCCCTCTTCGCGCCCGGCGCCCCCGCGTTGTGGCTGGTGGACGCGGAGCGGGACGGCGGGCACGCGGAGCGGCTCGCGCCGGGGATTCTCGACGCCGGCGAACGGGACCGGGCCGCGCGCCTTGTCGTCCCGGCCGACCGGGCCTGCTACGTCGCCGCGCACGTGGCCCTGCGGCTGCTGCTCGGCGCGCTGCTGGGGACCCCTCCGGACGCCGTGCGCCTCAGGCGGGAGCCGTGCCCGTCCTGTGGTGGCCCGCACGGCCGTCCCGCCACCGACGGCGGTGTGCACTTCTCCCTGTCGCACACCCGCCGCCTGGCCCTGCTGGCGTTCGCGGACGCGCCCGTGGGAGTGGACGTGGAGCCTGTTCCGAAGCCAGGGATCGTCTCCGAGATCGCCGGTCAGCTGCATCCGGCGGAGTCCCGCGAGCTGGCGGCGCTTCCCGAGGAGGAGCGGCCGGCCGCCTTCGGCCGGGTCTGGACCCGCAAGGAGGCCCATCTGAAGGGCGAGGGCATCGGCCTGGCCGCCGGCCTCGCGGCCGAACACATCGGCACCGGCATCCTGCCCCGTCCGGGCCCGCCGGGCTGGACGGTCACCGATGTCCAGATCCCCGCCGGACATGCGGCGGCGGTGGCGGTCCGCGCGGCGGGGCAGCCGCCCGCCCGCCGCGGCGACCGGCGAAAATGACGGGGCGGGCCGACCGCACCGACCGACCGATACGGAGGAGTGGCAGATGCCGCAGACACGAGCCGGGCAGCAGGCACGCCCGGAGGACCTGACCGATGTGGCGCGGCTGGTGACGGCGTATTACACGCTGCATCCCGATCCCGCCGAACCGGGCCAGCGGGTCGCCTTCGGCACGTCGGGGCACCGCGGGTCGTCGACGGCCACCGCGTTCAACGAGGACCACATCGCGGCGACGAGCCAGGCGATCAGCGAGTACCGGGCGCAGCAGGGCACGGACGGGCCGCTCTTCCTCGGCGCCGACACCCACGCCCTGTCGGAGCCCGCACGGGTGACCGCCATCGAGGTGTTCGCCGCGAACGACGTGACCGTGCTCATCGACTCCGCCGACGGCTACACGCCGACGCCCGCGGTCTCGCACGCCATCCTCACGTACAACCGGGGCCGCGGCTCGCACCTCGCCGACGGTGTGGTGGTCACCCCCTCGCACAATCCGCCGGGCGACGGCGGCTTCAAGTACAACCCGCCGAACGGCGGTCCGGCCGGGTCGGAGGCGACCGGCTGGATCCAGGAGCGGGCCAACGAGATCATCACCGGCGGCCTCAAGGATGTCCGCCGCATGCCGTACGTCCGGGCGCTGGCGGCGCAGTCCACGGGAACGTACGACTTCCTGGGCACCTACGTGGCGGACCTGCCGTCCGTGCTCGACCTGGACGCGGTACGCGCGGCCGGGGTGCGGATCGGCGCCGACCCGCTGGGCGGCGCCTCGGTCGCGTACTGGGGCCGTATCGCCGAGCAGCACCGGCTCGACCTGACCGTGGTCAATCCGCTGACCGACCCCACCTGGCGGTTCATGACGCTGGACTGGGACGGGAAGATCCGGATGGACTGCTCCTCGCCGTACGCGATGGCCTCTCTGATCGGACAGCGCGACCGCTACCAGATCGCCACCGGCAACGACGCCGACGCGGACCGGCACGGCATCGTCACCCCGGACGGGGGGCTGATGAATCCGAACCACTACCTCGCCGTGGCCATCAACTATCTGTACGCGCACCGGGACCGCTGGCCGGCGGATGCGGGCATCGGCAAGACGCTGGTCTCGTCCGGCATGATCGACCGGGTCGCCGACGGTCTCGGCCGGCGACTGGTGGAGGTGCCGGTCGGCTTCAAGTGGTTCGTGGACGGCCTCGCCGACGGATCGCTCGGCTTCGGTGGCGAGGAATCGGCCGGGGCCTCGTTCCTGCGCCGTGACGGATCGGTCTGGACGACGGACAAGGACGGCATCCTGCTGGCCCTGCTCGCCTCCGAGATCCTGGCGGTGACGGGCGATTCGCCGTCCCAGCACTACACCGCGCTGACCGCCCGGTTCGGTGAGCCCGCCTATGCCCGGATCGACGCGCCCGCGGACCGCGACCAGAAGGCCGTACTGGCACGCCTGTCCCCCGAGCAGGTCGGCGCCGACACCCTGGCGGGCGAACCCGTCACGGCCGTCCTCACCTCGGCCCCGGCCAACGGGGCCGCGATCGGCGGCATCAAGGTGACGACGGAGAACGCCTGGTTCGCGGCGCGCCCCTCGGGAACAGAGGACGTCTACAAGATCTACGCGGAGTCCTTCCTGGGCGCCGGGCATCTCGCCCGCGTCCAGGAGGAGGCCAAGGCCGTCGTCTCCGCGGCCCTGGACGCCTGACGCGGAAGCCGTTGGCCCCCGGCCGGGCCGGTGCGGGGGCCAACGGCTTCGTGCCTTCCCCGCACTCGCGCGCGCCCCGGCGCGACAGCGGCCGGCCGGGCGCATAACCGTACCGGCCGATAGAATTCGGGCATGGAAGAGCGGCCGGTCGCGCCGACTGCGCCCGAGGTCGTACTCGAAACCGACGCAGGACCCACGGTGATGAGTCCGGGCCGGGAGTACCACGTCGGACGCGACCCTTTGAGCGACATCGTCATCGACGACGTCCGGGTCTCGTGGCACCACGCCGTGCTCAGGTCGTCGGACGGCCACTGGTCGATCGAGGACGAGGGCAGCACGAACGGCACCTACAGCGGAGGCCGGCGGATCGGCGCATGCGACGTCGGGCCCGGCGCCCTCATCCGCTTCGGCCATCCGGACGACGGTCCGCAGGCGGTGCTACGGGTCCGGGCGGCACCTGCGCCGGACCGCCCGTCGGCCGTCTCCATGCCCGCCTCGACCGGCACGTTCCGGCAGCCGACCACCGTACGGCCGCTGCCGTCGCGCACCGTACGAATCGGCCGCGGATCCGGGAACGACCTGGTCGTCGACGATCTGAGCGTCTCCCGCCGCCATGCCGAACTGCTGGCCCACACCGACGGTACGTACGAGATCGTCGACCTCGGGTCGCACAACGGGACCTTCCTCAACGGCCAGCCGGCCGAGCGCGCACCGGTCTCCCCCGGAGACATCGTCGGCATCGGGCACTCCGCCTTCTGCCTGGTCGGGGACACGCTGCAGGAGTTCGTCGACACCGGCGAGGTGTCGCTCGACGTGCAGGACCTGGCGGTCACCGTCGACAGGGGGCGCAAGACGCTGCTCGACCACGTCGCGTTCCCGGTGGGCGAGAAGTGCCTGCTGGGCGTGGTGGGACCCAGCGGCGCGGGCAAGTCCACACTCCTGAACGCCCTGACCGGACTGCGCCCGGCCGACGAGGGCACCGTCCTCTACGACGGCCGCGATCTCTACCACGACTACGCCGAACTGCGGCAGCGCATCGGCCTGGTGCCGCAGGACGACATCCTGCACGCCCAGCTGACCGTACGCAGAGCGCTCGGTTACGCCGCGGAGCTCCGTTTCCCGCAGGACACCGCCAGGTCGGAGCGCCGCGAGCGGGTCGCCGAGGTGGTGCGCGAGCTCGGGCTGGAACAGCGGGCCGACCAGCCGATCCACAGTCTCTCCGGCGGCCAGCGCAAGCGGGTGAGCGTGGCGCTGGAACTGCTGACGAAGCCCTCACTGCTCTTTCTCGACGAGCCGACGTCGGGCCTCGACCCCGGCATGGACCGGTCGGTCATGCACATGCTGCGTGGCCTCGCCGACGACGGGCGCACCGTCATCGTCGTCACGCACAGTGTGCTGAGCCTGGACGTGTGCGACCGGCTGCTGGTGCTCGCGCCCGGCGGGAAGATCGCCTATTACGGTCCGCCCGAGGAGGCGCTGGCCTTCTTCGGTTTCGCCGAATGGCCCGAGGCGTTCGAGGCCTTCGAGAACGACCGCGACCGGCCCTGGGCCGAGGAGTTCGCGGCCTCCCCCTTCCACCGGCGCTACATCGCCAACGCGAGTTCACAGCCCCGGCTGCCGCACGCCGCGGCCGCGGCGGTCGCCCCGCCGCCGAAGACCCGCAGCTGGGGCGCCCAACTGCGCACGCTGGTGCGGCGGTACGCGGCCGCGCTGAGCGCCGACCGGACGTTCCTCGCCATCATGATCGCACTGCCGTTCGTGATGGGCGCCATGACCCGGGCACTCGCCGGGAGCAGGCTGACGCAGGAGACGGCGATGAACGCGCTGCTCATCCTCTGTGTCGGCGGTGTGCTGACGGGCGCCGCCAACGCGGTGCGGGAACTGGTCAAGGAACGGGTGATCTACCAGCGGGAAAGAGCCGTCGGCCTCTCCAGATCCGCGTATCTGATGTCCAAGGTGGTGGTGCTGGGCACCATCACGGTGCTCCAGGCCGTCGTGCTGACCCTGGTCGGTCTCGTGGGTGTCGATCTCAACGCCCCCGGCGGGAAGGGCGTTCTGCTGCCACCTCTGATCGAAATCACCCTGACGGTGGCCCTGTTGTCCTTCACCGCGATGATGCTGGGGCTCCTGGTGTCCGCGCTGGTGCGCAAGGAGGAGGTCACCATGCCCCTCCTGGTGCTGCTCGCGATCGTCCAGGTCGTCTTCTGCGGCGCCCTGCTGAAGCTGCACGGCGTGCCGGGCATCGAGCAGTTGTCCTGGCTGATCCCCTCCCGCTGGGCGCTGGGCGCCATGGCGGGGACCATCGGTCTGGCCAGGATCGTGCCCGGAAAACTGACCTCGGACCCGCTGTTCGAGCACTCCGCCGGGATCTGGCTTCTCGACATGGCGATGCTGGTGGTGCTGTCCGTCGTCTTCGGTTTCGCGGTGTCCAGACTCCTGCGCCGGCACGAACCCGCCATCATGCGGAAGTAGGAGCGGCCCATGGAGACCGAGGACTTCCGCCCCACCCATGTCGTCCCCCAGGACGGGCTGCCCGCCTGGGAGGCGCCGGACGTGTCCCGGCCCACCGAGCCGCTCGACCCGCTGCTCCCCGTCCAGCTGCTCGACCGGCGCGGCGACTGGGGCCAGGTCCTGTGCGCCAACGGCTGGTCCGCCTGGGTCGACGGCCGACTGCTCGTTTCCGTACCGCACGACCCTCCGCAGGCCGGGCAGCCGATGGCCCGGACGGCGGACCCCGGGCCGCTGATGGCCCGGGTCCAAGAGGCGCTCGACCGCTTCCGGCGGGCGTCCGAGGAGCTCGTCGCGGGCCGCATCGACGGGGAGACCTTCCGCCGCCGCACCCAGGGACTGCGCGCCGGCGTGGTCGTCGACGGCGAAGCGGTGTGGCTGTTCGACGCGGAGCACGAACGCTGGATGTACACGGACGGCGCCCGGCTGACGACCTACGCGGCACAGTCCGGCCCCGGCCTCCCGGACAGCGCCCCGGTGAGCGGCGGCGGCCCGGAGGCGACCCGGCTCGTCGACCCCGGCACGCATCCGCGGACCTGGCCGGGTGAGACCTGATGGCCCCGGCCACCGCGTCCCCGGACGATTCCGCACTGCCCGCCGGACGGCCCTCCGACCTGACGGGCAGGCGGATCGCGGGGTACCTGGTGGAGCGTGAGATCGGGCGCGGCGGAATGGCGGTCGTCTACCGGGCCAAGGACCTGCGGCTGGACCGTACGGTCGCCCTCAAGCTGCTCGCCCCGGAACTCGCCCGCAACGACACCTTCCGCAAACGCTTCACGCATGAGTCCCGGGTGGCTGCCGCGATCGACCACCCGCACATCGTGCCGGTCTTCGAGGCCGGCGAGACCGAGGGCATCCTCTACATCGCGATGCGCTACGTGGCCGGTCAGGATCTGCGGGCCCTCATCGACCGGCAGGGGCCGCTCCCCCTGGGCACCGCGCTCCGGATCGCGGCCCAGGTGGCGTCCGCACTCGATGCCGCCCACGACCACGATCTGGTGCACCGGGACGTCAAGCCGGGCAACATCCTGGTCGCGGAGGGCACGGACAGCGACCATCCGGAGCACGTCTACCTGACGGACTTCGGGCTGACGAAGAAGTCGCTGTCGCTGACGGGGTTCACCTCCGTGGGCCAGTTCGTCGGAACGCTCGACTACGTGGCGCCCGAACAGATCTCGGGCCGCCCGGTGGACGGGCGCTGCGACGTCTACAGCCTGGCGTGCGTCGTGCACGAGACGATGGCCGGCGCCCCGCCGTTCCAGCGCGACGACGACATGGCGCTGCTGTGGGCGCACCAGTTCGATCCACCGCCGGCGTTGACGGGCCTGCGCCCCGATCTTCCGGCGGGTGTCGACGCGGTGCTGGCGAAGGCCCTGGCCAAGAGTCCGGACGACCGATACGACTCCTGTCTCCAGTTCGTGGCCGCGCTGCGCGCCGCGGCACGGGGCGAGGTGCGGGGCAGCGGCCATCCGCCGACGCAGGTGGACCGCCGGCTCGGCGCGTGGCGGTCGGGTCCCGAACCACCGCCCGGGCCGCCGCGGTGGGCGTTGCCGGTGTTCCGGGGTTAGGGGGTCCGGAGTCAGGGGCCTTCCGGCTCCACTTCGCCGCGCCGGTGCACGCGGGCGGCGAGCAGCCCGCCGAGCAGGCCGGTCACGAGCCCCCACAGCACGGCGAGTCCGCGCGCGCCCCACAGCCGCGGTCGCAGCAGAACCTCGCCGCCCAGCCCGCCGCCGAGGTCACCGAGGCCCAGCAGGGACAGGCCGTAATGGGCGGAGATCCGGCCCAGCAGGCATACGGCGAGCACGGTGAGGGCGAGCGCCACCGCCATGTGGAGGGCATGCTGCCAGGGGCGCACGCGGGCCGGGGAGCGTACGGCCGCCAGGAACGCGGCTGCCAGGGTGAACAGCGCGGCGACGGCGACACACCACCAGGCGCGGCCGTCCTGCTCGGCGAGCGTGCCGACGTTCAGAGTGGAGAGGTCCGGTGTCCGCAGGACGGAGTCCAGTACCTGCGGCATCGGCAGTCCGAACGGCCCGTCCACCTTCCCTTCCCAGGACGCCCCGAGGCCCAGGGTGAACACCAGCCAGACGAGGTTGGGCAGTGCGAGCAGGGCCACCGCGACCGTCTCGGCAGGGTGTCCGCGTGTCACCAGGACGACGAAGGCGATGACCAGACCCACCACGACGTAGGCGAGCAGCAGGGCCACCATCGCGTACGCGGCCGGGCGCACCGATTCCTGGAAGCGCACCAGCCGCACGGGCAGGGGTGCGCCGCGCGAGACGAGCAGGGCCAGGACGAGGACGCCGGCCAGCCAGAGCAGACCGAGGACCAGGGTGAGCGGGATCTCGGCACGGAATCCGGCCCGGGGCGAGACGTCGAACACGTCACCGATGACACCGCCCGTCGGATCGGCCCCGGGGAGGTCGAACGTCTGCCGAGCCAGGAGGGACAGGCCGATGAGGACCAAGAACCACAGCACCGCGACGCGGCCGGCCCAGCCCGCCAGTTCGCGGGTGGTGGCGACGGCGCGGTGTCGCAGGGGGCGCAGGAATCCGGCGGCGAGGGCCAGTGCGCCGACGAGGGTGACCGAGAGCGGAAGGGCCGAGATGTCCGCGTGGGTCCTGGCGAGCTCGCCCGCGTTCCCCGACAGCGCGACCGACCCGCCCGCCGCCATGACGACGACGGCCGCGACCACGCGCGGGAACGAACCGCCGGGCAGGTCAGCGGCGCCGGCCGCCCACAGGCCGAGGGCGGCGGTGAGGCCCATGACCACGAGTCCGGCGAGCACCGTCAGGAGGGCGTCGGCCCAGCCGTGTGCGCCGCGGGTTGCCGTACCGGGCCGGCCGTCCGATCCCTGTGTGCTCACGGGTCCACGCTAGGCAGCCGCGATCCCGGCCGCTCCCCGGGTGGGCCGACCGCGTCGGCTTGCGGGCCGTGCGGCCGGGCACACAATGGCTGATACCTGAAGAAATCGGTAACGACCCAGGCGTGGGGAAGAAGAGCCGTGAGTGACCAGCCGCCGTCGTCCGGCCGCCCCACGGGGCCGCCCTCCGGACCGCTTTCGGGTCCCTCGCGGGAGGGCGTCGTTCCGCCGCCTCCCGAGCGTCCGTCCGGCCCTCCGCCCGGTCCGCCCTCCGGCGGCGGCCATGGAGGTCCGGGCGGTTCGGGCGGTTCGAGTGGCTCGGGTGAGATCCCGCAAGGACCGGGGAACGGCCCCCGCACCCCGTGGTGGCGGTCGGTCCCCAAGGTGGCGACGATCGCCGTCGCCCTCGTGGCGGCGGTGGTGCTGACCATCGTCCTCACCCGGCCGGACGGGTCCGACAAGGCGGGCGGCGAGGTGTTCCTGGAGGCGGCCGGCTCGACGGGCCCCGCCCCGTTCACCGGTTCGACCGCGCGCGGCCGCGCCGGGGACGCGACGCCGACCGCCGTACCGAGTCCCGTGGCGAGCCCCTCCCGTGCGGGGCCCCACGTCACCCAGGGCGTGGACGGTGCGGCTCCCGGCCTGTACGGCGGCACCCGCAAGGTCGCCGCCTGCGATGTGGAGAAGCAGATCAGCGCCCTCACGGACCAGCCCGCCAAGAACAAGGCGTTCGCCTCGGTGGAGGGTGTCGCCGCGTCCGGTGTTCCCGCGTATCTGCGCGCGCTGACCCCGGTTCAGTTGCGGCTCGACACCCGGGTGACCAACCACGGTTACGAGAACGGCGCCGCCACCAGCTACCAGGCGGTCCTGCAGGCCGGAACGGCGGTGCTGATCGACGACCGGGGCGTGCCCAGGGTCCGCTGCGCCTGCGGCAACCCGCTGCTTCCGCCGGTCGCGCTGAAGGGAACGCCCGAGCAGAAGGGCGACCCCTGGCCGGGATACCGGGCCGGAAACGTCGTGGTGGTGGAGCCCGCCGCCCAGCCGGTGGACGAGTTCGTCATGTTCGACCCCAAGACCGAGGGCTGGTTCAAGCGGGACGCCGGTGACACCGGTGGCGACGACAAGAAGACCCGGCCGCCCGCCGACTCGAGCGCCTCGCCGTGTCCGGAGAAGGACTGCCCCTCGGACTCCTCCTCGCGCTCCCCGGCCTCCGAAGAGCCGTCCTCGCCCGCGACGAAGCCCGGTGAGCCGTCGACGCAGCCGCCCGAGCCGCCCCCCTCGTCCGAAGAGCCGCCCCCGTCCCCGCCGCCCTCCTCCGAGGCGCCGCCGACATCGGAGTCGGCCCCGGAACCCGTGACCCCGCAGACCGCCGAGTCCCAGGCGCCTTTGCCGGCATCGGGGGACGGCACGGCGTAGGACTCGGGCCCGTCGTAGCGTCGGAACACAGCCGGGCCGCCCGGCATCGTCCGGTGTGATGCCGCCCGAGAACCAGGTACCTCATGTGCTGCATACACCCCGTCACATAGCCTCGTGCGGGGAGACATCACATGACGGCGTGAGCCTCCCCTTCGAGGAGGCGAAGATGACCGTAACCGGCGCGCGGGCGCTCGCGGGTGCTCTGATCGTGGCCTGTGTGCTGCTTGTCGGCCCCAGCGCGTCGAACGGTGCCCACATCGCCGGGCCGCTGCCGGCGGGCGCCCCCGAGGAGGCCGTGCCGAACCGTGTCATGACGTGGAACATCTGCAATCCCTGCAAGGGGAGCGGTCAGAACGCCGGCCGGGCGGCGGAGATCGCAGCCTATGCGCCTCAGGTCATCGGCCTGCAAGAAGCGTGCGTGGGTGATGTCGAGAGGATCCGGGACCATCTGCAGTATCGGTACGGGCTGGTCTACCACGTCAAGTACGGATCGGTTCTGCGCAATTGGAGCCGCTGCGGCGGAGTGCCGTGGCGTCCGGGAGGTTTCGGCCAGGCCATTCTCTCGGCCGCTCCGATGACCGGCCATGTGAACGTGGAGTACCCCGACGGCGGTTCCGAGGACCGCGGATACATGGCCGTCACCACCCTCGTGGACGGCCGGCCCGTCCGGGTCTTCAACACACACCTGGCCCAGCGGCGACAGGAATCGGTCCGTATGAAGCAGACCGGCGTACTGGCGAAGGCGGTCGCCCAGTATGACCGCACGATCGTTCTCGGCGACTTCAACGCGGTTCCGGAATCCGCCGAACTCGACGGCATGTGGGATCTGTTCACCGATGCGGACCCCTCGTGCGGTCCCTCGACGGACGGCCCGTGCGAGCCGACCACCGATTGGCGCAGCAAGTTCGACTACATCTTTCTGCGCGGCTTCACCTCGCTCGCGCAGGATGTGCACCTCACTCCGTACTCGGACCACGATCTGGTGCAGGCCGATCTGAGGCGGGCGTAGCGGGTTCTGCGAGCGCCTCGCGCCGGCCGGCGGCTGCGGATGGAGTCATCCGCAGCCGCCGAGCATCGGGTGGGTGGAACCAGCCGCAGGTGACTCGCTTCGTTCTGCGCCGCTCCCTCTGGCGTGGTGCGATCGATGGATGGGCAGGCCCGGGAGCTTTGGAGCAAGTAGCCGCCGTCCGGCGCTTGCTGGGTGCGGGTGCGGACAGGGATGACCTCGAACTCCTGGCTCGGGCAGTTGCCTACGAAGCGGTCTTCGCCACGGTCGACGAGCTTGATGGCGGTACTGATGTGAACGTGTCAGGCGTCGACGCAGAGCGCCGACGTAACCGAGCACAAGGTCTCGTGCAGCCCCAACCCGTTCCATACGGCGTCCCCCTGTGGCTGAAGGGATTGTTCCATGGGCCGCCAGCATCTGCGCAAGACGGAATTCTGAAACGATCAGTAAGCCACGCACTCACGTCGCTGCCGGGAAGTCCTTGCCCTTGATCTTGACCATGCGCCCGTCCGGGTGGTGCCAGACGATTCCTTCGTAGGGACGGGCGTGCAGCCAGTCGCGGAGGGCGTCGTAGTCGCGGGGTGCGGTGGCGAAGTCCTGGCGGATGGACAGGATGGCCCAGCCGTGCGGCATGAGAATGTGGTCCGTGTAGCCGTCAGGGTTGCCGTTGATCTCCGGGCCCAGGAGTTCGTAGGTGCCGGGCTTCTCAATTCCGCAGTTCCCCACGGCTTCGGCGTGGGCCTTCGCGAAGCTGGACTGCGCGACGGGCTCCCATCCCACTGTTTTGCGGGTCTCCTCGTCGACGGACAGGGTCACGTATCCGGCGGGCGCGGCCTTGCCGGGCTTGACCTCGCGTCGCGCCCACCACTCCCCTGCGTCGTCGAGCATGACGCACGTTCCGTCGTACTTCCGCGTGGCCTCGCCTTCGCCCTCAATGACCCACTCGCAGCCCGGTGTCACCTCAGGCACGACGAGGGCGGGGCGGGCGTCGAAGTCGCGGATGAACAGGGTGGGGATCTTCTTCATGCTGCTACTCCTGCGTCGGTGGCGAGGACAGTCTCTTGCGCCTGCCTCAGCAACCGCCAGTCGTTAAGCGTCTCCCACCGGCTGCCGCAGTTCCCGCACCGCACCCGGTGGCCGGCGGCACTGGCGAACAAGTCGGCTGCGCACAGGGTGTTGTCGTCGAACCGGCTGGGGCAGCGGCCGATCGATACACGCCCGGGCCGGCGTTCGTTGAGGTCGGCGGCCGTGCATTCGGAGTGAAGGCGGCGGAGTTCGACGATGTCCTGGCCGACGGAGTAGTAGGCGTCGCACGCCCACGGCAGGTTGCTGACCAGGAACTTGATGTGCTCGGGGACGGCCTGCGCCGGGCTGCCCCGCCAAGGGGCGACCGTCCACCCGAGTGCGGCCCGCCAGGCGTCCTCCATGTCCCGCAGCCGCGCCGCTATGCCACCGGGTCCGATCAGCGACAGGACTTCGAGCCGCGGCGGGATCGGCGGGGTCTTCGATCCGCTGGTTGCCCCGTCGCCCGTGCCGCCCCGCGCTGCCCCGCCGCCCCGTGCCGCCCCGCGCATAAGTGCCCGGTGGTGTTGAGACCGCGGAACAGGGCGGGGAGTTCGGTGGGCCACTTCGCTGTCTTGTCTTCGCAGGGGCGGCAGACTTGACGGCCGGTCTCGTTCACCCAGAACTGCCGCCCGCCGTGCGGGGTTGTGCAGGTCGGCCACGAGTAGCCTTCATTTGCGGGGTTGTCGTGCACAAGTGGCTCCTCGTGGTGGGTGCGGGAAGCAAGTGGCTCTTAGGCCAATTGTGCATTGGTGTGATGACAACCCTGGAGAAATGCATGCGCGTCGCGGTTAGCAAGACGGCCCCCGCACCCGAGGACCCCTCATGACCGGCGCCCTGGCAGCCTTCCTCCGGGCCCGGTTCACCGAGGAGCTGGAGAAGGCCCGCTTCGCCGGCGACGTGGTGGTCAAGCAGCCTGAGCGTTTCGGTGTTGAACCCGAGGACGCTGCCGCGCATGCCCGTTTCTCCGTTGCCACAGCCGAGGTCCGGCTCGCGCTGCTGGAGGAGACTGTGGTGCCGTTCCTGGGCACTGCGGGGCCGGGCGGCCGGAACGCCGAGTTTCAGCTCCGGCTCCTCGCCGCGCCCTACGTTGAGCATCGGGACTATCCGCACGACTCCGACCAGCCTGGGAGCCCTGCATGACCGACGCCCTGGTGCGTTTCGTGCGCGACCGACTCGACGAAGACGAGGCGGTTGCGCGGGCGGCGGATACCGAGCTGAGCACCGTGTTTACCCGTATCGCCACCTTCGACCGCGAGATGGCGGCGGACGAACGCCACATCATGCGGCACCGCCCAACCCGCGCCCGTTACGAGGTCGTGGCGAAGCGGCTCATGCTCGACGAGGCACTGGCCGGCCGGCACCTCGTCACCGGGGACCACCACACGGACTGCCCGCTCGTCACCGAAGCCGACGGAGTTGACGCGGCCACATCAGAACGAATCCAGGGCCTCAACGACGACTACCGCAAGGAGTTCGGCCGGGACCTGGGCTGCGTCAAGCGGTGTGGACGGGACGCTCGGGTGCACCGCACGCTCGAACTCCTGCCCCTCCCCTACGTTGGCCACCCCGACTACGTGCGGGCCCTGACCGCCGACCAGGCATAGGACGGAGGCCGCCCGTTCATCGAAGTCAAAGCCGCGTTCACACCAGCACGTGGAGCAAGGACTACTGCCCGGAGTGCGCCCAGAAGCGCGGACAGACGGAACCTGACCTCGACGACCAGGAACTGCGCTGCCGGAGGACGTCGCGGATCCCATACGGCACCGAATTCCCGTCCGGCTTCCGGGTCGCGGCGAGGGTGATGATGCGCAGCGCCCGGCCCTGCTGAACGATCAGCCGCAGCAGCCGCTCCATCTCCTCCCGCACCTTGCGGTCCGCGGCCGCACCGTAGGACGACCACTCGTCCACAAGAAGCACGGCCAGGCGGGGCCGCGGGTCCTTCGCCGCCATCGCGGCGGTCAGCTTCCGCGACCCATGGTCCTTCACCAGTACCCGACGAGCCGGAATCTCCACGTCCGGATGTACTCAAGGATTTCCAGCAGCCGCTCCGGCTCCCGGTCGGTGTCGTGCATCGCGGCGATCGACTCGAATGGGGTGATGGCGGGGAGTCTCGGCGCGGCAGGTGAGACCGGCTAGGCGGCCGTCAGCCTTGATTCTCAGTAGAATTCCCCAGATTCTCCCCACGGGCATTCAGGCGCAGGAACGGCGGCTGCGGATGGCTCGTCCGCAGCCGCCTTTCCGAGGGTGCCGAAACCGCGTTTTCCCTGCTAGGGAGTCGTCACCGTGGGCCGGGGCGCCTTCGCCATGCCGCTGCCGATGAAGAAGCTCGGGTGCGGGGGCTGGTTGTACGCCGTGTTCTGCCAGGCCAGGGCTGTGCGGTAGGTGGTGTCGTGGAGCAGAGTCGTGATCTTCGTGGCGGTTTCGTACGGCGTGGAGTAGATCCGCAGCGCGGTGTTGTTCGTGGTCGCCCAGACCACCTCCTCGCGCCAGTCGCCGAAGAGGTCGCCCGAGATCGCGGGGGTGGCCTTGGTCCCGTTGTTCGAGTGGACCGATGCCCCGGTCAGCTGCCGGGTGTCGCCGGAGGTGCCGTACTTGTCGATGTGGGTGCCGTCGAGGAGTTCCCGGGTGGTGTCGCCGTCCCACCAGGACAGGAAGTTGGCGCTGGAGGGCTTGCGGCTCGCGACGACGGTTCCCTTCGGGTTGCGTACCCCGTCGGCCGCCGACGACCAGGACTCGGCTCCGGCGCTGCCGGACCAGATGTCGTCGCTGACGCCGCGTCCGTTGTCGCCGTCGGCGGGCGTCGACCAGATGATCTGGCCGGTCCTGGCGTCCGCCATCCACGACGAGGGTTTCGAGCTGTCCTCGTCGACCTTGAACTCCTCCAGACCGGTGCGGGAGGGGTCCAGGTCGCCGACGTGCATGGCGTCGCCGTGGCCGTTCTTCGTGGTCCACAGCGCGTTGCCGTTGTCGTCGACCGCCATGGAGCCGTAGACGATCTCGTCCCGGCCGTCGGCGTCGACGTCGGCGACCGAGAGCTGGTGGTTGCCCTGGCTGTCGTACCCCTTCCCGGAGTTGGTCGAGCTGTTGGTGTCGAAGGTCCAGCGCCGGGTGAACGCCCCGTTCCGCCAGTCCCAGGCGGCGATCACCGTACGCGTGTAGTAGCCGCGGGCCATGATCAGTGAGGGCCGGGAGCCGTCGAGGTAGGCGGTGCCGGCGAGGAAGCGGTCGACGCGGTTGCCGTAGCTGTCACCCCAGGAGGAGACGGTGCCGCGCGCGGGGACGTAGTCGACGGTGCCCATGGCCGCTCCCGTCTGCCCGTTGAACATGGTCAGGTACTCGGACCCGGACAGGATGTAACCGGAGGAGTTGCGGTGGTCGGCCGACGCGCTGCCGATCACCGTGCCCCGGCCGTCGACGCTGCCGTCGGCGGTCTTCATCGCGACCTCGGCCTTGCCGTCACCGTCGTAGTCGTACACCTGGAACTGGGTGTAGTGGGCGCCCGAGCGGATGTTGCGTCCCAGGTCGACGCGCCACAGCCGGGTGCCGTCGAGCTTGATCCCGTCGACGATCGTGTTGCCCGTGTACCCGGACTGGGAGTTGTCCTTGGCGTTGGTGGGCTGCCACTTCAGTACGAAGTCGAGTGCGCCGTCCCCGTCGAGATCTCCGACGGAGGCGTCGTTGGCCTCGTAGGTGTAGGCGACGCCGTCCGGAGTCGTACCTCCGGCGGGCGGGCTGATGGGCACGTCCTTGTAGCCGCTGCGGAACTGGATCGCGTGCACGGAGTCGCTCTGCTCGACGCCGCCGACGATCGCGCGCACCGTGTAGTCGGCCGAGTTCGGGGCCCCGGCGTGGAAGTAGTTCGTCGAGCCGGTGACGGGTGAGGAGTTGACCTTGGTGCCCGCGCGGTACACGTTGAAGGACACGTCGTCGGCGTCGGTGGCGAGCCAGCGCCAGCTGATCAGATTGCCCGCGTCGGTGTGGACGCTGACGACGCCGCGGTCCAGCGCCTCGGCCTGGCGCACGGTCGCGGCCTGCGAGGTCTGGCCGGTGACGACCAGTCCGGCGGCGGCCACCAGGCCCGCCGTGACGGCGCCGAGCAGGGTCCGGGTGCGGGTGGTGCGGCGTCTGCGGGGGGATCGGGGATGCTCAGGAGCCACGGGTGTGCCTTCCGGAGTGGGGGTGTCGGGTACACCTCAGTGACCGCCCGGGCCGGAAAGGTTGCCGTCCGCGCCTATCGGATGTGCGGGTGCCCGGGTGGGCCGGCTCCACCCGTCCGGCCCGGCGCGGTGGCGGGCCGGGCGCAGGACGCGCAGGCTGTCCGCAAAGCTGCCGATGCGCAGGGATGGCGGAGCCAGATGTTGGGGGTGCGACGTGCCGGACGCCGGTGCACCGGTCCCGGAGATGCCCGCGCCGGACGGGATGGCGGGCGCGCTCCTGGAAACACTGTTCAGACAGTCCGCGGTGGGACTGCACGTCCTGGACACGGAACTGAGGGTGGTGCGCGTCAACGCGCTGTCGGACTCGGTCCCCCCTGACCGGATCGTCGGGCTGCACTTCACGGAGGCGTACCGGCTCGAGGAGCCCGAGGAGTCGGAACGGCTGCTGCGTGGTGTCCTGGAGAGCGGAACGCCCGTCCTCGAGCGGATGGTCCACGGGCGGCTCGCGGGTGCGCCCGGGCCCGACCGCAGCCTGACGGTGACCATCCACCGCCTGGACGATTCCTCCGGACGACCGCTCGGACTGCTGGCGGCGGTGGTCGACGTCAGCGAACGGGTGAAGGCCCAGGCCCGGGCAGCGCGTCTGGAGTGCGTGCGCCGGGAGGTCGGCCGCTCACTCGATGTGGCGGCGACCTGCGAGGGGCTCGTGGCGGCCCTGGTCCCGCAGTTCGCCCAGTTCGCCGTGGTCGAGATGGTCGACGAGGTCCTGAGAGGGGCGGACCCGCCGCTCAGCCCCCTGAATCCCGACGTCCCGATGCGCCGCGCCGCGGTCGGCGGGACGACGTCGGACGACCTGGTCGGCGAGTTGCGGCGGCTGCCCGAGCACACTCCCTTCGCACTCGCCGTCACCGATCTCCGCCCCCGCCTCACCACGCTCGGCCAGGACACTCCCTGGCTCGACACGGACCCCGCCACGGCGCGGCTGGTCGAGACGACGGGCTCCCACTCGCTGATCGTGGTTCCGCTGAAACTGCACGGCTCCGTACTCGGGCTGGTGAGCCTGTACCGGAATCAGGACGCCGAGCCGTTCGACGCCTACGACCTCACGCTCGCGGTGACCGCCGCGGCCCACGCGGCCCTCAGTATCGAGAACGCGCTCCGCTACGCCCGTGACCATGTGATCGCGTCGACCGTCCAGCGCAGGCTGCTGCCCCAGTACGACGGCGTCCGGATCGCCGTGGAGACCGCGCACGCGCTGTTGCCCGGGCGCAACAGCGGCTGCTGGTTCGACACGATCGGGCTGTCCGGCGCACGGACCGCGCTGGTCATCGGCAATGTGGCGGGTCACGGACTCCAGACCGCCATCACCATGGGGCAGCTGCGCACGGTCATCCACGCGCTGGCCGGCCTGGACCTGCAGCCCGACGAGGTGCTGGCCCGGCTCAACGAGACGGCCGACCGGCTCGCCCTCGAACGCAGGTCCCTGCCGCCGGGCGACTCGCTGCACCGCCAGTCACTGAAGGCGACATGTCTGTACGCGGTCTACGACCCGTTCACCCGCACCTGCACGATGGCGCGGGCGGGGCACCCGGCCCCGGTCGCGGTCGCTCCGGACGGCCGCCCGGTCCCCGTCGACGTGCCCGAGGGGCCGCCGCTGTTCTCCGACGACAGCGCCCCGTTCGCCACCGCGACCGTCGAACTGGAGGAGGGCAGTGTGCTGGCCTTCCTCACGGACGCGCTGCTGTCCGCCGACCGGGCCGTGACCGGGGTACAGGACGCTCTCGCCCGTCCGGAGCGCCCCCTGAAGGAGCTGTGCGACGCGATCGTGTACCACCTGCCCGCGAAGGCGCACCCGGACGGCGCCGCCCTCCTGCTCGCCAGGACGGGTGTCGTCCCGCCCGACCAAGTCGCGACCTGGGAGCTGGCCCATGACCGGACCACACCTGCCATGGCCCGCACCCTGGTCCGCGACCGGCTCGAGGGCTGGCAGCTCGACGAGGAGACGATCGAGGCGACGGAGCTGATCGTGAGCGAGCTGATCACCAACGCGGTCCGCTACGGCACCCCGCCTCTGCAGCTGCGGCTCCTGCTCGACCGCACCCTCACCTGCGAGGTCCACGACACCAGCCCGGTGGTGCCGCACCTGCGGCACGCCCGCACCGTCGACGAGGGCGGCCGGGGCCTGTTCATCGTCTCCCAGCTCGCCACGCACTGGGGGACCCGGTACGGCGCCGAGGGGAAGGCCCTGTGGACCGAGCAGGAGGTCGTGGCCGACGACGCTTCCTGACGGCCGGCACGGAGACGCGCGCGGACATGGGTGCGGCGCACCACGGCGGTCGGGCCGTGGTGCGCCGCGTCCGGGGCGGCGGCAGCCGCCCCGGGTTCAGAAGACGGCCGCCGAAAGATCAGCGGTGGCCGCCGTAGCGGTGACCCCAGGACTTGGAGTCGACCTTGTTGCCGTGCGCGTCCCGCAGGGTCGCCGTGTCGCTGTTGTCCCAGACGTAGCGGCGGAGGTCCTGGTAGACGTCGGTCCGGCTGTCGCGGCCGACTCCGGTGTGCACACGCACCGAGGAGCGCCCGGGCAGACGCAGGTCGAACCGGTAGGTGCGGTGGCTCTCGTCGCGGAGGGTCCAGCCGCGCAGGTTGACCGCGTGGCGGCCGGTGTTGGTGACCGTGACCCACTCGCCGTTCAGGCTCCGGTTCGAGCCGTTGTCGCGACCGGGGCTGTTGTACTGGATCTTGCCCAGAACGACGGCCGAGCGCTGGGCGTGTCCGTGGCCGCGGTCGTCGCCGTGGTCACGGTCGTGGCCGCGGTCCTGGCTGTGGCCGCGGTCGTGACCGCGTCCGTGGTCGTGGTCGTCCGCGACCGCCGGGAGGGCGGCAGCGGCGACCAGTGCGCCGGCGGCGAGAACGGCAGCGGTGATCCGTCGTGCGGAACGGGACATGAAGACCCCTCAAGTGCGGGCCCGGGCCGTACGGTCCGGGCGTTGTTCGGTCCCGGCGTGATACCGAGAAGGCAAACTTTGACCTGGTTGCCCGGTCCGCGGACAGCGCCCCGGTTCGTGTGACAAAGTGCGGACATTTCTGTCACAGGCGACTGTAGGCGGCATGCACCGAGACGTCCGGGTACCTGTCAATTCCTGCCTACTGCACCCACCCGCCTGGCACCCGGTTGACGGCCGCCGGCGCACGGCCGCGCTCCCGCACGGGCCACCCTGCCGCCACCCCCTCGGCCCGTAACAGCCACGGCCCGGCCTGAGACGAACGCCCGTTCCGTTACCGATGGAAAGTCGTACGGAAGTTCCCTCGAACAACGGCCGGAGCGCGTGATTGCGCCGGCGGGGCACGCGTGGTTGAGTGGCGTACGAAGCTATGAATCGAGGTTCAGAACATCATGGCCTACCGGTCCACCCCCCGCACCGAGGCGACCCGGCTCGCCCACCGGGAGCGGCTGCTGGGCGCCGCACGGGAACTGCTCGCCGAGGGCGGCTACGCCGCCGCGAGCATCGCCGCGCTCGCCGACCGTGCCCAGGTCGCCACCGGCAGCGTCTACAACCACTTCTCCTCCAAGCAGGAACTGCTTGCTGCGGTCTTCCGCCATGTCGCCGGTCACGAGCTGGCCGCGGTGCGGGAGGCGGTGGAGGCCGGAAGCGGGGCGGGGCAGCAGGTGCGGGCGCTGGTCGAGGTGTTCTCGTACCGGGCGCTGCGCACTCCGCGCACGGCGTGGGCGCTGCTGGCCGAGCCGGTCGATCCGCTCGTCGAGCAGGAGCGGCTGACGTATCGGCGCGGCTACCACGCGCTGGCCGAGTCCGTCGTCGCGGCGGGCGTGGCCACGGGTGAGCTGCCCGACCAGAATCCCCGGCTCTCGGCTGCCGCCGTCATCGGGGCGGTCAGCGAGGCGCTGCTCGGCCCGCTCTCCCCCGTCGGCGAGCGCACCGACCCGGGGCCGGTCGTGGAAGGCATCACGACGCTGTGTCTGCGTGCGGTCGGGGCCCCGCCGGCTGACCCGGCCGGACCGTAGTCCCTGCGCGCCGAACGTCCCGAAAGCCTCAGACAGGAGTCCCGCCATGACCACCACCGCACCGGCGTCCGGTCCGCACACCCCGTCCGCGGAGCCGCACGGCACGCACGAGGTCACCAACCAGGCGCCGCCCCGCGCGGGCCTCGACGAGTACGGGACCAACGCGCCCCTCGTCGAGGCCGTCGCCGCGTTCGGTGCGGGGTGGCACGGGCAGGCGCTGCACGGGACCGGCCGGCTGGTCGGCTCGGAGACGTTCCAGCGCGACGCCGAACTCGCCCACACCTCCCCGCCCGTCCTGCGGACCCACGACCGGTACGGCAACCGGATCGACGAGATCGACTTCCATCCCGCCTATCACCAGGTCATCGGCGCGGCCGTGGGCCACGGCGCGCACACGGCGGGCTGGGCCGACCCCAAGCCGGGCGCCGCCGTCGCACGGGCGGCGACCTTCATGCTGTTCGCCCAGATCGAGCCGGGCCACGCCTGTCCGATGTCGATGTCGCATGCCGTGGTCCCGGTCCTGCAGCGCGATCCCGAGGTGGGCCGCGAGTGGCTGCCCGGCCTGCTGAGCCGGGTCTACGACCCGCGGCCGATCGCCCCGGCCGGAAAGTCCGGTCTGACCTTCGGCATGGGGATGACGGAGAAGCAGGGCGGCTCCGACGTGCGCGCCAACACGACCCGCGCCGTCCCGGTGGCGTCCGACGCGGACGGCCGGGCGCATCTGCTGACGGGTCACAAGTGGTTCTTCTCCGCCCCGCAGTCGGACGCCTTCCTGGTCCTCGCGCAGGCGGACGCGGGCCTCAGCTGCTTCCTGGTACCGCGGGTGCTGCCCGACGGGGCACGCAACACCATCCGGATCCAGCGGCTGAAGAACAAGCTCGGCAACAAGTCGAACGCGTCCAGTGAGGTCGAGTTCGACGGCACCTGGGCGGTACGGGTCGGCGAGCCGGGCCGGGGCGTGCCCACGATCATCGAGATGGTCAACCACACCCGGCTGGACTGCGTGCTCGGCACCACGGCGGGCATGCGCCAGTCGGTGTCCGAGGCGATCTGGCACGCACGCCACCGCAGCGCGTTCGGCGCACGCCTGGCCGACCAGCCGGCGATGACCGCGGTCCTGGCGGACCTCGCGCTGGAGACGGAGGCGGCGACCTGGACGTCGATGCGGCTGGCCCACGCGTACGAGGCGGACGGCGGCGAGCAGGAGGTGACGTTCCGGCGGCTGGCCACCGCGGTGTCGAAGTACTGGATCTGCAAGCGGGGCCCGCAGCACGCCTATGAGGCGCTGGAGTGCCTCGGCGGCAACGGCTACACGGAGGACTGGCCGCTGGCGCGCCGCTATCGCGAGCAGCCGGTGATGGCCGTGTGGGAGGGCTCGGGCAATGTCATCGCCCTCGACGTGCTGCGCGGGATCGCCCGGAGCCCGCAGTCCCTGGAGGCGTTCTGGGCCGAGCTGGACGGTACGTCCGGGGCGAGCGCCGTGCTGGACGCGCACATCGGCCGGGTGCGGCGGGATCTCACCGAGGACCTGCACGACCCGGTGGCGGCGCAGACCCGGGCGCGGGCCACGGTCGAGGGCATGGCTCTGGCACTGCAGGGCTCGCTGATGCTGCGTCACGCCCCGGCGCCGATGGCCGAGGCCTTCGTGGCTGCCCGGCTGGGCGAGTCACGTGGCCACCAGTACGGGATCCTGCCGCGGGGCACGGACGCGGCGGCCGTGGTGGCCCGGCACTTCGGCGAGGGCTGAGGCGGCGGGCGTAGCCCGGGGCTACGGCAAGGCCTGAGCGGTCAGGCAGGCCGGGCATCGCGGTCCGCGGTCCCGGCCGGGCGCCTCCCGGACCAGCCGAGCAGGACCACCGAGCAGACGGCGGCGAACGCGCACCAGGTGGAGATGAACTCCAGGCGCCACAGCGCGGCGCAGACGGCGGCCCCGCCCGCGACCAGCACGCCGAGCCACACCAGCACCCGGTCGCCGGACAGCAGCAGCGCTCCGACGGTGGCCACGAGGTAGCCGGCCACCAGCAGTCCGGGATGCGGCAACTCGAGGACGTACCCGAGCGTGTGCCCGCGGATCCGCGCCGTCACGGGCCGGGTCGCCAGGCTGTACGCGAGGGCCGCCGCGGTCGCGGCTCCTGCCGCCGACGGCAGCGCGAGCCGGAGCCGGGCTTGCGGCGGGGCCGCGCACAGCACACCCAGCGGCACCCACAGCGCGAGGACCGGCAGGGCGATGACCGCCCAGGCGACGGTGGCCGGGCCGGTGCCGCCGTCCGCCCGCCAGACCACGGACTCGATGATCTGATGGGCCCCCAGGAGCAGCGGCAGCGCCGCGAGCGGAAGGTCCCGGAGCCTGCGGGTGCGGGCCGCACAGGCCACGCCGGTCGCGGCGATCGCCGTGCCCGCGACGAGATCCGCGGTCGCACCCCAGCACATGGCGTCACCCGCGGTTTTCTGGTTTGGGCGGCCGGTTTCCGGCGCGGCCGCTACCCCGGTCACGCTACGGCCCGCCCGGTCGCCGCCGATTCATGACACTCCGACTTCTTGACCGGTGCATGCCGTTGACGTACCGTCACCGCTGTTCTCATACAAGAACTCGGTTCACTATGCGGAACGTCACGGGACGTCGTTCCGCTGGTCGAGGGATTGCCTACCACCGCACCAAACCACTCATTGGTGCCTGCGGAGGACACCGCAGGCGGTGAAAGGAACACCCAGTGCGTACCAGAAATCAGCATGCCAGACGCAGAGGCGGCCGGGCAGCCGCCGCGTTCGTCGCGATAGCCTCGCTCGTTCTCGCGGGGCTCACGGCGCTCTTCGCGACCGGTTCGGCGACGGCGGCCCCCGCAGCCGGCTCGTACAGCCTGTCGAACGCGGCGAGCGGACTGTGTCTGGAGGTCCCCGGCGCGGGAACCTCCGACGGCGTCCAGCTCGCCCAGCGGTCCTGCAGCGGAGCCGCGCACCAGACGTGGCAGCTCAAGGCCTCCGGCAGCGGCTACACCTTGGCCGCCGCGCACAGCGCCAAGTGCGCCGGGGTCCGTGCCGCCTCGACGAGTGCGGGCAAGGCGGTCGAGCAGCAGAGCTGCACCGGCGGGGCCGGCCAGGTGTGGACGCTCACCCAGGTCAGCGGCAGCACGTACCAGGTCGTCAACGCCAACGGCGGCAAGTGCCTGAACGTCAAGGACAGCTCGACCGCGGCCGGCGCCCTCGTCCAGCAGAACTCCTGCGACTCGGTGGCCAGCAAGCGCTGGACGTTCACCGCGGCCGGGTCGACGCCGACCGATCCGCCCACGGATCCGCCGACGACGGACCCGCCCACGAACCCGGGCTCGCCGCCCGCCTGGCCGACGGCCACCAGCAGCCAGGCCGTCTCCTCGACGATGAAGGTCTCCGGCACCTACGACGGCAATCTCAAGCGCTTCTACGGGAGCGGGGACCTGGGCAGTGACGGCCAGGACGAGAACCAGCCGGCGCTGATCGAACTCGCGGACGGCGCCACGCTGCAAAACGTCATCCTCGGCTCCCCCGCCGCGGACGGTGTGCACTGCCTGGGCGCCTGCACCCTGAAGAACGTGTGGTGGGAGGACGTGGGCGAGGACGCCGCCACCTTCCTCGGCGGCTCCTCCTCGCTGGTGCGCACGATCGACGGCGGCGGCGCGAAGCTGGCGAGCGACAAGGTGTTCCAGCACAACGGCGGAGGCACCCTGATCATCAAGAACTTCCAGGTCCGGGACTTCGGCAAGCTCTACCGTTCATGCGGCAACTGCTCCACCCAGTACGGCCGCCACGTCCAGGTGCAGAACACCTGGGTCACCGCGCCCGGTGACGGTCTCGTGGGGATCAACCCCAACTACGGGGACACGGCCCGCCTGAGCGGCGTGACGATCTACGGCGACGGCGACCGCGACATCGACGTCTGCACCAAGTACAAGGGCGTGACGAGCGGCGAGCCCACCAAGACGGGCACCGGCCCGGACAGCACGAACTGCCTGTACGCCACCTCCGACATCACCTATGTCGACTGATCACCGGTGACGCGCATGGGCCCGCCCGCCCCGGACACCGGGGCGGGCGGGTCCGCGGCCGTCACGGGCCACGCCGGCACAGGGCGGGCTCTGCCGCTTTCAGGCCGTCGCGTCCGACCAGGCGTACGGCGGCGGCACGGGCCCGTCCTCGGGGCCCGCGCCCACCCGGCCCAGCTCCTGGTCGGCCACGCTCATCAGCTGACCCGCGACATCGCGCATTGCGCGGCTCGCCGCCAGTTCGTCGCCGATGGCGGGCACGTCCGGATCCTGCGGACTGCATCGGGCGACCCCGTGGCCGGTGAGTTTCGCGGTACCGGTGTCCAGCACCGCCTCCGCCTTCGTCGTCCCGTCGTTCTCCGACAGATCGACACGGACCGTCCACTCCATCGTGCGGTTCATGGCGCACCTCCCGGCCCGCACCGGCAGGCGGACGCCCGCCGCCGTACGGGTCAGTTTCCAGCATCCACCCAACCGCCCCCGCACGCCCCTTCCGGCTCGGACTGCGGGGATCCCCGGACCGAGATAGGATGCGGGGAGACCACGCCCGCGGCGGCCGGACCGCGGCCCCTGCCCTGCGGGCCGGCGAGCGTCGGCCACCCGCACCGGCCCGCCACGACGGATCCCGTGGTGCGGACGGCCACCACCTGCCCTGCGGAGCGGCCCATGAACCGGCGTCGTCCTCCCCGCCCGGCCAGTTCCGAGGAGCTGCTCACCACCCTCCAGCACCTGACCTCGCGGGCGCGCCGTGAGGTGGAGCTGCATCAGGCGCGGGTGGAGCTGGCCGAGGCGCTGCAGCGTGAGATGCTCCCCTCCTCCCTGCCCGGCCTGCCAGGCCTGCGGACGGCCGCACGGTACGCGCCTGCCCAGAGCGGCCTGGACATCGGGGGCGACTGGTACGACGGGTTCCGGCTGCCGGACGGCTCACTGGCCTTCGCCATCGGGGACGTACAGGGCCACGACGTCGAGGCGGCCGCCTTCATGGGCCAGGTCCGGATCGCGATGCGGGCGCTCGCGGTCACGGCGACCGATCCGGGCGAGGTGGTGCGCCGGACCAACGATCTGCTGCTCTCCGTCGGCTCCGGTCTGCTGGCCACCTGCACCTTCGTCCGGCTCGATCCCTGGACCCGGGAGCTCCAGAGCGCCCGCGCCGGTCATGTCGGCGCGGTGTGGGCCACGGCCGACGGGCAGTCGGGCATCACCGACGACGAGGGCGGTCTGCCGCTCGGGATCCAGAGCGGTGAGGAGTACCCGGTCACCACCCGGCGGCTGACGGCCGGCGGGGCCTTCGTCCTGCTCACCGACGGGGTGGTCGAGGGGCCCTCGTACTCCATCGACGAGGGGATGGACGCCGTACTGAGCCTGGTGCGCTCGCGTGTGGGCGCCGACGCGGACGAGCTGGCCGACGCGGTCCTCGGAACGGCGGAACGCACCGGCCACGAGGACGACGCCGCCGTACTGGTCCTGCGGCACGAGCCGTCTCTCGCCGCCCCCGAATGAGGCCGTGGGGCCCGGCGCGTGTCACGCAGCGGCCTCCCGTCACGGCAGGTGTCTCATGAGAACCGTGATCCACAGCGAGAAGAACCGGCGCAGGGCCATCGCGTTACTGCGCGTCCTGGGCGTCGCCGGTGTTTACTACGCGGCCGCGTGCCTGGGTCTGCTCCGGGAGGTGGGCGTCCATGGTGCGGTGGTCACGCCGTTGTGGCCGCCGACCGGAATCGCGCTGGGCGCCCTGCTGTGCATGGGGCTGCGCGTCTGGCCCGGAATCCCGCTCGGCTCCCTCCTGGTCATCACCACCCTCACCGGATCGGTGACGGCGTCCACCGCCCTCGTCGTGGCGGGCAACACGCTCGCGCCCGTCTTCGCCTTCCTGCTGCTGCGCAGGGTCGGCTTCCGTACGGAACTGGTCCGGCTGCGCGACGGCGCCGCCCTGGTCTTCCTGGGCGCGATGACCGGCATGGTCATCAGCGCGAGCACGGGAACGGCGGTGCTGGTGGCCGACGGCAAGCTGCCCGCGAGCGCGTTCTGGCAGGTGTGGGCCGCCTGGTGGGCCGGGGACGTGATGGGCGTCCTCGTGGTCGTCCCGCTGCTGCTCGTCCTGCGCAGGCTGCGGATGCCGCGGCTCACCGACCGGTGGGCGGAGGGGGGCGCGCTGCTGGTCGTCGCGGTCGCGGGCGCCCTGCTGGCGACCCGCAGTTCGCTGTCGATGCTCTATCTGGTGTTCCCGATCCTCGTCTGGGCGGCGCTGCGCTTCCAGCTCGCGGGCAGCGCGCCGTGCGCGCTTCTGGTGTCCGTCCTGGCGGTCGTCGCGGGGACGGACCGGGTGGGTCCCTTCGCCGGCCACACCATGCTCCAGGTCATGGTGAACCTCACTGTCCTGAACGGGGCCGTCGCCCTGACCGCGCTCCTGCTGGCCGCCCTCGTCGCCGAGCAGCAGAGCGTCCGCCGCCGGATCGAGCGCGCGTGCGAGGAGCTGGCCGACCTGGTGGACCAGCTCGCCCCGGAGAGATCGGCGGCAGCGTGGCCGCCCCGGTCGGGGGACGAACACGAGAGCCGCTGATCCTCGCGGGGCGCTCCGGACCCTGCGCGATCACCGCGCGAAGTGCCGGTCCAGGAAGTCGTTGCGGAAAGCGCCTGCCGGGTCGTAGCGGGCCATCAGCTTCTCGAAGTCCTCGTACTGCCCGTACAGCGTGCGCAGGACGTCGGGGGCCGTGCCGAAGACCTTGCCCCAGTGCGGGCGGGCGCCGAACGGCGCCAGCGCCTCCTCGATCTCCGCGAGGACCGGGGCGACGGCCGCGCCGTCGGGGACCCAGGTGAAGTGGAAGGCCACCGAGTCCCGGCCGGAGGCGGGACTCAGCCACAGGTCGTCGGCCGCCACGGTGCGGATCTCGGAGACCTGCAGGACCGGGGAGATCCGGTCCCGGAGACGGGCCACGGCCTCGTACGCGGCGGCGGCGTCCTCGCGCGCCACGAAGTACTCGGACTGCAGCTCGTCGCCATTGCTGGGGGTGAATTCCAGCCGGAAGTGCGGCAGCCGCTGGTTCCAGGGACCGGGGACACCTTCCTGCCGGGTGCAGTTCCCGGCCGGCACACCGGGGATCGGGTGGCGCGGGCCGTCGGCGAGCCGTGCGCCGAGCCACTCGGCCGGTGCGTCCCGCGTCCCCTCGTCGCCCACCCGCTGCTTGAGCCACACCTGGCCGACCGGTCCCGGCCGCCAGTCGGTGAAGACACTGACGCTGTACGCGGCCGACATCACCTCGTCGAACCGGCCGGTCAGGACGGATTCGGGCAGGTCCTCGTAGACCCACTGCCGCACGTCGAAGGCGGGCACCAGGTCCAGCGTCAGCCGGGTCACCACGCCCAGGGCGCCCATGGCCACCACCGCACCCGGGAAGTCCGCGTCGCCGCGGCGCAGGGTGAGCGTCCCGCCTTCCGCCGTGACCAGGTCCATGGCGCGGACGGCGCCCGCGAGGGAGCGGTTGGTGACACCGGAGCCGTGGGTTCCGGTCGCGCAGGCGCCGGCCACCGAGATATGCGGCAGCGAGCCCAGATTGTGCAGCGCGAACCCGTTGTCGTTCAGCTCGCCCGCGAACTCGCCGAAGCGCAGCCCCGCACTGACCGTGACCGCCCGCGCCTCCCGGTCGATGTCGACCACCCGCGGCAGTCCGGCCACCGAGACCAGGTCCCCGGTGGTGTCGGCGACCGTGTTGAACGAGTGCCGGGTGCCCAGGGCCCGCACCGTCGTGGAGGCGGCGACGGTCTCGCGCAGTTCCTCCTCGGACCGGGGTATGCACAGGCGACGCGCCCCGAACGTGATGTTGCCGGCCCAGTTCGTCTCCGCAGGAGTCACCGTGCGTTCCTCTTTCGCTCACGCCGGGCGCTCCCCCGGCACCATATTCTCCCAGACGGCGGAGGCTGACGGGGAGGAGTGCGGGGCCTGACGATCACCCCTGGCGCTCCGGACCGCGGTTGGCCGACACCCGTACATATGCGCACACGACCCCGTTCCCATACGCCCCACATAACAACAGCCGCCCACAGAACCTGAGATCCCGTACGGAACGGGACGAGTTCCGGATCACTTCACCGGTCTGAACTTCACCAGAACTCCAGCGAAATGGCACGTGTGTGGATATCGTGCACCGAGCGAGGGCGCATCCGTCAGTCCACAGGATCGGCGGATGCGCCCCGTTTGTGGCAATGCGACTGTGACTGGGGGGTTCATGGGGCATGTCGAGCTACCCGAATCCGAGATATCAAGGCCCGTGGGACTGGCGGGGACACCGCGCCCACGGACTGCTTCGCACCGCCCTCGCAGCCAGGAGTTCGACCGGCTGCGGCAGGGCCCGACCGTACAGCGCGACCGTTCCGCCCGGCCCGGGACCAAGCACGGCCCCGGCCGATATCTGCCGCTCGTCGTCGGCTTCGACCTCGTCGGCCTGGGGATTCCCGCTTGGCTCGTCCTGCGCACCGACGGACAGCCCAGGGCCCTGGCCGGTGCGGCCGTCGCCGCGATGGTGTGGTCCGGCGTCCGGGCCGCGCGGGGCCGGTACGCGGCGCGGGGCCCGGGCCGGCCGGCGGGGGCACTGACCGCCGCCGGGGACTGGCTGCTGCTCATCGGGCTGCTGGCGGTCCTGTGGACCGCGGCCGACACCACCGTGGATCCGGCGGGGGCCGTCGTCGCACTGATTCCCGGCCTGCTGGCGACTGCGGCGCTCGCCGGGGCACGGCGAATACCGCGCTCCGGGCGGCGCCGGACCGTCCGCCGCGTGCTGGTGGTCGGCGATTCTGTGGGGGTGGAACGGGCGGTGCGGCGGCTCTCCTCCCGGTCGGACCACGGCTACCTCGTGGTGGGCGTGGTGCCCGTGGGGACGGCGAGCCTGACCTGTGACATTCCGGTGCCGGGCCGGCTCGCGTCCGAGCCGGCCCACGACGACGCCTCGACGGTGCTGGGGGCCGCCTTCGCGTACGAGGCGGACCTGGCGTTGGTGGTGCCGGGACCGCAGCTCGCGGAGGAGCGGCTGCGGCAGCTGTCCTGGGGGCTGCACGACGGCGGGCTCGCCCTGTCGGTGCTGTCGCACCTGTCGGAGACCGCCGAGAGCCGGGTCCGTCCCTCGTCGGCGGCCGGGCTGACCCTGCTGCACATCGTGCCGCCGCTGCGGGGCGGTCCGCAGCAGGCCCTCAAGGCCGCGGTGGACCGCGCGGGCGCCGCTCTCGGCCTGATCGCGCTGGCCCCGCTGCTGGCGACGATCGCGGCCCTGGTCCGCTGCACGTCGGCCGGGCCGGTCTTCCACCGGCAGATCCGGCAGGGGCAGCACAACCGGCCGTTCACCATGTGGAAGTTCCGCACGATGGTGGTGGACGCCGAGCAGCACAAGGCCCGGCTGGTGACGTCGAACGAGAACGACGGCCGGATGTTCAAAATGCGCCGGGATCCCCGGGTGACCCGCGTCGGCCGGTTGCTGCGCCGCTCGTCCCTGGACGAACTCCCGCAGTTGTTCAACGTGTTGAGGGGCGACATGTCCCTGGTCGGTCCCCGGCCGCCGTTGCCGGACGAGGTGTCCTGCTACGACGAGCGCGAGCTGAGGCGGCTCGCGGTCAGGCCGGGGCTGACCGGCCTCTGGCAGGTCAGCGGGCGGTCCGACCTGTCGTGGCAGGAGACCGTCGCGCTGGACCTGTGGTACGTCGACAACTGGTCGGTGGCCACGGACCTGGGTCTCATGGCCCGTACGCTGCGCGCCGTCACCGACGGCCGCGGGGCGTACTGAGAGCGGGCGGGATCCGATGAGGGACATGCGAGCGGGCCGGGTGGAGGGTCGCGCCGTCGCGGCCGTCCACCCGGCGCCGGGGCCGGGCCACGGCAGACCGTCAGACCTGTGCGCCCTGCTGTTCCAGCCACCAGGCGTAGGTCCGCGCGATGCCGTCGCGCAGGGGGATTCTCGGCTTGAAACCGAGAGAGGAGAGCCGGGACACGTCCAGAAGCTTGCGCGGCGTGCCGTCCGGCTTGGCCGTGTCCCAGTCGATCCTGCCCTGATAGCCCATCACCTCGGCAATCGTCAGCGCGAGTTCGCGGATCGTCAGGTCCTCGCCGGAGCCGACGTTGACCGGTGCGTCGTCGTCGTACCGCTCCAGCAGCAGCACGCAGGCGGCGGCCAGGTCGTCGACGTGCAGGAATTCGCGGCGGGGGCTGCCCGAACCCCAGAGCGTGAGCGCCGGGGCGTCGTCCCGGCGCGCCTCGTGGAAGCGGCGGATCAGCGCGGGCAGGACGTGCGAGGTCTCCAGGTCGAAGTTGTCGCCCGGTCCGTAGAGGTTGGTGGGCATGGCGCTGATGTAGGCGGCGCCGTACTGGCGGCGGTAGGACTGGGTCTGCACGATTCCGGCGATCTTCGCGAGGGCGTACGCCTCATTGGTCGGCTCCAGCGGGCCGGTGAGCAGCGCGGACTCGGGGATGGGCTGCGGGGCCAGCTTCGGATAGATGCAGGACGAGCCGAGGAAGAGCAGCCGCTCGGTCCCGGCGGCGTGCGCGCCCGCGATCACGCTCAGCTGAATGCGCAGGTTCTCCTCGATGAACTGCACGGGATACGTGCTGTTGGCCATGATCCCGCCGACCTTGGCCGCGGCCAGCACGACGGCGTCGGGGCGCACGTCGCGCAGAAAGGTCCCGGTCCGCTCGGCGTCGCGCAGATCGAGCCGGTCGCGCCCGCGGGTGATCACTTCATGGCCGTCGGCGGTCAGCCGGCGCACCAGCGCCGAGCCCACCAGACCGCGGTGGCCGGCGACGAACACCCGGGCACCGGGGCGTAGCAGGGACGGGACGGATTCCTGGGAGGGGCCGGGGAGTTCAGTCGTCATGGCTCGGATTGTGCCAGCAGTTGTATGAAGCGGTGATGTTTTGCCGCAGATCGCTCAAACTCTGAAATTTCGGCGTGACCGACCGCCTCACAGGCGACCACAGGAGGGGGAGACGTGGCGAAGACCGCGCTCATCACCGGCGTGACCGGACAGGACGGCTCGTATCTGTCGGAGCTGCTGCTCCAGAAGGGGTACACGGTCCACGGCCTCATACGCCGTTCGTCCAGTTTCAACACGGAGCGGATCGACCACATCTATCAGGGCCCGGAGGAGGAGAACCGCTCGTTCGTGCTGCATCACGCCGATCTCTCCGACGGGGTCGCCCTGGTGAACCTGTTGCGTGACATCCGGCCCGACGAGGTCTACAACCTCGGCGCGCAGTCGCATGTCCGGGTCTCCTTCGACGCCCCGCTGTACACGGGTGACGTCACCGGTCTCGGCACGATCCGGCTGCTGGAGGCCGTGCGTGCCAGCGGCGTCGACACCCGGGTGTACCAGGCGTCCTCGTCGGAGATGTTCGGCGCCAACCCGCCGCCGCAGAACGAGCAGACCCCGTTCCATCCGCGCAGCCCGTACAGCGTCGCCAAGGTCTACTCGTACTGGGCCACGGTCAACTACCGCGAGGCGTATGGCATGTTCGCGGTCAACGGCATCCTGTTCAACCACGAGTCGCCGCGCCGCGGGGAGACCTTCGTGACCCGGAAGATCACGCGCGGGGTGGCGCGGATCAAGGCGGGTCTGCAGACGCATCTGCACCTGGGGAACCTGGACGCCGTGCGTGACTGGGGGTACGCCCCCGAGTACGTCGACGCGATGTGGCGGATGCTCCAGTGCGACACCCCGGACGACTACGTGGTGGCGACCGGAGAGGGCGTCAGCGTGCGGCAGTTCCTGGAGTACGCCTTCGAGCACGCCGGTCTCGACTGGCGCGAGCACGTCCGCTACGACGCGAAGTACGAACGGCCCAGCGAGGTCGACGCGCTGATCGGGGACGCGTCCAAGGCCGCGGAACTGCTGGGCTGGAAGCCTGCGGTGAAGTCGCAGGAGCTGGCCCGGATCATGGTCGACGCCGATGTGCGCCAGCTGACGGACCAGCTGTCCGGAGCGGCCGTGAGGGTGGACCGATGAGTGCCCTCCCACGTCTCGGACGCAGCCGCGGTGGTGTGTTCGCCGCCGTCCTCGCCCTCGCGGCGGGGGTTCTCACCGCTTCCGCGGTGACCGCTCCCCCGGCCGGGGCACTCACCGAGCCGGTCGGCTTCACGGCCGACCACCTCTCCACGTACCAGACGAATGGCATCGTCTGGTCGCTCGCCGAGGCGAACGGGGTCGTCTACGCGGGCGGAACGTTCACCAACGTCCGCCCGGCGGGCTCCCCCGCCGGCAGCAACACCACGTCGGCGGTCAACTTCGCCGCGTTCAACGCGGCCACCGGGGCGCCCACGGGGTGTTCGCTCTCCTTCACCCGCTCCAGCGGCACCGCGACGGTACGGGCGCTCGCCGTCTCCCGCGACAAGTCCACGCTGTACGCCGGGGGTTACTTCAACGCGGTGAACGGGGCGGCCGCCAACGGCCTGGTCGCGATCAACACCGCCACCTGCGCCCGGCGTCCGGGCTTCTCGCCCGACTTCGGGGCGACCGTGCGGGCACTCGACGTCGCGGCGAACGGCACGGTGTACGCGGGCGGGGACTTCCAGAGCGTCAACGGGCAGACCCGGCGCTTCTTCGGCGCGGTCACGGCCGCCGGTGCGCTGACGGCCTGGAATCCGGACGCCGATGATCCCGGGCGGACTCTGAAGGTCACTCCGGACGGGCAGAGCGTGCTGATCGGCGGGGACTTCTTCACGGTGGGCGGCGCGAACTCGCACGCGCTCGCGGTGACCGCCGCGGGCACGGGCGCGCTGACCCGGGCGTACCCGGGCAACTTCATCGCGTCCTCCGCGGTGATCAAGGACATCGTCACGGACAGCGCGTCCGGAGGCTGGTACGCGGGCGGCGAGGGGGCCGGCGGGGCCTCGTTCGACGGGCGGCTCGCGATGGACCTCGCCTCGTTCGACCAGCGCTGGCGGGACACCTGCCAGGGCGCCACGCAGGCGCTGCGGGTCTACCGGGGCGTGCTGTACGCGGGCAGCCATGTCCACGACTGCTCCACCATGGGCGGCTTCCCCAACCAGGTCCGCAAGCACCTGACCGCGCAGGCCGTCGGCGATCCGGCGATGCTCGGCTGGCTGCCGGACACCAACGACGGCATCGGTGAACCGGTGGGTCCGCGCGCGCTGACCGTTTCGTCGCGCGACGGACGCGATTTCCTCTGGGTGGGCGGCGAGTTCACCACGGTCAACGGTGTCGCGCAGCAGGCGCTGACCCGGTTCGCCGACTCCCCGGACACCGGGGCGCCCTCCGCGCCGGTGGTCAGCGTCTCCGCGCCCCGGGCGGGCGAGGCCCGCGTGAGCTGGCGTTCGAGCCTGGACCTGGACGACAGCCGGCTCACGTACCGGGTGTACCGCGACGGCGGGTCGACGCCCGTCCACACGACGACGGGGTCCTCGCTGTTCTTCAGCCGGCCGCAGCTGACCTTCACCGACACCGACGTGGTGGCCGGCCGCAGCTACGCCTACCGCATCACGGCGAGCGACGGCACCAACACCAGCGCGCTCTCCGCCAACATCACGGTCACGGCGGCGGGTTCGGCCAGCCCGTACGCGGAGCGGGTGCTCGCCGACGGGGCGGATCTGTACTGGCGATACGACGAGGCGGGTGGCGCGTTCGCCGCGGACGCCTCGGACAACGACGACGGCGGCGTGTACGTGAACGCCCCCTCGTACCGCTCGTCGCCCGCCGCCGTGGCCGGCTCCTCGGCGCTCTCCCTCAACGGGACCGACGAATACGTCTACAGCGACCGGCTGCACCACTACACCTCGCCGAGCCCGTACTCCATCGAGACGTGGTTCCGCACGGCCACGACGCGGGGCGGCCGCATCGTCGGGTACGGCAGCAACATCGGCACCGCCCAGGGGCACACCAGCGGGATCTCCGACAAGATCCTCTACCTCACCGACAACGGACGGCTCGCCTTCGGCGTCCAGACCGGCAGCTCCAGCACCCGGCCGACGATCACCTCGTCCGCGTCGTACAACGACAACACCTGGCACCACGCCGTCGCCACCCAGGGCCCGTCCGGCATGCGGCTCTACGTGGACGGCGCCCAGGTCGCCGCCAACGCCACCACCGGCAACCGCTCGTACAACGGCTACTGGCGGGTCGGCGGGGACGCCATGAACGCCGCCTGGCCGAACCGTCCCACGAGCACCTACTTCGCGGGGCAGGTGGACGAGAGCGCGGTCTACCCCTCGGCGCTGACGGCCGCCCAGGTGGCCGCGCACCACGACCTGGCGGACACCCCGGCCGGGCCCGGGGACACCACGGTCACGCTGACGCCGACGGCGGACGCGTACGTCAACGGCGTGGCGGCGAACACGAATTACAACGACACCCAGCTCGCCTCCCGGGGCTCCACGCCGTACCTCGGCTATCTCCGCTTCGCCCTGCCGGCCGCCCCGGCCGGGCAGGAGCTCAAGAGCGCCCGGCTCAGCTTCCGTACCTCGTCGGATTCCACGGCGGGTTCGGCCGAACCCCACACGATCGTGCCGGTCACCGGCACGTGGACCGAGTCGGCGGTCACCTACAACACCCGCCCGTCGCTCGCCGCGACGGTGCTGGGGACCATCTCCGGCGCAACCGCCGTCTCCACCGACTACTCGGTGGAGCTGAACGCGCCGGCGCTGGGCGGGGCCCTGGGCTCCGCCTACTCACTCGCCCTCACCAGCAGCGGGACGGACAGTCTCCGCGTCTGGTCGGGCGAGGTCGCAACCGCGGCCTACCGGCCGCAGCTCGTTCTCACCTTCGGAGCTGAATGATGAACGCAAGTACGGGGCGCAGACCCGGCGCACGCGGCCGCACGCGTGCGGCGGCCGCCGCGCTCTGCCTCCTCGCCGGGGCCCTGAGCGCCGTCGCCGCCGGGAGCTCCCCGGCAGCGGCGCTCACCCCGCCGGTCTCGCTCACCGCGGACGACCTGTCCACCTGGCAGACCAACGGCATCGTCTGGTCGATGGCCGCATCGGCCGACGGGGTGGTGTACGCGGGCGGCACCTTCTCCACCGTACGGCCGCCCGACGCGGCGGCCGGGACGTCGGAACAGCCCGCGGTGAACTTCGCCGCGTTCGACGCCGCGACCGGTGCTCCGACGGGCTGCAGCCTGTCGTTCACCCTCTCCTCCGGAACCGCGACCGTGCGGTCCCTCGTGCTGTCGCCGGACGGTGACACCCTGTACGCGGGCGGGCAGTTCGGAGCGGTCAACGGGGTCGGGGTCAGTAACATCGCGGCCGTCGACACCGCCACCTGCACTCCGCGCGCGGACTTCAAGGTCGCCGTCTCGGCGACCGTGCGGGCGCTCGACGTCACCGACGACACCGTGTACCTCGGCGGTGACTTCAACAGCGTCGAGGGGCAGACCCGCAACAAGTTCGCCGCCGTGACCACCGGCGGCCAGCTCAAGCCGTTCGCCGCGAACACGGACGAGGTCGGGCGGGCCGTGGAGGTCACGCCCGACGGTCAGCACGTGGTGATCGGCGGCGACTTCTTCACCGTCAACGGGACGAACTCGCACGCGCTGGCCGTGGTGGACGCCACCACGGGCGCCCTGGACAAGAGCTATCCGGGATTCATTCCGAACACCTCGACGGTGCAGGACCTGACCTCGGACGCGACCCAGTTCTACACCGCCAACGAAGGCACCGGCGGAGGCGTCTTCGACGGCCGGATCGCGCTCGACCTGTCCACGTTCTCCCAGGTCTGGCGGGACACCTGCCTGGGCGCCACGCAGGCCCTCCTGGTGCACGACGGCGTGCTGTACAGCGGAAGTCACGCCCATGACTGCGCGTCCATGGGCGAGTTCCCCGACCAGCCGCGCAAGCATCTGCTGGCACAGGCGGTCGACAACCCGAAGCTGCTGCCGTGGTTCCCCGACACCAATGACGGCATCGGCGAGCCGGTCGGTCCTCGGGTGATGGCGCAGACGGACAAGGGCGGTCACCACTACCTGTGGGTGGGCGGCGAGTTCACCACCGTCAACGGCTCCGCGCAGCAGGCACTGACCCGGTTCGCGGACGGCCCCGACACGGGGGCGCCCTGGGTGCCCAACGCCAGTGTCTCCACGGTCCGCACCGGCGAGGTGGACGTGAACTGGCAGACCAGCTTCGACACGGACGACGGGGAGCTGACGTACCGGATCTACAAGGACGGCGCGAGCACTCCCGTGCACACCGTGACCGGCTCCTCGCTGTTCTGGGACCGTCCGCAGCTGACGTGGACCGACCGGGAAGTGGCGCCCGGTGAGACGCACACGTACCGGATCAGCGCGAGCGACGGCACCAACACCAGCGCCAAGTCGCCCGCGGTGACGGCGGTCGTGGCGTCCGCGGCGGAGGCGTACCCCGCCCGGGTGATCGCCGACGGCGCCTCGCTGTACTGGCGCTACGACGAGCCCGGCTCCACGTTCGCCGGCGATGCCTCCGGCGGCCTGGACAACGGATTCGTGCGCAACGCGCCGTCCTACCGGCAGACTCCGGCCGCGATCGCCGGCGACTCGACCGCGATGGGCTTCAACGGCACGGACGAGTACGTCTACAGCAACAGGCGGCACGCCCAGCCGACGACGTTCTCCGTGGAGACCTGGATCAAGACCACGACCACGAGGGGAGGGAAGATCATCGGCTTCGGCAACCTGACCATGCAGAACAGCGGCCAGTACGACAAGCACGTCTACATGCGCAACGACGGGCGGCTGATGTTCGGGGTCCACAGCGGTGGCACCCGGACGGTGACCACCAGTGCCGCGTACAACGACGGTGAATGGCACCATGTGGTCGCCACCCAGGGCTCCGGCGGCATGGCGCTGTACGTCGACGGTCAGCTCCGCGCCTCGAACCCGTTCTACACGGGCAACGAGAGCTACCAGGGGTACTGGCGGGTCGGCGGGGACAACCTCTCCGGCTGGCCGAACCGTCCGACGAGCAACTTCTTCGCCGGGCAGATCGACGAGACGGCGGTCTACCCGACCGCGCTGAGCAGCTCGAAGGTCGCCGCCCACTACGCGCTGAGGACGGGTGGATGAGGTATCCGTTCCTGGCCGGCGCCGCCGTCGTCATCATGACGGCGGCGCTGGCCGCCTGCGGCTCGTCCTCCGACGGGGGCGAGGAGAAGGCGTCCGGTGCCGGCGCCGGTCCCGCGGCCTCGTCGGGTGCGGCGGCCGACCCGGGTTCGGGTTCTGGTTCGGGTTCGGTGAGCCCGTCCCCCGCCGGTCCGAAGACGTCCCCGACCAGCGAGCCCCCGAAGATTCCGAGTGACGAGCTCACCCCGGCCACGGGCACGTTCACCAAGAAGCAGAAGGAGTTCCTCGTCGACCGGGTCCCCAAGGGCATGGACCCCGCGGCCGTGCTCCAGACCGGGCAGGCGACCTGTGACCGGCTGACGTATCTGGTCAAGGTGGACCGGGACACGGCCGTCGGCGCGATCGTCACCGGCGAGATCGCGGACGCGGAGCCCGCCGTCGGCCACCTGTGCACGCAGCACCAGGCGCTGGTGGACCGCGCCTCGGGGGGCTACGCCGACGGCACGCACGAGGGCAAGGCACTGCGGCCGGGGCGCTACCGCGACGTCACTCCCACCAACAACTGCAGCTGGCAGGTCACGGACGCGAACGGCAAGGACCTGGTGTCGGGCTCGTCCGACGACGGGAAGCGGACCGTCATCACGATTCCGCGGGCGGCCCGCGCCTTCACCTCCACAGGCTGCTACGCCTGGCTGCCCGAAGGAGACAACGGATGAGCAGACTGCCGATAGCCGTGGCGATCCCCACGAAGAACGAGGGGCTCAACATCGCCGAGGCGGTGAAGTCGGTCCTCGGCCACTTCGAGGCGGTCGTCGTCGTCGACTCGCACAGCACCGACGACACCGCGAAGATCGCCGCGGAGTGCGGGGCCGAGGTCGTCTCGTACACCTGGGACGGCGGACACCCCAGGAAGAAGCAGTGGTGCCTGGACCACGTCCGCACGGACCTGGACTGGATCCTGCTGCTCGACGGGGACGAACGGCTGAGCCCCGGGCTGCTGGCCGAGCTGCGGCAGATCTTCGCCGATCCGCAGGCGCGGCGGCCTGCGGCGTACGACATTCCGCTGGGGTACTGGTTCTCCGGGAAGCGGCTGCGGCACGGATACACCATCCGCAAGCGTTCGCTGACCGACCGCACCCGCTGCCACTACCCGGAGGTGGGCGATCTCGACGCGCCGGGCATCGGCGAGGTGGAGGGCCACTACCAGCCGGTCGCACAGAGCGCGGGATCGCTCCGCAACCCGATCGAGCACCAGGACCTCGACCCGGTGACCGCCTGGTTCGAGCGGCACAACCGGTACTCGGACTGGGAGGCGTGGCTGGAGCAGCATCCCGAGGTCAAGGAGCAGGTGCGCCGGGTCAAGTCCCGCCAGGGACAGCTGTTCCACAAGGCGCCGTTCAAACCGCTGGTGTCCTTCGCGTACATGTACGTGTACCGGCGGGGTTTCCTCGACGGGCGGGCGGGGCTCGACTTCGCCCTGGCGATGAGCTTCTACCGGTGGCAGATCGCTCTCAAGTCGCGGGAGAGGCCGACGGCGTGAGTCACCCGCGCTTCCGGCGGACCACGTCCTCGTAGGTCCGCCGGAGCGTCCGGGTGACGACGTCGATGGTGAAGTCCTCGTTGACCAGCTCCCAGGCGGCCTTCCCCGCCTGGGCGTTGGCCCCGGGCTCCAGCAGCTCCAGGATGGCCTGCGCGACCTTCTGCGCGTTGGCCCCGTCCTCGCCGACCCGGCTGTCGACGACGCGGCCGGCTCCGGCCCGCGCGACGTCCGGGCCGAGGCCGCAGGTGCGGGTGATGACCACGGGGGTGCCGACGGACATCGCTTCGAGGACCGAGACGCCCAGGGGCTCCTCGATCGACGGCAGGACGTACACATCGGCCTCACGTCCGGCCGCCAGCACCTCCTCGTGACCCAGGGGTCCGACGTGGTCGAGCGAGTCCTGCACGCCCAGGCTGCGGGCCAGGCTCAGCGTGCCGGGGAGCGCGCCGGTGTCGGGCCCGGCCAGGACGAACCGCGCGTCCGGGTGGACGGCCAGGACCGCGGGCATCGCGGCCACGAAGTCCTCCGGGCGCTTGCGCTGCTGGATCCGGGCGAGGAAGAGCACCGTCGGCGGGCGGGCCGGGTCGCGGGCGGGCTTGAGCTCCTGCGGGCGCACGCCGTTGACCAGGCGCACGGTCCTGGTGAGGGCGACCGGGGCCGCGACGGCGTTGACGTCGATCCGTTCGGCCTCGGTCAGGTGGAGCACCGCGTCCGCGCCGCGCAGGACCTTGCGTACCCCCAGCAGGTCGGTCAGCTGCGCCACCCGCTTCTCGGTGGGGTCCACCATGCCGTGCGTCTGGACGACGAGCGGGGTGCGGCCGGCGAGCGCGAGCAGGGCTGCGGGCAGGGTCACCAGGTCGCGCATCAGATGGACGTGGACGAGGTCGGCGCCGCGCATCATGCGGCGCGCGCTCCGCAGGAGGGGCACCGAGGTGATGCCACTGACCTCGAACATCGGCAGCAGGTGGCGGGCCTGGAAGAGGTGTACGGGCACTCCCTCCACCTCGTCGGGCAGCGGGCCGTCGAAGCCGTCGCCCAGGGCCATGATCCGGGCGTCGTCACCCTCGGCGCGCTGGACCTTCGAAAGGTTCAGTGCCACCCGGGTCGGACCACCGAAAGCATGGTCCGGGGTGTGCAGTGTGACGATGTGCAGGATCTTCACCAGGGTTCCCCTCGACCTCGGCCGGCTGTTCACAGACTAGTCATCACATCACCTCAAGTGGGCTGATTCGTTAAGGTGTTCATAGGTTCGCCGGTGTTCATGGATTCGCAGGTCTTCGCAGGTTCGCAGGGGCTCATGGATTCGCGGGCTCTTCGCAGGTTCGCCGGTGTTCACGGGTTCGTACGTTCACGGAGCGGGGGAACGATGACGTCCGTGCACGAGGCGGTGCGGTCCGGCGACGTTCGCCGGAGCGGTCCGCGCCATCCGGTCGAGCCGCTCGTCAGGCCGATGTCCTGGGCGATGCTGTCGCGGGCGATGGCCGTGCCGCTGATCCTGGGGCTGGTCTGCTTCCTGCCCGCACTGATCGCCGCCCAGCCCGGGTCCGGGTCCCGGGACACGGGGTACTGGCTGCAGCTCGTCCTCACGTGCTACTCCGGCGCCCGGCTGGCGACCATGATCCTCTCCACCCGGCGGCGGCTGCTGCAGGGTGTCTTCTGGATGTTCGTGTACATCGCGATGGGCGTGGCGCCGTTCGCCCAGGCGGTCATCGGTCAGACGCCGACGCCGTTGGTCGGGCCGCGCTCCGATCTGGTCACGGCGATCGCCCTGATCCTGGTGGGGTGTGCCGCCTTCGACCTGGGGGCGCTGCTCGCGTCCCGGCGTCCGCTGCGACGGCGTACCTCGGCGCGCGGGGGCGGCGGCGGTCCCGCCACGGCACATCCGGTCAGGCTGCGGCTGCTGGTGCTGATCGCGTTCGCCGCGAGCGGCTACTACGTGCTGAAGCTCGGCGGGCCCGCCGTGTTCTTCTCCAGCCGGCAGGAGATCAGCGCCTCGGTGGCGGAGAGCGGTGTCGCGTCCGGGGAGTCCAATGTGGGCTCGGCGTTCCTGAAGGGCTTCGGCACCGTCCCCGCCCTGCTGGCGCTGCTCTTCTATACCCGTCGGCTGGTGACCTCGCGCCGGGCCCGGCGCTCGCCGTCCACCGTCCTGGTGTGGACCGCGCTCGCAGCGGTCAACCTGGTCGTGAACAACCCGGTGTCCAACGCCCGTTACTGGTTCCTGACGGTCCTGGTCTCGCTGCTCTTCACCGCGTTCCCGAGCAGCGCGGCGATGTACCGCTCGGTGCTGGCCATGGGGGTGATCGGCGCGCTGGTGCTGTTCCCGTACGCGGACCGGTTCCGCTACGACGACTCCGGGTACCGGCCGGTGCAGTCGTCCTCGGTGTTCGAACCGCTGGCCACCAAGGACTACGACCAGACGGTGATGTTCGCCAACACCATCTCCTGGGTCGACACCCGCGGCCACACATACGGCCGTCAACTGGCGGGCTCCGCCTTCTTCTTCGTGCCGCGGGCGGCCTGGAGCGGGAAGCCGGAGGACACCGGGGTGCGCGTCGGGCAGTGGATGGGTATGAACATGACCAATCTCTCCGCGCCGCTGTGGACCGAGCTGTGGGTCGACTTCGGGGCGCCGGGCATGATCGGCGGGCTCGCCCTGATCGGCTACGCGGCGGCGCGCACCGACCGCCGCTACGCGCGGGCGGTGACACGGGCCGGGCCGGGGCCCGGCAGCGTCCTGGCGATCGCGGCTCCGCTGATCGCGGGATACACGTTCATCCTGCTGCGCGGCCCGCTGCTCCAGGCCGTCGGGAAGCTCGCCATCGCGGCGCTGTGCCTGGCGCTCGTCACCAGTTTCACGGACCGGAGCCGACAGCGGTCGCGCTGACCGGGGCGTGTCCCGGCCGGTCCCGGCGGGTGAGCCGGGCCACCCGGGTCCAGGTGGCGGCCGCCTTGCAGACGGAGCCGAGGCACAGCCCCCAGGCGGCGCCCGGCACCCCGCCGATGAGATAGCCGCCGGTGAGGAAGGCTACCGAGGCGAGGGAGAACACCACCTGGATGCCGAGCGTGGTGCGCGGGTCGAGCAGCCTGAGCGCCAGCAGCCCGCAGGTGCCGACGGCCATGGCCGTGTACTGGCTGCCGGTCGCGGGGAGCAGCGCGGCGGCCGTCGGCCAGGTGTCGCCGAGCAGATGGCGGCCGGCCGATGCGGGGAGCAGCGCGAGCACGGTCGCCCAGCCGGCGGCGGTGAGCGCGAGGAGGGCGGCCAGGGCGGCGGTGGCCCGCACCCTGAGCCGTTCGGTGGCGAGCCGCCCGAGGAGCGGGGGGCCGAAGCCGGTGGCCGAGGTGAACAGCACGTTCAGCGGGCCGAAGAGGGTGGTGGCGCCGCGCAGGGCGCCGACGAGGAGGGGGTTGCCGACCGTGCCGAGCCCCAGCACGGAGAGCTGGCTGGTCGCGTTGCCCACGCCGAACTCGATGACGAACCGCCGGCCGAGGTGCCCCTTCCTCAGCAGGGGTTTGAGCAGCACCGGGGTACCGGCCGTCCTGCGGTGCAGCGCGACCGCCGAGAACAGGAGCGCCGGCAGGGCGGAGAGGCCCCAGACGATGACCAGCCGGGCCGCGGGGGTGCCCTGCGGCTGTGCGGCCAGCGCCCCCAGGACGCACACCAGCCGGAGCGTGTCGGCGGCCAGCGCCATGTGCTGGGCGTGCAGGGTGGCGAAGGCGTAGCGGGCCGTGTCCTGGGCGAGGACGACGGGCAGCACGAGCCCGAGCATGGTGAGCGCGCGTGCCGTCTCCCCCGGCAGCACGGCGCAGACGGCGGCGAGCGGGCCGCCGACCGCGGCCGAGACGAGCAGGGTGAAGGCGACCGCGGAACGGCAGGATCCGCGCGTCTGGTCGCTCGCCCCCCGGCGCAGCACCAGGGGCTGTCCGGTGTAGGCGCCGGACACCCCCAGCAGTACGGAGAAGACGAGGTAGACGGCGGAGAAGCGGGCGAAGTCGGCGACGGTGGAAAGCCGGGCGGCCACCACCAGGACCAGGATGTTGGTGAGCGCCGCCACCCCCTGGTCCGCGACCGAGCAGAGGACGGCGGTGCGTGCCCTCACCTGTGGCCCGCGGTACTGCTGTGGTCGTTGCCGCCGCGTCCGCTGCCGCTCTCCACTGTGCGCAGGCCGAGCGTCTCGGTGGGGTCGCCGGTGTGCCCGGCGACGTCCGCCCGGTCGGGGCCGTCCGCCTCGGGGGCGTCGTGGCCGTCGTGCGGGGACGCGGTGCGGCCGTGGCCGCGGCGTCCGGCCGCCTTCCGGCGGGCCCGGCGCTCCAGGCGTCCGTAGCCGGGGTGGAGCAGCGTGCCGAGCACGGTGCCGCCCGCGGCGCCGATGATCTCGCGGATGCGCTCCAGGTCGCTGCGGTGCACCTCGCGCGGGTCGCAGACCACCACGACGCCCTCGACGCGGTCGATGAGCGCGACGGCGTCGGCGTACGAGAGCACGGGCGGGGCGAGCACGATGACGACGGCGCCGGGCCTGCCGCCCTCGGCGAGGATCCGGCCGACGGGGGCGGAGGTCAGGGCGCGCGGCACGTTGTCCGTACGGCGCCCGGCGACGAGGGTGAATGCCCCGGATCCGGGGACGTCCACGTTGGTGCGGCTGTCCGAGGGCCAGGTGCGCTCGGCTTGGGCGGCCCAGCTGGGGCGGCCGGTGCGGCCCGCCGCGCCGAGTTCCCCGGCCAGGGACGGGGCCCTCAGATCGGCCTCGACCAGCAGGACGTCGCGCCCCATCTCGGCGAAGGCGGCCGCGAGGTTGGCCGCGGCTGCGGTCGCCATACTGTTGTCCCCCCGGGGCGCCGTGACCAGGAGGCGGCGGCGCTCGGCGAACGAGGGGTCGTAGGCGAGCCGGAAGGCCACCGCCCGGTACTCCTCGGCCAGCCTGCTGCCACCGCGTCCGATGGCGAGCAGCGTTCCGGCCGCGGCGCGTTCGCGGGGCAGCGTGCCGAGCAGCGGGGCGCCGAGCGAGCGGACGAGTTCCCTGGTGGAGCGGACGGCGGGGTCGAAGACGAGCCGCACCCAGGACAGCAGCAGGCCGAGGGCGAGACCGACGACGCCGCCGAGTCCGAGGAGCAGGGGCAGGCCGGCGCCGCTGGGCGCCTCGGGCACGACGGGCTTCTTGTTCAGATAGCCGGGCGTGGTGTCCAGCGCCCGCAACTCCGATATTTTCTGACTGAGTTCGGAGATGGAGACGATGAGGTTGGCCCGTGCGCTGGTGACGTCGTTGCCCACCGTGCCGGTCTCCTGCTGGGCCAGGCGGTCGCGTTGTTCGGTGAGAGGCTTCAGCTGGGCGCGGTAGCCGTCGACCATGTTGTCGATGCTGTTCTCGGTGCGTTCGCGGCGTATCTCCAGGTAGGCCTCGGCCAGCGCCTGGGCACGGGCCTTCGCCTGTCCGGGCTCGCTGCCGGTGTAGGAGAACCTGAGCACCAGGGTGTTGGGCGGGTTGGTCACCTGCAGCCCGGACAGCAGGGTGCCCACCTCCACGGCGTCGCCGGTCTTGGCCAGCGAGCCGACGGCGACGGTGCCCACGGCGTCGCTGACCGCGGTCTGGCGCTCGGAGCCGATGTTGATGCCCTTGTCGGCGGAGGCACCGGCGGCGAAGGGGTCCGAGGTGGCGGAGCGTACGGAGACCTCACCCGTGGAGGTATAGGTGTCCTCGCCGCTCAGCGCCAGCCAGCCGGCGCCGAGGAGTCCGACGACGACGCCGCACGCGAGCAGGGAACGGTAGCGCAGGAGCTGGCGGAACTGGTCCCGCAGCAGCGCGGGTTCGTCCTGGTCCTCCAGCGGGCGGATCGGCTGGGTCATCGGCGGTGTGTCCCTTCGGCGTCCTGGAGGACCTCGGTGAGCAGTGCGTCGAAGCGGGCGAGGCCGGCTTCCCGGCTGAGATGGCGGGCCACGTACCGCGGGCCGTGGGCGCCGAGTTCGTCGGCGGCGGCGGGTTCCTCGGTGAGCTTGCGGACCGCCGCCAGGACGGCGGCAGGGTCCTCGGGTGCGACGAGGAGACCGGCGCCCGAGCGCTGCACCTCCTGGGCGGTACCGCCCCCGTCGGCCACGGAGGCGACGACGGGGCGGCCCGAGACGAAGTACGAGGTGAGCTTGGACGGGACGCTCATGTCGAGCACGGACGCGCGCTGGGTCACGGCGAGGACGTCGGCGGCGGCCAGGACGTCGGTGAACTCGTCCGCTGCGGCCGGCGGCAGGAAGTCCAGGTTGGGCAGGCCGGACGCGCGGGCGAGCAGGGCGTCGCGCTGGTTGCCGTCCCCCATCAGGACGACGCGTATCCCGGGGGCCAGCCGCGCCGCGTCGACGAGGACCTCCAACCCCTGTTTGAGTCCCATGTTGCCGGAGTGCAGGACCACGGGGGTGTCCTCCCGCCAGCCGAGGCGGGCCCTGGTCGCGGCCCGGTCGGCCGAAGGGGGCTGGACGTGGCTCCAGTTGGGGACCAGCCGGATGCGGGCCGGGTCCACCCCGTAGGCCGTGACCCGGGGGACGAAGCTCTCGTGGATGACGCCGACCAGTGTCGCGGCCGCGAGCGCGTACCGCTCGGCCCGTGACGCGACGGCGGCCGCCCGCCCGCCGCCCCGGATGCCGCTCTGCGCGGCGGCGGCGCCCATCAGGTCCTGGACGACGGGTATGTACGGGACGCCGTGGCGGCGGGCGAGCCGGGCGCCGATGACCCCGCCGGCGAGGCTCGGCAGCTGGGCGATCACCGCGTCGGGCCGCAGGGCGGGCGGGGCCGCGAGGCCGTGCGCGAGCACACTGGCCTCGAACGCGGCCCGTCGCAGCGCGCTCTGACGGGGCGGCACATAGTGTCTTCGGCGATGGACGGTGACGCCCGAGCGCTGCTCCTCGGTCCGCCACACGCCCCGGTACGCCGCCTCGGTCCGCCAGGAGGGGTAGTGCGGCATCCCGGTGAGCACATGGGTGTCGGCCCCTGAGCGGGCCCAGTGCTCGGCGAGCTGGGCGGCGTACGGGCCGATGCCGGTCAGCTCGGGTGCGTAGTTCGTGGAGACCACCAGCAGGCGGCGGCCGTCGAACGGCTCATGGTGGTGCTCTGTTCCTGGCATCGGACGCCCGCCTTCCCCCGGAGCCACCTGTGTTCCCCCCAAGGAACAGCCCCAAAAGTGAGCTTATCCGTTCACGAGATGCACAAGTGGTCTTCGCAGTAAGGTCATCGCACGATCACACCGATACCGATATCCCGCCGGACCGGATGCCATGTCCGGATACCTTCCGATGGGACACGGGACATCACGTTCACACCGTGGGGGGAGAGAACGGATGGTACACAGGGTCGGCTACGCGCCGGGGGTCTACGACCTGTTCCACATTGGCCACCTCAACATCCTGCGCCATGCCCGCAGTCAGTGCGACTACCTGGTCGCGGGGGTCGTCTCGGACGAGATGGCCGCACTCGCCAAGGGCCACAGGCCGGTCATCCCGCTGCCGGAGCGGCTGGAGATCGTCCGGAGCGTGCGGTACGTGGACGCGGCGTTCGTCGAGACCGTCCCCGACAAGGTCGAGACCTGGCAGCAGGTCAGGTTCGACGTCATCTTCAAGGGGGACGACTGGCGCGACACGGAGAAGGGCAAACGACTGGAACGCGACTTCGCGGAGGTCGGCGTGGAGGTCGTGTACTTCCCGTACACCGTGCACACGTCCAGCACCCAGCTGCGCCGGGCGCTGGACACGATGGTCAGCCCGCCCGGAGCGCTCTCAGCTCCCTGAACCACTTGCCGAGGAACGCCACGAGGAACAGCGCGTGCACGGCGGCGAGTACGGCGTATCCGGTGCGGAACGCCGTCTCGTCGCCGAGCAGCAGGAACACCAGGCAGAACACCCCGTAGTCGGCCGGCAGCAGCGCCACCGCCCGCAGCCGGGAGACCGGACCGGCCGGGGCCCCGCCCGCCGGCGCCGAACGGGCGGCCGCCTTGCCCAGCTGCTCCCGGAGCAGCCCGGCGCAGAAGGTGAGCACCGCGACGAACAGGAAGCCGAGCGGCAGGAGCAGCCAGCCGTCGGAGCCGAGAGCGAAGTAGCGGTGGAACGCGATCAGTACGACGGTGTGGACCAGGATCATCTTCGCGCAGTCGACGACGTGGTCGAGCCATTCGCCGTCCGGGCCGCCACCGCCGGTCAGCCGGGCCAGCTGCCCGTCGGCCGAGTCGAGGGCGAACCCGACGGCGAGCCCCAGGTAGACCAGGACCGCAAGCCCCCAGGTGGGGCGGACGAGAGCCACCGGGGCGAGGGCGGCGAACGTGAACGCCGCGCTCACCAGAGTGACCTGATTGGGCGTCATGCCGAGGCGGTACGCGGCTGCCGCGAAGACCCGGCCGGCCGGCCGGTTCACGTACCGCGAGTAGAGCGACACCCCCTTGGCCGACTTCTGCGCCCCGCGCAGCTCACGCAGCACCGCAACCGTGCTTTCCATACGCCCCCCAGCGTGTCGCCGTTTCCACGGCTCCGGCGGCATCTCGAAGCGCACCACCGGAGCCGCATCATGGCACGCTCGCCCCCCTGCGGGGGCGGGATCACCACGACCCGGACCGGCCGGGCCGCGGGGAGCGTCCTGCCGGTGCCCGCGCCGGGCGGTGGCGGCCGGTCGCGAGGGACGTCCTGCGGGCGGGCCGCGTCAGGCGGTGGTGGCGGTCCGGCACTCCGGGTGGCCCCAGCCCTGGTCGTTCTTGGCGATCATGTCCTTGGCCGCGTACGGCCTGCCGCACTGGCATCGGCCGGCGAACTTGGCGCGGATGGTCGCCCCGCCGGAACGGGCCGCGCCGCCCGCCTTCTTCGCCGCTCCCCCGGTCCGCCGCCCCTCGGTCGCGCGGGAGGGCGCGGGAACGGGCAGGTCGGCGGAGCCCTGGGAGGTGCCCGCCGCCCGCTGGGCCACGGCCACCTCGCTGGCCGCCTGGTCGGCGAGCGCGTTCAGCGGGTCGCCGTCCACCTGATGGGCCGGAACATAGACGAACTGCACGGCCCGGCCGGTGAGCAGGGAGTCGATGCGGGCCACCAGGTCGCGGTTGGCGACGGGCTTGCCGGCCGAGGTCTTCCAGCCGTTGCGCTTCCAGCCCGGCAGCCACTTGGTCACGGCGTTCATGGCGTACTGCGAGTCCATCCGGACCTCGAGCGCCACGGCCGGGTCGAGCGACTCCAGCAGTTCCTGAAGGGCGGTGAGCTCGGCGACGTTGTTGGTGGCGGTGCCCAGGGGCCCGGCCTCCCACCGCAGCGGCCTGCCGTCCGCGTCGGCCACCACATAGGCCCAGGCGGCCGGCCCCGGATTACCCTTCGACGCCCCGTCACACGCGGCGATCATGCGCTCGTTCATGCCCCCGATCATGCCAGCGTCCAGACGCCCGGTTCACCCCGGTCACGAACCGGGGCCCCGGGCCGTCGCGGCCCGGCCTCCGCACGCCCTTCACCTGGCCCTCTCACCGTACGTAACGCTTCGGCATGCGGTCCTCACGCTGCGCTGCTTGTCTGAAGGGGCCCGCTCTTCCCTACCGTCCGAAGGAGCGACGATGAGCGTTGCAGGAGAAACCGGCCGAGCCCAGCAGATGCGCGAGAAGGCCAGGCACATGACCGAGGCCGCCGAGCGCACCAGCGACCCGGAGCAGCGTCGCCGACTCGAGGAGAAGGCCCGGAAGCTGCGGGAGCAGAGCGAGCAGCAGGGCGGCCGGAACGGCAGCGACCTCCCCCTGTAGCCACCGCGCTTGACGCGAACGACGGGCTGCCACCCTTCCATGAGGGGGTGGCAGCCCGTCGGCGTGCGCGGGGCCTTGATCACCTCGGCCTACGATGGGGCGGCCAGCCGAGGACGTCGCCTCCTCGCCGCACAGGAGCGAGGGATCCCCGCATGAGCCGTCAGCCGGTCACCGTCGTCACCGGGGGCAGTCGCGGCATCGGCGCCGCGGTCTGTACGCGCCTGGCCGCCGACGGCCATCACATCGCACTGGGCTACCGTTCCGACGCCGCAGCGGCCGAGGCGGTCGCCGCGGCCGTACGGGAGACGGGCCGGCGATGTGTCGCGGTGCGGGTGGACACGACTGAGGAGACCGCGGTGGACCGGCTCTTCGACAGCGCGGCGGCGGAACTGGGACCGGTCACCGGCCTGGTCAACAACGCCGGGGTCGGCGGCCCGCTGGGCCCGCTCGCCGACGCCGACCCCGAAGGGCTCCGGCGCGCCCTGGACGTGAACGTCGTCGGCTATCTGCTCTGCGCCCGGCGCGCGGTGCGCGACATGACCGGGTCGGGCGGCGGGGCCATCGTGAACATGTCGTCGGCGGCGGCCACGCTCGGAAGCCCGGGCGAGTACGTCCACTACGCCGCGGCGAAGGCAGCCGTGGACGCGATGACGATCGGCCTCTCCAAAGAGGTCGCGACGGCCGGCATCCGCGTCAACGCGGTCGCGCCCGGCATCATCCGGACCGGTTTCCACGCGGACCCGGAACGCCCCGACAAGGCAGCCGCCGGGATCCCGCTGGGCCGGCCGGGACAGCCCGGGGAGATCGCCGGCGCGGTCGCCTGGCTGCTCTCGGACGACGCCTCGTACGCCACCGGCGCGATCCTCCGGGTGGCGGGCGGCCGCTGACGCCCGCCTGCGCGCGTGCGGTGAACCGGTGGGCCGGGGGCGATGACGACGGGTTGTACCGTGCAGCGGTGACCGGTCCCGGCGGGCTTCCGCTTCTCTTCCTCGATGTCGACGGCCCCCTCATCCCCTTCGGCCCGCGCGCCGGCGGTCACCCCGTATACCCGGAAGGGCAGCATCCGCCGACGGCCGGAGGGAATCCGCTGCTCGACCGGATCGATCCGTCGCTCGGGCCCCGGCTCGCCGCGCTCCCGTGCGAGCTGGTCTGGGCGACGACGTGGGCGGAGGAGGCGAACGCGGTCGTCGCGCCACGACTCGGCCTGCCGGAACTGCGGGTCGTCACCTGGCCCCCGCCTTCCGAGGCGGACGAGCGGGACGCACGGGCGGGTCTGCACTGGAAGACGCGCACGCTCGCCGGCTGGGCCGCGGGGCGCGCCTTCGCCTGGGTGGACGACGAGATCACCGAGCGGGACCGGCGCTGGGTGGCGGACCGCCATGGAGCGACGGCTCTTCTCCACCGCGTCGACCCGTCGCTCGGCCTGACCGACGCCGACCTGCGGCTGGTCGGTGGCTGGCTGCGCACGGCCTGAGCGCTCCCCGCCCCGCTCACACCGGCGCGGTGCCGCGTACCAGCAGGAGTGCTACGTCCGCCGCCGCGACGGCGGCCGCCACGGCGAGGGGGGCCTTGCGCCAGGTGCGGGCGAGCAGGAGGCCCGCGAGCGCGGCCGGTGCCGCGGCGGCGAGTGTCGCGGCGCCCCAGGGTCCGGGCGGTCCCGTCGGGCCGAGGGCCAGGACCGCGGAGGCGGCGACGAGGGGCACGGGGAGCAACAGGCCCGTGGTGGTGACGCCCAGGCGCTGCGGGAGGCCGGTCACGCCGTGACGGAGGTCGTCCTCGATGTCGGGCAGGACGTCGCCGAGGTGGGCGGCCAGGCCCAGCAGCGCTCCCGCGGTCACCGCCCACCAGGCCGGCCCGGGGCGGCCGGGCAGGGTCAGCGCGGCCACGGCGGGCAGGGTGCCGAATCCGATCACGTACGGGAGCCAGGACAGGGTGGTGGCCTTCAGCTTCAGGTTGTACGCCCAGGCGGCCGCCACGGCCGTCAGATGCACCGTGCCCGCGAGCGGGCCGCAGGCGAGGGAGAGCGGGACGCAGAGCAGGGCGGCGGTGAAGGCCGCCGCCCAGACCGTCCCGCGGCTCACCGATCCGTCGGCCACCGGTTTGCCGGTGCGTCCGGCGGCGGCGTCCCGTCCGGCGTCGAAGGCGTCGTTGCACCAGCCGACGGACAGCTGACCGGTCAGCACGGCCGCGACGAGGAGGGCGCAGCGCATGCGGTCGAGGCCGACGCCCGCGCCGAGAGCGCCCGCGATCGCGGTCACCGCGACCACCGGACCCGGGTGGCACGAGCGGGCCAGCGCCGTGGTGCGGCCGAGCGGCCACGCGGTCGCGGCGTAGGCGCGCGACGGATCCGGAGTGCCCATCACGTGATCGTAGGGACTCCGGACACCGTGGACCTGACAGCCGCACGGGTTGTTTGCGGTGTTTTGTGCCGTGCGCGGGGCAGGGATGGGCCATGACGCCTGAGAAGCAGGGTTCGGGATGACCCGGATCGCCGCCGTGCACGGCACCCTCGCCCCGTACCGGCACACCCAGCGCGAGGTCACCGACATGGTGGCCCGCACCTGCCTGCCGCCGGGGGCCGACAGGCGGGTCCTGGACCGGTTGCACGAGAACGCCCGGGTGCGCACCCGCTCCATGGTGCTGCCGCTGGAGCGCTACGCGGAGCTGCGCGGATTCGGGGACGCCAACGACGTGTTCATCACGGCGGCCGTGGACCTGGGCGCCGAGGCGCTGCGCGGTGCGCTGCGGACGGCGGGGCTGCGGCCCGAGGACGTGGACCTGCTGATGTTCACCTCGGTCACCGGCGTGGCCGCGCCGTCCGTGGACGCCCGCCTCGTGGGGCGCCTCGGCCTGCGCCCGGATGTGAAGCGGCTGCCGGTCTTCGGGCTCGGCTGCGTCGCCGGGGCGGCCGGGATCGCCCGGCTCCACGACTACCTGCTCGGCCGGCCCGACGACGTGGCGGTGCTGCTCTCGGTGGAGCTGTGCTCCCTCACCTTCCAGCGCGGCGACGCGTCGCCCGCCAATCTGGTGGCGACCGCGCTGTTCGGGGACGGCGCCGCCGCCGTGGTGGCGCTCGGCGAGGGCCGGGCGCCGCGGACGGGTCCCGAGGTGATCGCCACCCGCAGCCGCATGTACCCCGACACCGGGCACGTCATGGGCTGGGACATCGGCGACTCCGGCTTCAAGGTGGTGCTCGATCCTGGCGTCCCCGACGTGGTGCGCCGCCATCTGGCGGACGATGTGGGCAACTTCCTCGCGGAGCACGGGCTCAAGCCGAAGGATGTGGCCCACTGGGTGTGCCATCCGGGCGGGCCCAAGGTTCTTCAGGCCGTCTCCGACGTCCTCTCGCTCCCCGAAGGAGCGCTGGACGTCACCTGGCGTTCGCTGGCCGACGTGGGGAACCTGTCCTCGTCCTCCGTACTCCACGTCCTGCGGGACACCCTGGAGGAGCGGCGGCCCGAGCGGGGTTCTCCCGGTCTGCTGATGGCGATGGGCCCGGGTTTCTGCTGCGAACTGGTGCTGCTGCGCTGGTAGGCCGGAGGACACATGATCTGGTACACGGCACTGGTGCTGGCCGTGGCGGGCGAGCGCCTCGCCGAACTCGCCGTCGCCCTGCGCCACACGCGCTGGGCACTGGCCAGGGGCGGAACCGAGTCGGGCCGCGGGCACTATCCGGCCATGGTCGCCCTGCACACCGCGCTGCTGGCGGGGTGTCTGGCCGAGGCCGGCCTCGCGGACCGGCCGTTCGTGCCGCTGCTCGGCTGGACCATGGTGGCCGTCGTGGTGGCCGCCCAGGCCCTGCGCTGGTGGTGCATCCGTACGCTCGGACACCGGTGGAACACCCGCGTCATCGTGGTGCCGGGCATGGCACTCGTGACGGGCGGCCCGTACCGCCTGTTGCGCCACCCCAACTACGTCGCCGTCGCCGCGGAGGGGATCGCGCTCCCGCTCGTCCACGGCGCGTGGGTGACCGCGCTGGTCTTCACCGTGCTCAACGCGGCGCTCATGGCTGTGCGGGTCAGGTGCGAGGAGGCGGCGCTCGCCTCCGCCGGGGGCGTTGCGGCGTGATCGACCTCCTGATCGCGGGCGGCGGCCCCGCCGGCCTCGCGGCGGCGATCCGGTCGGCCTCGCTCGGCATGGAGGCCGTCGTCGTCGAACCCCGTACCGCCCCCGTCGACAAGGCGTGCGGCGAGGGCATCATGCCCAGCGGGGTGGCGGCGCTGCGCGCCCTCGGCGTCGAGGTGTCCGGCCATCCCCTGCGCGGGATCCGCTACGTGGAGGGTGCGCGGAGTGCCATGGCGGCATTCCGCGGCCGGGCCGGGCTCGGCGTGCGGCGGACGGACCTGCACACCGCGTTGCACACGCGGGCGGTGGAGCTCGGGGTCCGGATCGTGCCGGGCAAGGTCGCGGAGGTCCGGCAGGACCATGACCGGGTGGGGGCCTGCGGGCTGACCGCCCGTTGGCTGATCGCCGCCGACGGGCTGCACTCCCCCGTCCGTCGTGCGCTCGGCCTGGACGGGCCGGGGGGCGCGGTGCGCCGTTACGGGCTACGCCGGCACTACCGCGTCGCCCCCTGGACGGAGTTCGTTGAGGTGCACTGGTCCCGGCACGGTGAGGCGTACGTGACGCCGCTCGGGGACGACCTGGTGGGTGTGGCCGTGCTGAGCGGGGAGCGTCGTGCGTACGAGAGCCAGTTGGCGGCCTTCCCGCGCCTGGCCTCCATGCTGCTCGGCCGGGAAGCCGGTGCCGTGCGCGGCGCCGGTCCGCTGCGGCAGCGCGCGCGGGCTCAGCGGGCGGGGCGGGTCCTTCTGGCCGGTGACGCCGCGGGCTACGTGGACGCGCTGACCGGCGAGGGGGTCGCACTCGCCGTGGCGACGGCCGGTGCGGCGGTGGAGTCGCTCGCCGCGGGCCGCCCGCAGGACTATCCCGCCCGATGGGCGCGGCTGACTCTGCGTCATCGCCTTCTCACCGCAGGTTTGCTGTCGGTGGCGCGGCGTCCCGCCACCGCACGGCTGATCGTTCCCGCCGCGCACCGCGCCCCCGCCCTGTTCGGTGCGGCGGTGCGCGCGCTGCAGTAGGGCCTGGCCGGTGCCGCGGATCGCGGGCGGCCGGTCCCGCGCCAACACCGCGTGATCAGCCCGAAGTTGCTGTGGCAGACTTCACGGCAGGAGCGGTTTCACCTCATCTGCAACGGAGCACGCCATGACGACAGGGACGTCCCAGCCCCCGATAGACACCAGCAGGCCGCAGTCGGCGCGCGTCTACGACGCGCTCCTCGGAGGCAAGGACAACTACCCCGTCGACCAGGCGGTCGCGGAACAGCTGCCCATCGAGGCGAAGATCGGCGCCCACCAGAACCGCGCCTTCATGAACCGCGCCACGGCATGGCTGGCACGGGAGGGCGTCGACCAGTTCCTCGACATCGGCACCGGCATTCCGACCGCGCCGAACCTCCACCAGATCGCCCAGGAGATCAACCCGGCGTCGCGGGTGGTCTACTGCGACAACGACCCCATCGTCCTGCGCCACGCCGAGGCGCTGCTGATCAGCCGGCCCGAGGGCGCCACCGACTACGTCCCGGCCGACGTCCGCGAACCGGACGTGATCATCGAGGCCGCGCACAGGGTCCTGGACTTCCGGCGCCCCGTGGCCCTGTCGATGCTCGGGCTGCTGCACTTCCTGCCCGACGACGTGGACCCGGTCGGCATCGTCCGCACCCTGACGGCCGCCATGTGCCCGGGCAGCTATGTGGTGCTGTCCCAGGGCGCGTCCGACGTCAACCCTGAGCGGGGGCAGCAGGGAGCCGACGAGTACGACAAGGGCGGCATCCGGCTCGCGCTGCGCACCCGCGCGGAGTTCGCCCTGTTCCTCGACGGGCTGGACGTCGTCGAGCCCGGCCTGGTGACCGCCCCCGAGTGGTTCCGCGACACGCCCGCGCCGGAGCCCGAGCACAGCGGACTGTACGTGGCCGTCGCCCGCGTACCGTAACGAACAGCAGCAGAAAGGGGTCCGCGATGGATTCGGCTCAGCAGCCCACCGCCGCCTCGGTGTTCGACGCTCTCGGCGCCGACTACGAGCGAGCGTTCGGCGGATCGGCCGCACATCACGCCTCGTTGGCGCTGCTGCTGGAGCGGCTGGCCCCGGGCAGCCGGGTGCTGGACGTCGGCAGCGGCACGGGAAGGCCGACCGCGCGGACCCTGACCGACGCCGGCCACGAGGTGCTCGGCGTCGATGTCTCCCCCGTCATGGTGGACATCGCGTCCCGGCAGGTGCCCGGGGCCGAGTTCCGCTGCGCCGATGTCCGTGAACTGCCGCTGGAGGACACGGGTTTCGACGCGGTCTGCGTCTACTTCTCGCTCCTCCAGCTCACCCGCGCGGAGCAGCGGGACGTACTGCGGCTGGCTGCGCGGGTGCTGCGGCCCGGTGGTCATCTGGCCGTGGCGACGGTGCCGCTGGACGTGGAGGGGGTGAGCGGCATGTTCATGGGACAGCCGGTGCGGGTGACCAGTTTCGCTGAGGAGGCGTTCACCGCGGTGGTGGCGGCGGCCGGATTCACGGTCCTGGCGCAGGAGAGCACCCTGTTCACCCCGGACCATCCGGCGGCCGTGCCCGAACCGCATCTGTTCCTGCTGGCTCGTCGGATCTGACACCTGACGGAGCGGCGCTGCGGGGGGCCGCGCGGACCGGCCCGGAAAAGAATCTTGGCGAACCTGTCACGTTTCCCCGTCGGGGCGTTTCAGAGCAGTGCCGGACCGGCCACCGAGGCCGGCGAGAACACACCGGCACCGCCCGATGAGGAGTTTCCACCATGTCCGTCGCCCACATCGTCGTCACGCTCGTCGCCGCCGCCATGGCCGGCTACTCCGCCGGCGCCCTGCTCTTCCGTGCCCAGTGGGTCGTCCAGGCCCTCAGCGACTACAGCGTCCCCCGCTCCTGGTGGACATGGCTCGGTGCGGCGAAGGCCGCCGGGGCCGTGGGCCTGGTCGCCGGGCTGTTCCTGCCGGCCGTCGGGATCGCGGCCGGGATCGGCCTGGTGCTCTACTTCGCCGGGGCCGTCGTCACGGTGATCCGCGCCCGCTGGTACACGCACATCCCCTACCCGCTGGTGTACGCGGCGCCGGTCGTCGGGGCCATGGTGCTGGGGCTCGCGGCCTGAGCGGCCCGGCTCCGGTCGCGCTGCCCGGGATCTCCTGTCGCTGAGATGCCGAACCCCGCGCCAGGACATACCGTCCATGTGGCTCGTACGCACATCGGAAGGTGCTGATGCGGAACACGAAGCGCGCTCGGTGCCGTACCTCCCACGGCTTCCCTCCGGGGGCGGCGGTCCGAGGAGCCGCGCGGGGGTTCACCCGCACGGCGGCTCGATGCTCGTCGGCCGCCCTGCTCACTGTCTCGCTCGCACTCGGCGCGGTGCCGCCGCCCTCGTACGCCGGCACTCCCGCCTTCCTGTCGGCGGGCAGCCGTGGCGGAGCCGCCGAGGGGTGCGACGAGGGGCCGGAAGCATGCCACGGCGGCGTGGGGTGGCTGTACCGGTACAGCTACTCACTGGGGCTGCACCCCTTCACCGGCCCGCAGGATGTACGCCGGCAGCTCACCGACAACTTCTGGCTGTTCCCGGTGAGCGGTGCGTGTCCGAGCCGGATCCGGCCGGCCGACGAGTGCGATCTTCTGGGGGGCAACCCGGTCCGCGTGGAGGCCGCCGGTGGCACCGGCCTGCAGATCGCGACCCTGCCCGGCCACGCACTGGGAGAGGGCCTGCACATCCGCTTCGCCTTCAGCCGTACCTTCGGGTTCCACTACCTGGTCGTGAGCGCCTGGCAGGACCGGCCGACCCGTTGCACAAAGAGCGCGCCGTGCACGGTGGCGAGCCGTGCGGGCGCCTGGGCGCTGTGGAAGGTGCTGTCCGCAACCCTGGCGCTCAGCGCGTACGCCGCCTGACCGCCGGGCGGCCGCTTCGCCCGGGTGCTACTTCTCGCCGACGCCGTCCGCCGCCGCGTCCAGAGCGGCCGTGAGGCGGTCGAGGCGGGCCCGCAGGTCGCTGATCTCCTCCAGGTCGAAGCCCGTCGCGGCGGCGATCCGGCGGGGCACGAGCAGCGCCTGCTCGCGCAGCGCCGCGCCCTCGTCCGTGAGGTGCACGTGCACCGACCGCTCGTCGAGGGCGCTCCGCTCGCGCCGCACCAGGCCCGCCGCCTCCAGGCGCTTCAGCAGGGGCGACAGCGTGCCGGAGTCCAGCCGCAGATGCTGCCCCAGCGCCTTCACCGGCAGCTCGCCGTGCTCCCAGAGCACCAGCATCACCAGGTACTGGGGGTAGGTGAGCCCCAGGTCCTTGAGGAGCACCCGGTAGACGCTGCCGAAGGCGCGCGAGGCGGCGTTCAGGGAGAAGCAGATCTGCTGGTCGAGGCGGAGGTAGTCGGCCTCCTGCGGGGCCCGGCGGGCGGGACTGGGCGTGGTGGTCATGACTTCAGCATAACGCCGCGTCCTCCATTTGATTGTGCACAACTTAATTGTGTGCTTGACTTGAGGGGAAGCGGCCGGACACCGCCGCCGAACATGAGCTTCGAGAGGAACCGGTTTCCATGGAATCGATCTACACCGCCGTCGCCACCGCCACCCACGGCCGTGACGGCCGCGCCGTCAGCTCCGACGGCAAGCTGGATCTCCAGCTGGCCGTGCCGGTGGAGATGGGCGGAAACGGTCAGGGGACGAACCCGGAGCAGCTCTTCGCCGCCGGGTACGCCGCGTGTTTCGCGAGCGCTCTGGGTCTCGTGGGCCGTCAGGCCAAGGTCGATGTCACCGACGCCGCCGTGACGGGTGAGGTCGGCATCGGCAAGCAGGGCGAGGGCTTCGGCCTCGCGGTCACGCTGCGCGTGGAACTGCCCGAGTCCCTCGACGAGGCGACGGGCCGCAAGCTGGTCGAGCAGGCCCACCAGGTCTGCCCGTACTCGAACGCCACGCGGGGCAACATCCCGGTCGAGCTCGTCATCGAGTAACCGGGCAGGCGCATGGCCGAGTGGCCGGGCAGCGGGTGCGTGGCGGCGGCGGACGCGTCGCCGCCCCCGCCGTGGTGGGGCGCGTCAGGCGTGGAAGCCGTTGCAGACCACAGAGGTGTAATCCGATGGCCCGCCCTCCACGTGGTAGATCACGACGGTCCAGTCGCCCAGGTCGTCCCCCACGGGGAGGGCGTCGACGGTGCCGTCCTTGAAGTGGCCCCGGAAGTCGTCGGGGTACCTGAGTTTTACGGTGCCGCCCGAGGACCATCGCCCGTACAGGTCGACCGGTTTGCTGGTGAAGCCGATGCCCTTGCCGACGGACCTGAGCGGTCGGCCGGTGGCTCGGTCGGTCTCGTGCGGGGGCCGTACCCCGACGGAGACGTAGTAGGGCTTGGGCCGCTCGCCCTTGCCCACGCCCTCGGGGCGCAGCGACACCGTGGCGATGTCCGAGCCGGTGGTGTGCGAGACGGAGGAGAACAGGCCGTCCGGCGGCGAGTCCTCCGGAGGGTTTTCGTTATCGCATGAGCCACTGCGCAGGGCGGCTTGCTCCGGGTCCGTCGACAGGGTCCAGCGGTCGTGAGAGACGCGGTCGTTCAGCAAGTGGCCGGGGGGCCCGGCAACCCGGCTCCCGCCGTCAGGACTGTTCCCTTCCGGACTCTTCCCTTCCGGATTCGCACCGGCTGACCGGGACGCGGCCGGCTGCCCGGACCGGGTATTCCCGGGCGTGGCCTGGGCATCGCCCTTGTCGCCCCGGTCCGGAAGCAGCCAGACCGTGAGCGGCGCGGCGAGCGCGACCGCGCACACGGCGAGCCACGTCGTCCCCCTCGGGGTGCGACGCTGCCGTTCCGGGCCGTCGTACGGTGCCGTGGTGCCGGGCGCCCTCGTGGACCCGGCCTCATCCGACTGCCCGGCCCGCCCGTCACCCGTCGTCCCGGTCCCGCTGCCCGTTCCCGCGGCACGCACGGTGTCCGGCTCCGGTCGCGGCCCCTGCCGGGGATCCGCGTGCGACGGTACCGCTGACGTGTCCTGCGCCGACGGCGGAGTCGGTACGGGCACGGGGTCGGCCACCCGCGCCACCGCGCGGTAGTGCGGGTCGGACGCCAGCGGGGAGTCCACCGCGCATCCGGCGATGACGGCGGCCAGGCCGGGCCGGGCCGCCGGGTCCTTGGCCACACACGCGCGGATCAGTGCCGCCGTCGTCGGCCGCACCCCCTCCAGGTCGATGTCCTCGTACACGGTCCGGAAGTTCACGGCCGCCGCCTCGCCCGCACCGTACGGAGGCCGGCCGGTCACCGTGTAGGCGAGGGTCGCGCCCAGCGCGAAGACGTCCGCCGCCGGTCCCGCCTCGTTGCGCAGCAGCACCTCGGGGGCCGTGAAACCAGGCGTCCCGGATGCCAGCCCCTCCTGCGTGAGGATCGTCTGCTCCAGCCCTCGCGCGATCCCGAAGTCGATGAGCTGAGGCCCCTGCGGCGAGAGGATGACGTTTTGCGGTTTCAGGTCCCGGTGGGTGATCCCGTGAACGTGGACGGCGGCCAGGCCCTCGGCGAGTGCGGCGAGCAGGCGCAGCGCGCTGTCCGGCGGGAAGGGGCCGCCCGCGCCCACGGCGGCGCGCAGGGTGGGCCCTGCGACGTACTCGGTGGCCAGCCAGTAGGGGGACGAGTCGAGCGAGGCCTCGATCAGCTGAGCCGTGTACGCGTTGCGTACGGTCTCGACGGTCGCGACCTCCCGCCGGAAGCGGGCCAGCGCGTCCGGGTGCTCGCTGATCTCGTCGCGGATGACCTTCACCGCCACCAGGCGTCCACCTGGAGACCGGCCGAGATACACCTGCCCCATGCCTCCCGCGCCGAGGCGGGCGAGCAGCTGGTAGGCGCCTATCCGCGCGGGGTCCTGAGGCCGCAGAGCATCCACGGCCCGACTCTGCCACACCGGTCCGCGCGGCGGACCCGCCGACCCCGACTTGCGCCCGCTCCGCGGATGGTGGCCGGGGCCGGCCCTCACCGATATCAGTCCCGGAGCGAGAGTCCCCTGGACACGCGGATCGCGGAGGTCAGCAGCCCCTCTCGGACGTCGACGGACCGGTACATCCGGTCCGACCGGAAGGAGATCCCGAGCGAGCCGACCTGATCGCCGCTGTACACGGGCACCGCCACGCAGGTGGTACCCCGGGTGTACTCCTCGCGGTCCATGACCAGCGGAGCCGCCGAGGCGTCCAGCTGGCGGATCAGTTCCTCCCGGTGCGTGATGGTCCTCGGGGTGAGTCCGTTCAGGGAGTGCCGGGACAGGTAGTCGGCCCGCGCCTCCTCGTCCAGTTCTCTCAGCACGCTCTTGCCCAGGGCGGTCGCGTGCCCGGCGTCCTCGAAGCCCACCCAGAGGTCCACGCGCGGGGTCCTGGCGCTGTCGACGATCTCCAGGACCCGGATCTCACCCTCCTCGTACAGAGTCAGGTAGACGGCGGCCGAGAGATCGTTCCGCAGTGCGGCGAGAACGGGGCGGACGCGCTTGAGCAGCTCGTGCCCGGTGTGGTCCGGGCGCGGCGCGGTGCCCGTGTCGGCGAGGACGTAGGTACCGTCACCCAGCTTCGTCACGAACCCGTCCCGGGCCAGCCCGGGCAGCATCTCGCTCACCGTGACCGGAGGAAGCCCCGCTTCCCGGGCCAGCTGGTGCGCGGTGGCCCCGCTCCCGTGCGCCCCGACGGCCTCCAGCAGGCGGAGGGCACGTCTGACGGCCGCGACGGGACCGGGTCCGGCTTGGTGGGCCATGTCCCCAAGCATCGCCCCGGGACCCGGGACCGGCAACGCGTCCCGGCAGCGGACGGCGGGGTCCCGTCGTCGACCGCTCAGGCGTCCCCGGATACGGCGAGGGACCGGGGCCGCAGATCGGTCCAGTGGGTCTCGACGAAGCCCAGGCACGCCTCCCGGGTGTTCTCGTCGAAGGCGATCGCCCAGCCTTGGGGCACCTCCGCGAACGACGGCCACAGCGAGTGCTGGCCCTCACCGTTCACCAGGACCAGGAACCGGCCGTCGGGGTCGTCGAACGGGTTGGTGCTCATGTTCAGAACCTCCTCGGTCAAAGACAGAAGATCAAGGAAGAACTTAGGTTAGGCTCCCCTAATCGACATGAGCTTAGCCTTTCTCCCTTCCCCCTCACAAGGAGACGTTCATGCCCCGGCTGACCGAACGGATCCGCACCGAGCACGACTTCGCCGCGTTCGGACTGCCCGGCGCTCCCGGTTCCGACGCGTTCTGGGCGGCGGCGCGGACGCCTGCGTCGGTCCGCGCCGGCGACGACGGCTGGGTGACCCTGTTCCTCTGGCGCGGCTCCCCGGCGAGCATCGGGTTCGAGAGCTGGTCGGAGCCGGTCCCCCTGTGCCGGTGGCGCGACACCGACTGCTGGTACGCCGCAGTGCCCATGCCCGAACGGCTGCGCGTCACCTACCGGTTGCTGGTGGGCGACGCGGCGTACGCCGACCCGTTCAACCCGGCCGGAGCGGGGATCGACCGGTCCCTCGCCGCGACCCCGGACGCGCCCGCCCAGCCGCACTGGCCCGTGGTCGGCTCCGACGACGTACTCCCTCTCCCCCGCGCCCGGCTCCGCTGGAACAGCGCGCGGCTCGGCGGGCGGCGCACGGTGCGTCTCCACCCGGCGGGCGGCGGCGGACCGGTGGTGCTGCTGCTCGACGGGGACGACTGGCTGTATCTGCATCCGGCCATGACCGCGTTCGACGCGGCCGTCGCCGCGGGCGAACTGGAGCCCGTCACTCTCGTCCTCGTGCCCGCCAAGGACCGGGCTGCCGAGTTCGCGGCCGGGACCGGGCTCTGGGAGGCGGTCCGGGACGAACTGCTGCCGCTGGTCGCGGAGTCGGGGGTGCCCGCGGACCTGGACCGGCTGGTGGTCGCCGGGCAGAGCCTCGGCGGGCTGAGCGCGGTGAACGCGGCCCTGGACTTCCCGGAGCTGGTGTCCCGGGTCGCCTGTCAGTCGGGGTCGTTCTGGTGGACGCCTGACGCACTGGACCTGGCGGACCCCCTGGGCGGTCCCACCGGCGGCTCCGTGGCCGCACGCCTGCGGGAGCGCCCCGATCTGACCGGGCTGCGGGTCGCCTTCGACGCCGGGGAACACGAGCCGCGGATGCTGCCCCACTGCGCGCTGGTCGAGGCCCTGGCGGAACAGGCGGGCGCGACGGTACGGGTGGCACGGTCGGCTTCCGGTCACGACCGGGCGGGCTGGCGGCACGCCCTGCTCAGGGACGTCGCCTGGGCACTCGGCGAGGGTCCGTAACGCTCACCTCGCCACCGCCAGGCAGTACGCCTCGTCGGTGGCGAGGAGGTTGCGGTGGGTGTCCTCGGCCGTGATGACGCCGTCGTCCAGGACGAGGACCCGGTCGGCTGCGTCCAGGACGGCGGGACTGCTGGTGATCACGACGGTGGTACGGCCCCGGCGCAGCTTCACCAGATTGCGCGCGATCAGCTGTTCGGTGACCGCGTCGACGGCCGTGGTCGGGTCGTGCAGCACCAGGACGTCGGTGTCGGCGGCCAGGGCGCGGGCCAGGGACAGCCGTTGGCGCTGCCCGCCGGACAGGTTCGCGCCGCGGTCGCGGACGGTGTGGTCGAGCCCTGCGCGGTGCAGGGCGACGACGTCGGTCAGCAGGGAGGCCTCGACGGCCTCGGCCACCATCCGGCCGGTACCCGATGGATCGATGTTCGTACGGAGGGTGCCCGCGAAGATCTCCGCGTCGTACGGGTTCACCAGCAGGTGCTCACGGACCGCCTCGACCGACAGGTCCTCGATCTCCCGCCCGCTGATCCGTACCACGCCCTCGTAGGCGTGCGGCGGGACGTTGACGGCCAGGACCGACGCGAAGTCCGCTGCCGCACGCGGCTGGTAGGCGGTGACCGCCACGAACTCCCCTGCGGGCACGCGCAACTTGAGCCCGCGCAGCGTTCCGTACCGTACGCCGTCGATCTCCAGGTCTCCGCCCGGGGCAGGGCGTTCCGGTCCCGGCCGCGCCACCGGCGGAGCCGACAGCACCAGCGCCATCCGCTCGGCCGAGGCGCGGGCCATCATCACGTACTTCGGCATCTCCGAGAACATCTTCAACGGCTCCATGATGAACTGCGCGAGGCCCACGGCCATGACCAGTTCCCCGATGGAGATCCGGCCGTCGAACGCCAGCCAGCCGGCCGTCAGGGTCACGGCGGCGGCGAGGACCGCGTTGAGGGCCTGTGCGGCTCCGGCGTACGCGCCGTTCACCCGGGCGACGGTGACCGCCTGGTGCCTGGCCTCGGTGCTGACCTTGCGGTAGGAGACGAACGCCGCGTGGTTGCCGCCGAATCCGTGCAGCGGGCGCAGGCCGGTGATCAGGTCGGCGACCTTCGCGCCGGCCCGTGCCACCCGGGCCTGCTGTTCCTGCGTACTGGCGCCGATCCGCCTGGACATCACGCTCAGGATCGTCAGGATGACCACGGTGCCCATGATCACGAGCAGTCCGAGCCGGAGGTCCGCGAGGCCCAGCGCGACGGCTGCGACCAGGACCGCGACCAGCGAGCTGATCAGCAGCGGCACCACCTCGATGATGTCGGCGGTGGAGTCGGCGTCCTCCGTGGCGATGGTGAGCACCTCACCGGACTTGAGGCCGGTGTCCCGGGCCACCGGCTGGAGTCCGCACGCCGCGACCTGCACCCGCCAGCGGTGTGCCTCGGTCGTGTTGGCCTTCTGCAGGACGCGCATCCCGAACCGCCACGACAGCGACACGGTCGTGATGATCACCGCCAGCGCGCCGATCGACACACCGAGCGAGCCGGGGCTCCGGTCCTGCAGCGTGTGCTCGACGATCAGGCCGAGCGCGATGGGGAAGGCGGTCTCACCTGCCTGGTACAGGCCCATGAGGACGGTGCCCCAGGTCATGGCGGCAACGTTGCGGCGCAGGGCGGTGCGCAGGATGGCGGCTCCTCGAAGGGGCCGGTGGGGGTCAGGAGTTGGCATCGAGGTGACCGGCAATCGCTTCGGGGGTTCGCAGGGTGAGCAGATCGCGGATGGTGATCACTGGACCGTACTCCCGGCGGAGCAGCCCGGTCAGACGCACCGCGAGCATGGAGTGCCCGCCGAGGGACACGAAGTCGCTGACGGCGCTGACCTCGTCGTCGTCCAGGTCGAGTGCCTCGGCGAAGAACGCGCACACGGTGATCTCGGTGTCGGTCTCCGGTGCGCGTTCGGCCGCGGTGGTCAGCACGCCCAGCGGCCTGGCCTCCGGCAGGGCCTTGGTGTCGGCCTTTCCGTTCACGGTCAGGGGGATGCGGTCGACCTCGGCGTAGTGCGTGGGGCGCAGGAAGTCCGGCAGCGCCGCGCCCACTTCGGCGGCGACGGACGCCAGGCCGCTGCCGTCGCCGAGGACCAGGTAGGCGGCCAGCCGGTACGCGCCGTCGACCTGCGGGTCGGGCTGGGCGACCGCGGCGGCGAACCGCACCGCCGGGTGGGCGGCGAACGCGGCCTCGACCTCGCCGAGTTCGACCCGGTGGCCCCGGATCTTGACCTGCTGGTCGGTGCGGCCCAGGTACATCAGGTTGCCGTCCGGCCGCCGGATCGCCAGGTCCCCGGTGCGGTACATGCGCTCGCCGGGTCCGCCGAAGGGGCAGGCGACGAAGCGGTGCGCCGTCTGGGCGGGCTGCCCGAGGTAGCCGCGCGCGATGCCGGCGCCGGACACGTACAGCTCGCCGGGCACCCCGTCGGGCAGCGGGCGCAGCCAGGGGTCGAGCACGTACACCTCGGTGTTGTCGATCGGGACGCCGACCACCGGGTCCTGGCATTCGAAGGTGCCGACGCCGAGGGTGTTGATGGTGTACTCGGTGGGTCCGTACAGGTTGTAGCCGGCCGTACCCTCGGTCTCCGCGAGCCGCCGCCACAGGGCCGGGGTGACGGCCTCCCCGCCCAGCAGCACCAGCGCGGGCCGCCGTCCGGGGGTGTCGAGCAGGCCCTCGGCGACGAGTTGCTGCGCGTACGTCGGGGTCACGTTGATGACGTCGATCCGGTGCTCCAGGCAGTACGCGACCAGCCGGGGCGCGTCGCGGCGCAGTTCCTCGTCGCAGATGTGCACCTCGTGGCCATCGGCGAGCCACAGCAGCTCCTCCCACGACATGTCGAAGGCGAACGACACGGTGTGCGCGATCCTGAAGACCCGGTGCTCGTGCTCCGCCAGCACCGGTTCGAAGATGCGTCGCTGATGGTTGATCAGCATGTTGGTGAGCCCGGCGTATTCGGTCACCACGCCCTTGGGCTTTCCGGTCGATCCCGAGGTGAAGATCGTGTACGCGGGGTGCCGCAGGCGGTCCGGGTCGTCCGGTGCGAATGTCCGGTACGGCTCCGCCTCGGGCAGCGGGCGGTCCAGCTCGATGAGGTCGCCGGTCAGCCGGGGCGACACCGCGCTCACCGTGAGGATCACGTCCGGCCGGGCGGCGTCGGTGATCGCGGCGATCCGCTCGTCCGGGTGGTCGAGCTCCAGCGGGACGTAGGCCGCTCCGACGCGCAGCACGGCGAACAGCGCCACGATCGAGTCGAGCGAGCGTGGTACCGCGAGGGCGACGGTGCGCTCCGGTCCGATGCCGCGTCCGGCCAGCACACCGGCCACCGCGCGGCTGCGGTCCCTGAGTTGCGCGAAGGTCAGGGCCGCGCCGTGGGCGACGAGGGCGACGCGGTCCGGGTCTCGGTCCGCCGCCCGGTCGAACCGGTCGACGACGGTGTCCGTCCCGATGTCCGTACGCGTGGTGGGCTCGGGCTGCGGTCCCGGTCCCCGCAGGGCGCCGACCGGGCCGGTCGCCCGGGTCAGCTCCTCCAGCAGGCGCAGGTAGTCGTCGAGGAGACGGCGCGCGTTCGCGGGGTCGTCGTCGCGGTGCTCCAGCTTGACGGTGAGCCGGTCGCCGGGGGTGACGACCCAGGTGAACGGATAGTGGGTCGAGTCGTCGGCCTGTACGGAGGTGATGCCGTGCCGGGCGTTCATTTCGGCGAACGCGTCCAGGTCCAGGAAGTTCTGGAGCACGAACAGGTTGTCGAACAGGGTGTCGTGTCCACTGGCCCGCTGGATCTCGCCGAGGCCCAGGTGCTCGTGCTCCATCGCCTCGACCCGGGCGTTCTGGACGGCCGTCAGGTACTCCCGGACCGTGTCGTCCGGCCGGGCCCGGGTCCACATGGGCACGGTGTTGAGCAGTACGCCGACGATGCCGGCATGGCCCTCGCCCTCGCGGCCGGAGACGGTCACGCCGAACACCGCGTCGGCGCGGCCGGTGTGCGCGCCGAGCAGGAGTCCGAACGCGCCGGTCAGCACCGAGTTCAGCGTGACGCCGTGCGCCTTGGCCGTCTCCCTCAGCAGGTCCGACAGCTCGCCGGACATGGTGTGGACGAGCGCGCTCGGCAGTTGGTCCGGGAGATCGGGCCGGGGTCCGGCGAGCAGGGTCGGTCCGGTGAGGCCTTCCAGGTGCCGGGCCCAGAAGCGTTCCGCCACGGCGGGGTCCTTGGCGGCGAGGGTGCGGGCGTAGTCCTCGAATCCAGGAGTGGCCGGGGTCCCGTCCAGTGGCTCACCGGCGACGACGGCCCGGTAGGCGTCGAACAGGTCGCGCAGCAGGATCTCGCGCGACCAGCCGTCCCACAGCAGGAGGTGGTAGCTCAGCAGGAGCCGGTCGCGGCCGTCGGGCAGGCGCACCACGGTCAGCCGGACCAGTGGCGGTTCGCCCGGGTCGAATCCGGTGTCGCGGTCCCGGGCGCGCAGGGTGTCGGCCTCGGCGTCCGTCGTCAGGTGAACGGTGCGGACGTCGACGCGGCGGCCCGCCTTGAGGACCTGGACCGGGTTTCCACGGTCGTCGGTGGTGAAGCCGGCCCCCACGACGGGGTGCCGTGCGATCACGTACGCCATCGCCTCGGCGAGCGCGTCGGTGTCCACGCGACGGTCGAAGGTGAAGTAGCTCTGTGCGACGTAGTGCCCGGCCGTGCCCGCCATCTGGGCCTGGAAGTACAGGCCGCGCTGGAGGGGGGTGACCGGGGCGGTGCGCCCGGCCGTCGTGGCGGCGTCCGCGATGCGTTCCAGGGCGGCCCGCCAGAGCCCGGTGATCGCGTCGGGGATGCCGTCGGCCAGGGTGAAGGCCGCGTGCAGGCCGCCGGTGGTGTCGTCGGTCCAGGCGTTGACCTCGACGGCATACGGGCTGCCCTCGTCCGTGCCGGTGATGTGCGGCGCCCGCGATTCGCCGCTCCGGCCGAGGTAGTTGAACAGCACCTGCGGACGGGCGGTCAGCAGCGGGGCCGTCTGCGGGTTGAGGTACCTGAGCCGGCCGTAGGCGACGTGCCCGTCCTCGTCCGGCTGGCGTGCGGCGACTTCGCGCGCCGCCTCGACGGGGTCGGTGTGCGCGGTGAGCCGCACGGGTGCGATGGCGGTGAACCAGCCGACCGTACGGGTGTAGTCGTGGTGTTCCCGCGCGGGGACCCGGCCGTGGCGCTCCAGATCGATCGCGAGGTCGGTGGGCGAGGGCTGGACGTGGGTCAGCGCCGTGCGGAGCGCGCCGCACAGCAGCTCGGTGAGCCCGATGCCGAGTGCGGCGGGCGCGGTGCGCGTCACCCGGTCGCTGACGTCGGGCGCGAGCACGACGGTCGTCTGGCGCACACCCTCGACGGCGGGCACCAGGGCGGGCGCGCCGAGCGTGGTGATCCACTCGCCGAGGCGGGATACCTCGGCGGACCGGGCGCTCATCGCCTCGGCGTACTCGGCGTACGACGTGGTGGGGGGTGCCAGGGACGCCCCGTCCAGTGCGGTGGCCAGGTCGTCGAGGAGGATCAGCCAGGACACCGCGTCGACGGCGAGGTGGTGCACGGCGACCACGAGGGTCCGGCTCTGCGGCATCCAGGAGAACGCGATGACGCCCCCGGATGCGGCCCCGGACCCGGACTCGGGATCGAGGAGCCCGGCCGCCTCGTTCGCGGCGGCCGTCACGTCGGTCGTCTCCGTCCGGACGACGGCGACCTCACGGTGGGGTTCGGTGCGCAGGGCCCACACCCCGTGCTCCGTGTGCAGCCGCAGCCGGAGGACCGGGTGCGCGGCCGCGACGGCGTTCGCGGCGCGTTCGACATCGGCGAACCCGGCGCCATCGGGGACCACCAGCGATCTGGCCTGGGCGAACCGGGCGAGCGAGCCGCCCAGTGCGCGCCTGCGCAGCATGATCGGCGTCGCCGGCAGGGGTCCGTCCGCGCGGGCTGTCGCAGTGGTGGCGATCTGCGGCGTACGCGAGTCCAGCTGCTCGGCGAGTGCGCGCGGGGTCCTGCGCAGGAAGACGTCCCGGGGTGCGATCGGCAGTCCGAGAGCCCGGGCCCGGTTGATGAGGGTGATGGCGAGGATGCTGTCACCGCCGGCCATGAAGAAGTCCGTGTCGGCGTCCACGGCGGAGCCGGGCAGCGTCTCGTCGAAGATGCCGGTCAGTGCCGCGAGCGCGGAGCCGGTCGCGACCGCCGTGACGGCGTCCTGGGCTGCGCGCGCGGTGAGGGCCTTACGGTCCAGCTTGCCGTTGACCGTCAGCGGCAGCGCGTCGACGCATCGCACCAGGCCCGGAACCATATGGGCGGGCAGCTTCGCGGACAGGAGGCGGGTCAGGTCGCCGGGTTCCCGGCCCACGATGTGCGCGACCAGGTGGTCACCGCTGTCCGCCACGGTGACCGCCGCGTCCACCACCCCGTCGAGTTGCCTGATCGCGGACTCCACCTCGCCGAGCTCGATCCGGAACCCCTTGAGCTGGACCTGGTCGTCGGCGCGGCCGGCGAACTCCAGCTCGCCGTTCAGGGTGCGCCGGGCGAGGTCGCCCGTGTGATACATCCGGGAGCCGTCGCCCGCGAACGGGTTCGCCACGAACCGGCTCGCGGTCAGGCCCGGCCTGCCGAGGTAGCCGAGCGACACCTGGTCGCCCGCGACGTAGATGGCGCCCACCCGGCCGGGCGGCACCGGCCGGAGCCGGTCGTCGAGGAGGTAGGCCTCCAGACCGGGGATCGGACCGCCGATCGGACTGACGTCGGTGTCGAAGTCCCCGACCGTGAGCACCCGGTGGGTGACGTGGACGGTGGTCTCGGTGATGCCGTACATGTTGACCAGTTCGGGCGCATCGGTGCCGTACCGCTCGATCCAGCCGCGCAGCCGTACGGGATCCAGCGCCTCGCCCCCGAAGATGATCCGGCGCAGTGCGGTGGCCGGTTCCCCGGCGTGCCGGTCGGCCTCGATGAACTGGTAGAACGCCGACGGGGTCTGGTTGAGCACGGTGACTCCGCGCTCGCGGACCAGCCGGTGGAAGTCCACCGGGGAGCGCGTCAGCGCGTAGTCCGGTACGAGCAGCTCACCGCCGTGCGCGAGTGCGCCCCACAGCTCCCAGACGGCGAAATCGAAGGAGTACGAGTGGAACTGGACCCACACGTCGTCGGGACCGAACTCCATGCCGGCCCGGGTGTTCGCGAGCAGCGCCACCACGGAGGCGTGCGGAACGACGACGCCCTTGGGCCGGCCGGTGGACCCGGACGTGTAGATCACGTACGCGGGATCGTCCGGGCCGGGTCGCGCGCTCTCCGGTACGGGCCCGCCCGCCTGGGGCAGTTCGTCACCGGGTCCCGCGCTCTCCCATACCGGCCCGCCCGCCGGCGGCAGTTCGTCTCCGAGCACAAGCACGCGGGCCTGCACGCCCGCCCGGGACAGCAGTTCCGTGAACCGGTCCCGCTGTTCGCGGTCCACGAGCACGGCCTGCGGTGCGGCGTCGGCCAGGACGTACTCCAGCCGTTCGTCCGGGTAGGCCAGGTCCAGCGGTACGTACGCCCCGCCCGCCGTGACGATCGCGACCAGGGCGACCACCTGTTCCAGGGAACGCGGTACGGCGACGGCGACGCGTCCGCCCGGCCGCACGCCGGCCGCCCGTAGCGCTCCGGCCAACTCGTCCTTGGACGAAGCCAGTTCGCCGTACGTGAGCGACCTGCTGCCGCCATCGAGGGCGCACTGGGTGACGGCGACGGCGGCAGGGTCACGGTGTGACGCGGCGTCGAACAGCGCGCCCAGGGTCGTCGGGGCGACGGGTGCGGGGCGCCGGGCGTCCTCGGCCGCCAGGTCCGCGACCAGGGCGTCCGGCCGGGTGAGCAGCCCGGTGAGGGTGCGGGTGAACGTGCGCAGGAGGGCCGCGGCGCTCTGTTCCCGGAGCAGGTCACCGTCGTAGATCAGGTTGAAGCGCGGGCCGCCGTCGTGGGCGCGCTCCACCACCAGCGTCAAGGGGTAGTGCGGCGCCCCCTCGTTCACGATGCCGGTGATGACCACATCGTCGCCGGGCCCGCGCAGGGCGGCCACGTCGGTCGCCACGTCGAACACCACCAGGGTGTCGAAGCGGGCGCCCGCGCCGGACTGCCGGCCGATCCGTGCCAGCGAGACGTGCTGGTGCGGCAGCACGGCGCTCTGGTGCTCCCGCACCGAGGCGAGGAGACCGCGGGCCGTCGTCGTCGCGGACCAACGCGCGCGTACGGGGATGGTGTTGATGAACAGGCCGACCATGTCCGCGATGCCGGGCACGTCCGCGTCGCGTCCGGACACGGTGGAGCCGAACACCACGTCCTCGCCGTGGAGGATGCCGCCGAGCGTCACGGCCCACGCGCTGTGCACGGCCACGCTCAGGGGCACGCCCGCCGACCGGGCGGCCGCGTCGATGTCGGCCGCCGGCTCCATGGCCGTGTCGGCGAACCGGCCGGACGGGATGTGGCCCTCGGCGACGAGGGAGGGCCCGGACAGCCCGGCGAGCTGCTCCCGCCAGACGCGGTCGCTCTCGTCGTCGTCCCGTCCGGCGAGCCAGTGCACGTAGTCGGGGAAGCCCCCGGCCCGGAAGGCGGTGCCCGGTCGGTGGTATTCGGCGAGCAGGGTCCGGAGCATCGGCGGCACCGACCAGCCGTCGGCGATGATGTGGTGCACGGTCTGCACCAGCACGGCGCGGCCGATGCCTCGCCGGATGAGCGTGTAGCGCATCAGCGGGCCGGTGGCCAGGTCGAACCCGGCGCGACGGTCGCGCTCGGCGTAGGTGTGGATATCGGCGTCGGACATGCCGGGGCGGTCCAGTGTGGTGAAGGGCGCCTCCGTACCGCTCTCGAGTACGGAGACCACCCGGCCGTCGGCCAGAGCGACGAACCTCGCGGCCAGGTTCGGGTACAGCGTGAGCAGCCGGTTGGCCGCCGCCGCGAGCCGTCCTGGATCCACCTCGCCGTCCAGTGTCAGCAGTTGCTGCTCGACATAGCTGCCGGCCGATTCGTCGTCGAAGACCGAGTGGAAGTACAGGCCCTCCTGCAACGGGGTCAACGGCAGAATGTCGTGCAGTCGGGGACCGTCCAGGGCGTCAATATCGGACTGGGTGAGCGGCAGCGGGGCGAAGTCGCTGGGCGAGTGGCCGCCCTGTTCCAGCGCGGCCAGCCCGGTCAGGGCCTCACGCAGATACTCACCTACGGCGGTGATGTCCTCGTCGGTGAACAGGCCGTCGGGCCAGGACATGGTGGTGACCAGTTCGTACGCGCCGGTCGCGGCGGGTTCGGCGGGTTCGGCGGGTTCGGCGGGTTCGGCGATGAGGTTGAACTCCAGGGCGCGCGGCAGGCGCATCCTCGGATCGCGCTTCTCGCCGAGTTGCCCGGTGGCTCCCGCGAGCCGCCAGCCCCCGGAGGTGTCCGAGTCGAAACGGCCCAGGTAATTGAACAGCACCTGCGGCGCGGGCGCGTCGAACCGCGCGTCGTTCAGGTACCGCAGGGCGCCGTAGGAGACCCCGTTGCCCGGCACGCGGGCGAGGTCCTCCTTGACCGCTTTCAGGGCGGCGGCCAGGTAGGCGGGTGGGGTGAACGAGTCTGCGGCGCCGGGGTCGACGGTCACCGGGAAGAGGGTGGTGAACCAGCCCACGGTGCGCGAGAGTTCGGGTTCGAATCCGACGGCGTCCGCGACGAAGCGGCTTTCGCGGCCGTGACCCTCCAGTTCGATGTGCGCGAACGTCTGGTCCTGGCCGAGGTCACGGCGCCACCGGGCGAGGGCGACGGCGACCGCGGTCAGCAGGACGTCGTTGACGCCCGCGTGGAACTTCGCGGGAATCTCGCTGAGCAGCGCCGACGTGGTTTCGGGTCCGACCGTGACGGTCCGCTCCCGCTCGCGGGCCACGGTGTCGGCGTCGGTCGGAGCACGCCTGCCCAACGGTCGGTCGACGCCCGGAAGGGGACGCTCGAAGTAGGCGCGGTCCGCGTCGAACGCGGGGCGTCCCAGGAGTTCGGTCCAGCGCCGGAACGACGTGCCCACAGCGGGCAGTTCGACCGGGGCGCCGGAGCCGTACTGCCGCCACGCCGTGGCCAAGTCCTCCATCAGGACCCGCCAGGAGACGCCGTCGACGACCACATGGTGGATGACCACGACCAGTTGCCGCTCCTCGCGGCGCCAGACCGCGCGCAGCATGACGCCGTTGTCCGGGTCGAGCCCGTCGGTGGCGCGTACGACACAGGCGTCGAGCGGCAGACCGCTCTCCTCCCACGCGGCGACAGCCCCGTCCGCCTCCGGTACGGCGAAGCCCCAGCGCTCCCCGCGCACCAGCCTGGCGCGCAGCATGTCGTGGTGCCTGACCAGCGCGGTGAGGATCTGGTCCAGGGCGTCGGCGGTCAGGTCCGGTGGGGTGTTCAGCACCACCGACTGGACGAAGCCGTCGACCGCGTCCGTGGTCTCGCCGAGCCATTGGACGATGGGCGATCCCACGACGGGCCCGGTCGGCACATCGTCGTCCTCCGCCGTGGACACGTCCTCGCGGCTCGCGACCGCGGCGAGGGCGCCGACGACGCCGTGGGTGAAGATCTGCCGTGCCGTGACGTGGAGACCGGCGTCGCGCAACGCGCTGAGCAGGGAGATCGCCAGAATGCTGTCCCCGCCGAGCCGGAAGAAGTCCTGGTCGACGCCGACCTCGTCCAGCCGCAGTACGGCGGCGACGGCCGCGCAGACCAGGCGCTCGTTCTCCGTGGTGGGCGCGATCAGCGGTCCGGCCGAGGTCACGGGTTCCGGCAGCGCGGCCCGGTCGACCTTGCCGTTGGCGGTGAGCGGGAACGCCGTCATCACGACGGTGTGGGCGGGCACCATGTACTCGACCATGTGGGCGTCGGCCCACGCCCTGACCTCGTCGGCGCGCAGCTCCTCGTGCCCGGCGGCCGGGATCACGTACCCCACGAGGTAGGTGCCGCCCACGGTGTTCTTCCTGGCGACGACGCAGCTGTGCCGTACGCCGGGGTGCTCGGCGAGAGAGGCCTCGACGTCCTCGGTCTCCAGGCGCATCCCGCGGATCTTGATCTGGTTGTCGGCGCGGCCGAGGAAGTCGAGCGATCCGTCCGGGGCGTACCGGGCGAGGTCACCGGTCCGGTACAGCCGGGACCCGTCGGCCGCGAACGGGTTCGCCACGAAGCGGGAGGCGGTGAGGCCGGGCGCGTTGGCGTATCCGCGTCCCAGGAGGAAGCCGCCCACGTACAGCTCGCCGCCGGCCCCGACCGGGACGGGGCGGAGTTCGTCGTCCAGCACGTACAACTGCGTGTTGGGGTTGGCCTTGCCGATCGAGGTCGACAGGCGTTCGGCCGCGCCCCGGTAGATGACGTGGCTGACGCCGATGGTCGTCTCGGCGGGGCCGTAGCCGTGGTACAGGGGGATGTCGAGGCGGGTGCGGAAGCGCTCGTAGAGCTCGGGTGTGAGCACCTCGCCGCCGCACCACACATGGCGCAGGCTGTCCAGACGGCCGGAGTCCCCCGCCATCTCCAGCAGGACGTCCAGCATGGACGAGACCAGGTAGGTGAAGGTGACGCGCTGCTCGGCGATCACGCCGAGCAGATGGTGCGGGTCGCGTTCGCCGCCGGGCCGCAGGACCACCAGCCGGCCGCCGCACACGAGCGGCAGGAAGATCTCGTTGAGGGAGATGTCGAAGGACAGCGGCGCTTTGAACAGGGACGCGTCGTCGTGGCCGAAGTGCAGGATCTCGCCGGACTGCCACAACAGCCGCTCACTGATCGCCTCGTGCCGGATCATCGCGCCCTTGGGCCGGCCGGTCGAGCCGGACGTGAAGATCACATAGGCCAGGGCCGCTCCGGGGACGGCCACCTCGGGGCCTTCGGCAGGGTGGGAGGCGAACCGCCAGTCGTCGAGGTCGACGGCCACGGCGTCCGGCTCCCCCGGGCCGTGCTCGCCCGAGGTGTTGAGCTGGAGCACGACCCGGGCGTCCTCGATGACGACGGCCCGGCGCGCGGCGGGCCACTGCGGATCGAGCGGGACGAACGCGCATCCCGCCTGGAGTACGCCGAGCAGTCCGATCACCATGTCGGCGGAGCGCCCCAGCGAGATGCCGACGACCTGCTCGGCGGTGAGTCCGCGCTGGATCAGGTGGTGCGCCAACTGGCTCGCGTACACGGCTGTCTGGCGGTACGTCAGTGAGCGCTGCTCGTCCACGATCGCGACGGCGTCCGGGCGTGCCCGTACCTGTTCGTGGAACATCTCCACGACGGTCGGGCGGACCCGGGCGGCCTCGGTGTCGTTCCACCGGGTCAGGGCCTCGATCCGTGCGGTGATACCGGAGGGGCCGATGGTCCCGAGGGGCCGGTCGGGGAAGTCCGCGAGGTCGTCCAGGGCGAGCTGGGCGTCGGACGGTGAGACGCCTTCCGGGACGGCGATGCTGCGGCCGTCCGCGCCGGTCTCCCAACCGGCCGGTCCCGGCCCGCCGTTGCCGGCCCATCCGACGACGTCGGCGAACAGGGTGCCGGGGGTGAGGCCCATTCCCTCGGGGCTCTGTCCCGTCGCCCAGTAGGAGAGACCGATGGCACACGCGGTGACGAGCGCACGGTCACTGTGATCACCGGTTCTCCGGCGCAGGCCGGCCAGGCCCGTTTCGGAAAGCAGTACGAGACGAGCGCCCGGTTCCATCATCGAAGACTCCGCTTCCCATCCGAGGTGTCCAACTTTGCCCAGCCTGACCGAGGTTGACCTAACTGCCTTCGCGCCAGGCCCGCCACAACCGTGCGTACCGGCCCCCCAGAGCCACCAGCTCCTCGTGCGTCCCCTGCTCGACGACCCGCCCCGCGTCCAGTACGGCGATCCGGTCCGCCGCCATCGCCTGGGTCAGCCGGTGCGCCACGAACAGCGTGGTGCGGCCCGCACACGCGGCGAGCACGCCGCGCTCCAGCTCGGCGGCGCCCTCGCTGCCGGCCTCGGCCGTCGACTCGTCCAGGACCACCACGGGCGACCGGGCCAGCACCAGCCGGGCCAGGGCGATCTGGGCGACCTTGGTGACGTCCAGGCGCTCCCCGCCCTCGCCGACCATGGTCCGCAGGCCGTCCGGCAACGCGTCGGCCCACACCCCCGCACCCACCGTCCGCAGCGCGTCCGCCAGTTCCCCGTCCGTCGCCTGCGGCGCGGCCAGCCGCAGGTCGTCGGCGAGCGGACCGGAGAACACATGCGTCTCCTGCGGCAGGATGCTCACCAGGGCCCGCGCCCCGGCCTCGTCCAGACCCGCGAGGTCGTGCGGTCCGATCCGCACCGAGCCGGTCTGCGGGGTTCCGATGCCCGCGATCAGGGCGGCGAGCGTCGACTTGCCCGCGCCCGTCGCCCCCACCAGAGCGAGTGAACCGCCGGCCGGGATCGTCAGGCTGACGTCCCTGAGCACCGGGTCCTCGGCGTCGGGATAGCTGAACGTCAGTCCCTCCACCGACACCTGGTACGGGGCCGCGGCGGCCGGCGCCACGGTGGCATCGCCCACCAGGCGGTCCTCCGCGTCCTCGCCCAGCACCCCGACCAGCCGGGTCAGGCTCGCCCCCGACTTCTGCGCCTCGTCGAACGTGAACATGATCGCGCCGAGCGGTGTGAACAGCCGGTGGAACATCAGCGGGGCGGCGGACACCTCGCCGAGGGTCGCCGCGTCGGCCTCCAGCAGGGCGTATCCGGCCAGGAGGATCAGGACCAGTCCGATGAACTCGGCACGGTTCTCCCTGCCGACGAAGCGGCCGAAGAACCGGAACACCTCGATGCCCAGTTCCCTCACCCGCCACGACTCGTCCGTGACCTTCTCGCGGAACGCGCCCTCCAGGCGGTAGGCCCGGACCGTGTCGATCCCGTTCAGACCGCTGATCAGCGCCTGCGCCCGGTCGGCCTGCGCCGCCCGTTGTCCCCGGTACAGCGGCGCGGACCGGGGCAGGTACCAGCGCAGGGCCAGGGCGTACGCGGGAAGCGCACCCGCGCCGGCCAGGCCGAGCCGCCAGTCCAGCCCGAACATGCCGGCCGTCGCGATGGCGACCAGCACCCCCGCCGAGAACACCGTGGGAATGGCCGACCGGATGCCCCGGGACAGCACGGCCACGTCGTCGCCCACCCGGGACAGCACATCGCCCCGGCCGACCTGCTCGATCCGTGCGCTGGGCATCCCGAGCACCGCGCGGACGGCGCCCTCGCGCAGCCGGGCGAGCAGATCCGCGCCCAGCCGCCCGATCAGGTAGGCCGAAGCCGCGGTGGCGACCGCCCCGAGCAGCGCGGCGGCCACCATCAGCGCGCCGATCCGGACGAGGAGCGCCCGGGGTTCGCCGTCGACCACCCCGTCGACCACCTGGCCGAGCAGGAGCACCGGGAGCACCTGGAGCGCCGCCCCGGCCACCGTGGTGAGCACGGTGGCGGCCGTCAGCCACGGCGCCTCGCGGCAGTGGGCCGTGAGCCACCGCCTCGCCTCTCCCCCGGTGGCCGTGCGGAGCGTCGCGGCGCGGGTGCCGGTGGTGGTCACCCGCGCGCCGGGGCGGGCGTGGCGGCCGACGTCACTGGCCGGCCGACTTGACGAGCTCGTCGATCGCGTACGGCAGCGACAGCAGAGTGCCCTGGGAGATGGCCGCGCCGACGGCCGGTCCCTCGCTGTCGAGCAGGTAGGACACCCGGCCGTCCTTGACCGCCTTCAGGTTGCTGAACAACTTGGACTTCTTCAGGGCTTCCTGGTCGGCCTTGTCGTTGATGACGAAGATGCGGTCGACGTCGACGAGGTCCATGCGCTCGGGCGAGAGCACGGTGTAGAACTTGCCGCCCGCGATCTTGTCGATCTCCGTCGCGCCCTTGTAGCCGATGCCCGTCACGAGGCGTCCGCGTACGTCGGTGGTGGTGAACGGCGCCACGGACTTCTCGTACCAGGACAGCGCGACACCGGTCTGCGTCGCGAACTCCGGGTGGGCCTTGGCGGCGGCGTCGAGCTTCCCCTGGATGCCCTTCACCATCGCCGCGCCCTCCTTCTCCTTGCCGAGCGCCTTGGCGATGTGGACCGCGTTGTCCTGCCACGGCGCGCTGAAGGGCTCCTTCTCGGCCTTCGTACGGCCCACCGTGGGGGCGATCTTCGAGAGCTTGTCGTACGCGGCCTGGTCGACCTCCGAGTAGACCGCGATGATCAGGTCGGGCCGAAGGGCGGCGATCTTCTCGTAGTTGGGACCCGCGTCACCGTTCTTCATGATGACCTCGGGGCGCGCGTCACCCCACTTGTCCTTCACCCAGGGCCACTGGGTGTTGATGTCGGGGGCCTTGCCCGCGGGGTTCGGGTACTGGTCGACCATGCCGACCGGCTTGATGCCGAACGCCAGAATCGTCTGGTCGTCCGTGTAACCGACCGAGACGACCCGCTGGGGGGCCTTGGTGATCTTCGTGGATCCGAACGCGTGCTCCACGGTAACCGGGAACGCGCCGGCCGCGGCGGCGGGAGCCTGGTCGCTCGCCTTGTCCGCGTCGTCCGACGCATCGGAACCGCATCCCGCCAGGAGGCCGATGCCGAGGGTCGCGGCGGACACCGTCGCGGCCAGCCGCTGCCAGGGCCTGGTGAGCATCGTTCTTTGGAGGAGCATCCGGAATCCCTTGCTTTCGCACTGTCCACTGAGCCCCGTATAAGGGCAGCCAAACCTTACCCCGATGAAGTGAGGGTAGCCTAGCCTAACCGTCGTACTTCCTTGGGCGGAAACCTAGTTGGGCGACACGTGGGTATGGGTACGGCCGATCGGCACGATGAGGGGCCGGTCGCCGACCGGATCGTCGATCACCATGGCGCGCAGCCCGAACGCCTCGTGCAGCAGCCCGGCGGTGATCACCTCGCGCGGGTGCCCCTGCGCCAGGATCGCCCCGTCCCGCATCACGACGAGGTGGTCGCTGTACCGGGTGGCGAGGTTGAGGTCGTGGAGCACCATGACGACGGTGCATCCCGACTCGTGCAGGTCGTCCACCAGGTCGAGCACATCGATCGCGTGCGCCAGGTCCAGGTACGTGGTCGGCTCGTCCAGCAGCAGCAGATCGGTGCCCTGGGCCAGCGTCATCGATATCCAGACCCGCTGACGCTGGCCGCCGGACAGCGAGTCGACGGGCCGGTCCGCCAGTTCGGACACCCCGGTCATGGCCAGCGCGGCCGCCACCACGTCGGCGTCGTCCGAGGACCACTGCCGCAGCCAGCTCTGGTGCGGATGCCGCCCCCTTGCGACCAGGTCGGCCACCGTCAGCCCTTCCGGGGCGACGGGGGCCTGCGGAAGCAGGCCGAGCTTCTTCGCCACGTCCCTGGTCCTGAGCGCGGCGATGTCCTCCCCGTCCAGGACGACCGCGCCCCTGGTGGGCTTGAGCAGGCGGGTCAGCGTGCGCAACAGGGTTGATTTGCCGCAGCCGTTGGGCCCGATGATCGTGGTGATCACGCCCGGCGGGATGGCGACGTCCAGCTCATCGATGACGGTCCGGCCGCCGTACCCGACGGTGACGCCTCTGGCGGCCAGCCGTGCGGTCTCCTCGACCGCCGGCTCGACGTCGGTGGTGTCGGTGGTGTCGGTGGTGGTGGGGTGAACGGCCACGGGGCCTCCTTGGTCCGGGTGTTCCATCTCGTCCTTCATCTATCTGAGGTTCGCCCGCACCAGCAGATACACCAGGAAGGGGCCGCCGACCGCGGCGGTGACCACCCCGACCGGGAGGGAGACCGGCAGCGCCGAGCGCGCCACCAGGTCGGAGCCGGTCAGCAGCAGCGCGCCGGTCAGCCCGGACGCCACCATCGGCGGGGTCGGGCACCTCGCCAGGCGCATCGCCACCTGCGGCGCCACCAGCGCGACGAACGGGACCGGGCCCGCCGCGCTCACCGCCACCGCGGCCAGCAGCACCGCACACAGCAGCAGGACGGCCCGCACCCGCGTGTACCGGACGCCGAGGCCCGCGGCGACCTCGTCACCGAGGTGCATCGGCTTGAACTGGAACGCGACGCAGGCCACCACGGCCATCAGGGCGAGCGAACACCACAACGCCACCCGGACCTCGTCCCAGGACCGGTTGTCGAGCGAGCCGACCAGCCACGCCTGGGCCCGAGCCACATCCCTGATGTCCGCCGAGACCAGCAGCCACGTCGTGACCGCCTCCGTCATGGCGCTCACCGAGATCCCGATGAGGATGAGCCGGAAGCCGTCGATCCCCCGCCGCCACGCCAGGAAGTACACCAGCAGGCCGGCCCCGAGACCACCGGCGAGCGCCGCCGCGGAGAGGCCGACCGAGCTGACGACGGCCGCCGCGGTCCCGCCCGACACCGTCACCAGGAACACCGCGACCATGCTCGCACCGCCGGTGATCCCGAGGACATCGGGACTGGCCAGCGGGTTGCGCGCGACGGACTGGGTGATCGCCCCGGACACCCCGAGCGCGATCCCGACGACGACGCCGGCCAGCGCCCGCGGCATCCGCAGGTCCATGATCACGAACTCGTCGACCTGCTCACCCCGGCCGAGGATCGTGGTGATCACCCGGGAGAGGCCGATGGGAAAGTCCCCGACGCCGATGGAGAGACAGAACACGAGGAAGCTCGCGGCCGCGAGCACCAGCGTGACCAGCACGAGCCAGGGCCGCCATACGAACGACATCCCGCCGAGCCGCACGCCCGGTGCCGGTGCCGGTGCCGGTGAGGCGTTTGTCCCGTTCACGTTCACGCGCTCCTGAACTTTCCGCGCCACACCAGAACCGCGAAGAACGGGGCCCCGAGGAGGGCGACGACGACACCCGCGTCCAACTCGCCCGGCCGCACCACCAGTCGGCCCACGATGTCGCACACCAGCAGGACGACGGCGCCGAGCAGACCGGCGTACGGCACCAGCCGGCGGTAGTCCGGACCGGTCAGAGAGCGGGCCACGTGCGCGACCATGAGGCCGAGGAAGGCGATGGGGCCGCACGCCGCCGTCGCCGCGCCCGCCAGCAGCGTGATGGCGAGGACGCCGACCGTCCGGCTCAGCGCGATGTTCACGCCCAGCCCGCGTGCCACGTCGTCACCGAGGTTCAGCAGGTTGAGGGAGGGCAGCATGGTGAGCGCCAGCAGCAGCCCGACGGCGACGAACCCGGTCACCGGCCAGATGACCTCGAAACCGACGCCCGCTACGGAGCCCGCGTTCCAGAACCGCAGCGCGTTCAGCGACTTCTGGTCCGACAGCGCGACGGCGGTCGTCATGGCCGCGAGGAACACGGTGATCCCCTGACCGGCCAGGGCGAGTGTGAGCGGATTGCCGGCGCCCCTGCCGATGCTCGCCAGCCCGAACACGACGACACCGGCGACCGCCGCTCCCACGAAGGCGAACCAGACGTACTGGAACGGATTGGTGAGCCCGAACACGGCGATCACCGACACCACGGCGAACGAGGCGCCCGCGTTCACCCCCAGCAGGCCGGTGTCCGCGATGGGGTTGCGTGTGTAGCCCTGGATCAGCGAGCCGCCGACGCCCAGGGCGACACCCGCGACGACGGCGAGCACCGTCCGGGGAACCCGCACGGTCCGCACGATGAGCCGGATCTCGGTGAGCCGCTGGTCGGATTCAGGCGCGGCGAACAGCCCGTGCCACACCTCGGCGGGGCTCAGCGCCCGCGCCCCCACGGCCAGGGACACCGCCGCCGCGACGACGAGGACGGCCAGCAGCGCCCCGAACCCCACAATCCGCCGCCGGGGGGGCGTAGTTGCGCCCCGGTCGGCGGGGCGCTCAACTGCAGTCGTGCTCATGTCGGTGTTCGTTATCCCTTTGATCCACTCGGAAGCGCGGCGGTCCGGACTCTGACGCCCCCGCTAGCGGGACGCGCCGGCCGTTCCGCCGACGGCGGGTTCCGCACCCCGGGCCAGGAGCGAGTCCAGGATCTCTCCGACCCGGATCGCGGTGTTGGAGAGCAGCGCCGACGTGATGCCGTGCGTGTGTTCCGTACCCCCCTGGAGGTAGATGCCGCAGCGCAGAGCGGAGTCCGTCGCGATGCGGTAGTCGCGCTCGACGCGGACCCGGCCGTGCTCGTCCCGCAGGCAGCGGTCCGCGACGTCGCCCAGGAGACCGAGCGGGTCCGCGGGGCTGTAGCCGGTGGCGAGCACCACCACGTCGGCGTCCAGCAGCGTCTCCTCGCCGGTGACGAGGGAGCGAACGGTGGCGCGGACGTGGTCCGGCGTCTCCTTGACCTCTTCGAGGCGCGACACGTTGAGGAAGCGCAGCCGCTCGGCGCCGAGCACCTTCTCCTGGTACATCTGCCGGTAGAGGTCGTCGATCAGGTCGATGTCCACCACGGAGTAGTTGGTGTTGCCGTGGTAGTCCATCAGCGCGCGCTTGACCCCCTCGGGCGCGGCGAAGTACTCGTCGACCGCCCCGGGGTCGAAGATCTTGTTGGCGAAACTGCTGTCGTCGGCGGGGCTGTAGCCGTAGCGGGAGAAGACCGCGCAGACCTCGGCCGTGGGGAAGCGGCGGTGCAGATAGGCGACGTTCTCCGCAGCGCTCTGCCCGGCGCCCACGACGACGAACCGCGCGGGCGAGGTTCCCTCCAGCGCGTCGACCTTCGCCAGGAGTTCGGAGTTGTGCCAGACCCGGTCGCCGCGCTCCACGCCTTCCGGCATGAGCGGGCGCAGCCCGGTGCCGATGACGAGGTTGCGCGCGCGGTGCACGGTGAGCCCCTCGCCTGACCGGACCGTCACGTCCAGGTGCTCCACGTCGCCGTCATGGACGACGGGCGTGACGCCGACGACCTCATGGTCGTAGGAGACCAGGCCGTCGACCTGTTTGGCGGCCCACTCGAAGTAGTCGTGGAACTCCACCCGCAGGGGGAAGAGGTTCTTGTGGTTGATGAAATCGATCAGCCGGCCCTTGCTCTGCAGGTAGCAGAGGAAGCTGAACTCGCTGGACGGGTTCCGGAGCGTCACCAGGTCCTTGAGGAAGGACACCTGCATGGTCGCGTCGTCGATGAGCATGCCGCGGTGCCAGCCGAAGCGCGGCTGCTGCTCGAAGAAGCGGGCGCTGACCGGCTCCTGGTTTCCGCCGCGTGCGTTGTGCTCGCTGATCGCGATCGCCATGGCCACATTGGACGGCCCGAAGCCGATGCCAATGAGGTCGTGGACCGGTGGTGTGTCGCCAGGATGAACCTGTGACATGTCACTCCCATCGTGCGGGGACGCCGCCTGTCAGAGGTGGGGAAAGCGCGAGAGACGGGCACGCCGAGGGAGCGACCCGAGAAACTTAGGTGAGCCTAAGCTAATGCACGGACCCTGTCGATAGGCCGGAACCGGCCAACAGGGACGCCAAAGCCCTCAACTCACCCACGCCAGCCGCCCATTGCGTGATTAGGTAAGCCTTGCTTTACTTGCTGACGCTCCATTCCTACGCTGAGGAGGAACCCCTATGCGGGTCGTCATGTTCGGTTACCAGACCTGGGGGCACCGCACCCTGCAAGCCCTCCTGGACTCCGAGCACGACGTGGTGCTGGTCGTGACCCATCCGCGGAGCGACCACGCGTACGAGAAGATCTGGAGCGACTCCGTCGCCGACCTCGCCGAAGAGCACGGCGTGCCGGTCCTGATCCGCAACCGCCCCGACGACGACGAGCTGTTCGACCGCCTGAAGGCGGCCGACGCGGACATCATCGTGGCCAACAACTGGCGGACCTGGATCCCCCCGCGCATCTTCGGCCTGCCCCGCCACGGCACGCTGAACATCCACGACTCGCTGCTGCCGAAGTACGCCGGCTTCTCCCCGCTGATCTGGGCCCTGATCAACGGGGAGAGCGAAGTGGGCGTCACCGCGCACCTGATGAACGACGAACTCGACGCGGGCGACATCGTCCGACAGGAGGCGGTCCCGGTCGGACCGGCGGACACCGCCACCGACCTCTTCCACAAGACCGTCGACCTCATCGCCCCGGTCACCACCGGAGCCCTCGCCCTCATCGCCGCCGGGCAGACGGAGTTCACGAAGCAGGACCGCTCCCGGGCCAGCTTCTTCCACAAGCGCTCCGCCGAGGACATCCGCATCGACTGGACCTGGCCGGCGCAGGACCTCGAACGCCTGGTGCGCGCCCAGTCGGAGCCGTACCCCAGCGCCTTCGCCTTCCATCGGGGCAAGCGCCTGGAGGTCCTGGCCGCCGTGGTGTCCCAGGGCCGTTACGGCGGAACGCCCGGCCGCATCTTCTACCGTGAGGGGGAGGGCGTGGTGATCGTCGCCGGCGCGGACGCCCGCACCGGCCGCAACCACGGCCTGGCCCTGACGCGCGTACGCACCGAGGACGGCCGGGAGATGCCCGCGACGGAGTACTTCACCACCATGGGCGGCTACCTGACGAGCCGCCCCTGACCCTTGGCCGCGGCCGGCCGCTCAGCGCGCCGTCGCGACGAGGCGTCGCAGTGAGGCCTGTGCGGGCGGGCCCCAACTGGCCTTGCCGCCGGGGCGGCCGTGAACACCGGCGTCGCCGACGAGGATGCCGCTGAGGGCCTGCCGCACCGCCCAGCCGCGGGCGCGGCGCAGGGTGGCGGCGTCCGCGGTCGGCCGGTAGGCGGCGTGGAAGCGGTCGACCCCGTCGTCCGGCAGCAGCACCCAGGGAGCGGCAAGGTCGCACGCCGGATCCCCCGAACAGAGATCGCCGAAGTCGATCACGCCGCAGAGGGTGCCGTCGGCTGTGAGGACGTTGGCCGGATGCAGGTCTGCGTGGAGCCACAGCGCCGGCCCGGCCCACTCGGGCGCGGCGACGGCGTCCTCCCAGACCGCGCGGACGGCGTCGGGATCCGCGATCAGCCCGCGCTCGGCGACCGAGTCGAGCGTCTTGAGGAGTTCCCCGGAGAAGCGGGACAGCGACCCGCCGCGGCCGAAACGCCCGACGGGCGCCGTGCCGGGGGCCGGGGCATGGAGCGCCGTCAGAAAGCCGGCCAGGGCATCGGCCGCGTCGGCGGCCCTGGTGACGGGAGCCCGGTCGGCGGGCTCACCGGGTACCCACGTGGTGACGATCCAGGGGCGCGGAAACCGCTCGGACGGCTCGCCGAGGCGTTGCGGCACCGGGACCGGCAGCGGAAGGCCCGGCGCGAGGACCGGCAGCCAGGTGTGTTCCCCGAGAAGCAGCTCGTCGGCCGACTGCGTCGCCCACGGCAGCCGCACGGCGAGATCGTCGCCGAGCCGCCACAGCTGGTTGTCCCAGCCGCGCGCGCCCAGCCGCACGGCCCGGTCGGCCAGGTCGGGGTGCTGGTCGCGCAGCAGTTCCCGTACGAACTCCGCGGTCATCCCGGTCTCGGTGGTATCGGTCTGCGTCATGCGGCCCCACGGTAGCCGGGCCTGTCGCCGTGGAGACTGCGGAGACCGGAGACGGAAACCGGAGACCGCCGCCGACTGCCGTGCGCGGACCATCCCTCACGAACCGCCTCCCGCGGCCGTCGACGAGAGCATCCGCAGCGTCTCCTCCGGGTCGGGGACCGAGACCGCCAGCCTGCTGAGCGGTGCGCTGCGGTGGAGCTCCAGACAGAGCACCGGGCCGCCCGACCGCACGAGCGTGAAGTCCTGGCCCTGGGGGTGTTTCCGGATGCCCGCGCACAGTGTGGCGGGAAGGCATGTACCGCGGTCGCGTTCACCGCGCAGCGCGCGCCACCAGTCGGGCTCGACGTACGCGCGGCGCAGTGCCGATTCCGGTACCCGCACGTCGCGACGGCGGGCCGCCGCCTTCTCCCACCACGACAGCCGTACGACGATGTCCCCGCCGTCGACCACCACGCGCGCCATGGATCTGCCTCCCGTCTGCCCGGCCGGATACGGTCCGGTTTCGTGAAGACCTCCGGCGAGCGGGAACCGGAGCGCTCATTTGGCCAGTTCGACCCGGACCAGCGCGGCCGCCAGCCTCGGCAGATCCTCGTCGCGGACGAGTCCTGCCAGCCCTTCGGGTGTGTCCGGCAGCCCCAGTCCTGCGGCGGCGTGACGGGCCCGGGTGTCGAACGCCGGGCGCAGCTCCGGCCACAGCCCCTGGGCTTCTCGGCTGAAGATGTCCGCGCCCACGGGTCCGATCCGGGGGAACTCCTGCAACAGCCCGCGCACTCGCTCCGGATCTCCGTCGGCCTCCTCGCGCAGCCGCCGCAAGTCCCCGCGATACCGGTCGCGCAGGAGTTCCGCCCCGTCTCCGAGCGCGGTGGCCGTGCTCTCGTCGTAACGGCGGTAGTGCGCGCGGCCCAGCGCGTCCACCCGGTCCTGCCAGGATGCCTTCAGCATGGCCTGCGGCGTACGCATCCCCGCTCCGGACAGTTCCCGGGCCGCGGCCACCGCGATGTCGGCTTTGATGCGGACCGACAGGAGTACGCAGAGCGTCAGCAAGCGGTACAGCGGCGCGGGGGTGTCCCGGAGCCGGATTCCGGCTTCATCGGCGTAGGTGCGCCCGTGCTCGTCGAGCAGCCGCTTCACTGTTGCCGACCGGGACATGGAGCACCTCCCAAGGCGCCACCGGCGGCCCTTCGTCTCCGTGCCGTGTCGTGCTCCGGGGCGGCCGGCCGCCTCTCATTTTACTCGCGCGGGTGGGCGCGCGGCCTCGTGCGAGGGCGGGCCCGCAGGCGCGCCCCGGGCCCCGCGGCCCGCGCTACGGCTGGGTGGCGAGGTGCTGTTCCGCCGCCAGCACCGCGTCGTGCACGCCCGTCCTGCCCAGCAGCACGCACAGCGTGTACGCGGCGTCGTCGAGTGCCTGGCGCGCCTTCATGTCGGACGGAGCGGCGGTCAGCCGGGACTGGCACGCGCGGAATTCCGCCAGGACCTCCTCGGTCCGGGCCCGGCTCGGCATCAGTCCGATGCAGGCCGACCGCGGCGACACCGTGCGGGCGGTCGCCACGGCCCGGTGCAGCGCCCGCTCGACCACGGCCGGCATCGCGGCGCCGCGCGACCCGGCGGCCATGGCGGCAGCGACCTCGGCCGGTGTCACGCCCGCCGCTTTCGCCGCGACGCCCAGCACCCACCTGGCGTCCCGGGCCGAGCAGGGGGTCACCGCCATGACGGTGCCCACCGCCCACGCGGCCCTGGGCTCGTCGATGGGGGGCGAAGTCGCGGACGCCGGCGCTTCGGGCAGCGGGCTCGTGCTGTCGGACTCGAGGTTGCGGGGCATGCGGGCAGACATCATCATCAGGGCCATTTCTCGACGCAGCGACGGAGGAGTTCCGCGACGGCCGAGGGGAGACATGCCGGCCTTCGCCCGCCCCCGTGTGCTCATTTCCGACAACATGACATCCGGAGGACAAGCGCGCCTGCGGGCCAAGCCGGTCGGGTGATCGCCCGACCGGGTGAGGCGGGAGAGGAACGTGCCAGGCGTGAGGAATGTGCGGTACGGGAGGCGGGGTCCGGGTGCGGTGGAGTTCGTGGCGTGCCCACAGTTGTAAGGCACAGCCGTCGGTCGGACCACCGCCGGCGGAGGAAGCGCGAGGTTTGCGGGCCGACGGCTCGCCGTGAGCCCCGCATGCGAGCTTCACCCGCCACCACACAAGGAGTCTGCGATGCCGGCCCTCGGAACGACCATGCCGGTGACCGGCGCGCCCTGCTGGGTGAGCCTGGTGACGCCCGATCCTCGCGCCGCCCGGTCGTTCTATGCCCAGGTGATGGGGTGGGAGTTCATCGACAGTTCCCTCGGAACGGACTTCTCGGTCGCCATGGCGGACGGCGAACCCGTCGCGGGCATGGGGTACTGCCACGGGCACGGCCTCCCCGCCCGCTGGACGCCGTACTTCGCCGTGGCCGACGCCGACGAGACCGCCGACCGGGTCAGGGAGCGGGGGGCCACGCTCGCCGTGGGGCCCGCGCGACTGGGCGGCGGCCGTGCCGCCCTCGCGGCGGACCGCGACGGGGCCGCTTTCGGTTTCTGGGAGGGGCCGGCTCTGGCCTGGACGGTGGGTCAGGGCAGTGCGCCCGCGCGTCTGGACCTCATGACGCGCCATGCGTTCGAGGCGGCCATCTTCTACGCCGAGGTCTTCGACTGGGCGAAGCCGGGCGGCGGCGGCTGCACGGTGGACTACGCCGAGGACCATGTGGTCATCCAGGTGGCCGGGCACACCGTCGCCACGCTCCGGGGCGGCGGCATGGAATCCGCCCCGGACCCGAGGATGCGGCCGAGGTGGGTGGTGGACTTCCGCGTGGCGGACAGCCGGGCGGCCGCGGCGGCGGCCGACGCGGCGGACGGCGAATCCTCCCCGGCGCTTCCCCCGCTCGGCTGCTCGAAGGACGCCTACATCATCCGCGACCCCGGCGGTGCGCTCTTCACCGTCTCGGGCTCCGGCGCGGAATGACGCCGGGGACCCGGTGAGCCGCGTGGCGCCGCGGTCCACCCCGTATCAGTGGCTGGTGAGTTCTCCGGTCAGCCTGCCGTGCAGATCGGCACTGGGGTCGTTGAGGCCGATGATCTCGACGGTCTTGCCGCGCTGGGCGTACTTGGTCTCGATGGCGTCGAGGGCGGCCACGGAGGAGGCGTCCCAGATATGGGCGGCGGACAGGTCGATGACGACCCTTTGGGGGTCCCCCGCGTAGTCGAACCGGCCGACGAGATCGTTGGAGGAAGCGAAGAAGAGCTCGCCGCTCACTGAGTACACGACGGCGGTGCCGTCGGGATCGGTGACGGCGGTGACGTCGGCGAGGCGTGCGACGCGCTTGGCGAAGACGACCATCGCCGTGACGGAACCGACGACCACACCGATGGCGAGGTTGTGGGTCGCGACCACCACGGCCACGGTGATGACCATGACGGCGATCTCACCGGCGGGCATCCGCCGGAGAGTCTTCGGGGCGATGGAGTGCCAGTCGAAGGTCGCGAAGGACACCATGACCATGACGGCTACCAGGGCGGCCATCGGAATGTCGGACACCACCGGGCCGAAGACGACGCACAACACCATCAGGAAGGTGCCGGCGAGGAAGGTGGACAGCCGGGTGCGGGCGCCGGAGACCTTCACGTTGATCATCGTCTGGCCGATCATCGCGCAGCCGCCCATGCCGCCGAAGAACCCGGTGACGATGTTGGCGATGCCCTGCCCGATGGACTCACGGGTCTTGGAGGAGTGCGTGTCGGTGATGTCGTCGACGAGCTTCGCGGTCATCAGCGATTCCATCAGCCCGACCAGCGCCATCGCGAAGGCGTAGGGGGCGATCGTCGTCAGGGTGTCGAGGGTGAACGGGACGTCGGGCAGGCCCGGCACCGGCAGCGAGGCCGGCAGGTCCCCCTTGTCCCCCACGGTCGGCACGGCGATCCCCGCCGCGACCGTGATGACGGTGAGGATGACGATGGAGACCAGCGGGGCCGGGATCACCCTGGTGACCCTCGGGAAGAACACCATCAGCGCGAGCCCGCCGGCGATCAGCGGATACACGGCCCACGGCACGTCGTGCATCTCCGGCACCTGCGCCATGAAGATCAGGATGGCGAGCGCGTTGACGAAGCCGACCATCACCGAGCGCGGCACGAACCGCATGAGCTTCGCCACCCCCAGGGCGCCGAGCGCGACCTGGAAGATCCCGGCCAGGATCACCGCGGCGATCAGGTAGCCGAGCCCGTGCTCCCGGTTCAGTGGTGCGATCACGAGGGCGACGGCGCCGGTGGCGGCGGAGATCATGGCCCGGCGGCCTCCGACGACCGAGATGACCACGGCCATCGTGAACGAGGCGAACAGACCGATCGCCGGGTCGACACCCGCGATGACCGAGAACGAGATGGCCTCGGGGATCAGCGCGAGCCCGACGACCAGACCGGCCAGCACCTCCGTACGCCAGACCTTCGGGTCGGACAGCCAGTCGGGCTTGAGGCCGCGCAGAACAGCGGCGGGCGTCATGACGGAAGAGGACAAGGAGGCGAGTACCTGTCGTGCTCGGGCCGGCCCCGCCGGCAGGCCGGGGACATGGCGGGAAGGGCGCGAAGGGGCCGGTTCGGCACCTCGCGGGCGGCCCTTGGACGGGCCGGATGTCGAGGGGAAGGACGAATCCCGGGCCGTGCGCAGGCGGACTCCGCGCGCTTCACACCCGGGGGCGAAGGGTCACGGCGGGCAGGCGGCGCGCCGCACCCTGGGCTCGCGCACGCTCACTCCTGCGAGAATCGGATCTTCGCCGGGGGCGTCTTCGGTCCCGGAACTGGTGGGAGCGGGGCAGCCCAGCCGCCCTCGCCGCCCACAACTCTACCCGTTCGGGTGTGCGTGGTGCTCCCTCCCCGTGCTTGATCTCAGGGGTCCGGCGGGGAGAGTCTCGTTGTTCCACAACAGCTCCAGCATGGCTGTCGCCTCGTCATCGCTCCCGAGCGGCTACGGACGCGATCGCCGCCTGCTGCTCCGAATCGGGGTTGATCATGTCCGGAACCCAGGACTATCCGGTGTCGGCCGCCGCCCGAGCCGGCACGCTGGCCGATCTCGACGCCCAACTGGTGTCGTGCCGTGCCTGCCCGCGTCTGGTCGCCTGGCGCGAGGAGACCGCCCGTGCCAAACGCGCCGCCTTCCGTGACTGGGAGTACTGGGGACGGCCCGTGCCCGGGTTCGGGCCGGCGAACGCTCCGCTGGTGATCTCGGGGCTGGCGCCCGCCGCGCACGGCGCGAACCGGACGGGCCGGATGTTCACCGGGGACCAGGCCGGCGACCTGCTCTTCGCGACGCTCCACGAGCTCGGCCTGGCCTCCCGGGCCACGGCGACGCACCGGACCGACGGACTGGAGCTGCACGGGGTCAGGGTCACCTCGCCGGTGCACTGCGCACCGCCCGCCAATCTCCCCACCACCGGTGAGCGCGACACCTGTCGCCCCTGGCTGGCCCGGGAGCTGCAACTGCTGCGTCCCACGGCACGCGCCGTCGTCGTGCTGGGCGGCTTCGGCTGGCAGGCCGCCCTGGCGGCACTACGACAGGCCGGGTGGGACCTGCCTCGTCCGCGTCCGCCGTTCGGCCACGGCGTACGGACGGCCCTGACGCACACCGACGGCGCCACCGCCCCGCTGACGCTCTTCGGCTGCTACCACGTGAGCCGGCGCAACGTGCAGACCGGCCGCCTCACCCCGGGCATGCTGCGCGAGGTGCTCGCCGAGGCCGCGCACACGGCCGGACTCCCCTTCGTGCGACCGCAGGCGGGGTAAGCAGGCAGGCGCGCCCGCGGCCCTCTCGGAACAAGCCGTCCTTTGACGCGAGACCGGGCCGGCGCTCGCCCGCACCCCGTGTGGGCGAGCGCCACCGCGTGTGCGGCGGCGTCGCCCGGGCACCTGACCGATATTGAGTGCACCGCTGGATGCGGCGCGGTCGCGCAGTGCGTACCCGCCGCCCGGACGAGGAGAGAGGCGCTGCTGTGACACCTCCCACCGCATCGGAGGAGCCCGGAGACAGGACGGTCGGCCCCGGTGGCGGGGGCGGCAGCAGAGGCCGGCGCCGCGGTCCGCAGGACGAGGCGGCGGCGCCGGGCGATTCCGGGCTCGGTGTCGTGACGACGGCCGTACCGGCCCGGCTGGACCGGCTGCCCTGGTCGCGCTGGCACTGGATGATCGTCATCGGCCTCGGCACCGTATGGATCCTCGACGGCCTGGAGGTGACGACGGTCGGCAACATCGCGAGCCGGCTGTCGGAGGAGGGTTCCGGGCTGGCCATCACGTCCGCCCAGGTCACCGGCCTGGCCGCCGCCCTCTATGTGGCCGGGGCCTGCTCGGGGGCGCTGTTCTTCGGCTGGCTGACCGACCGGTACGGCCGCAAGAAGCTGTTCATGGTCACGCTCGCCGTGTACCTGGCCGCGACCGCGATGACCGCCCTGTCGTTCAGCGCCTGGTGGTTCTTCCTCTTCCGCTTCCTCACCGGTGTCGGCATCGGCGGGGAGTACGCGGCCATCAACTCGGCGATCGACGAGCTGATCCCCTCGAAGTACCGGGGCCGGGTCGATCTCATCATCAACGGCAGCTACTGGCTGGGCGCGGTCGGCGGGGCGCTGCTGTCGATCGTCATGCTGAACACGGACTACTTCCCGAAGGACCTGGGCTGGCGGCTCACGTTCGCCCTCGGTGTCGTCCTGGGCCTCGTGATCCTGCTCGTACGGCGGCATGTGCCGGAGAGCCCGCGGTGGCAGTTCATCCATGGGCGCGGTGAGGAGGCCGACCAGCTCGTCGGCTCGGTCGAGCGGGAGATCGAGGAGGAGAAGCACGAGAAGCTGCCGCCTCCGGCCGGTGACATCACCATCCACGAACGCAAGGGCATCGGTTTCGGTCTCATCGCGAAGACGGTCTTCCGCAGCTATCCCAAACGCGCGGTGCTCGGGCTGTCCCTCTTCATCGGGCAGGCTTTCCTCTACAACGCGATCACCTTCGGTTTCGGATCGATCCTCACCACGTTCTTCGATGTCGGGAGCGGCCACACCGGCTACTACTTCGCGGTGATCGCGGCCGGCAACTTCGTCGGCCCGCTGGTGCTGGGCAAGCTGTTCGACACCATCGGGCGGCGCGTCATGATCGCCGCCACGTACATCGTGCCGGGCATCCTGCTCTTCATCACCGCCTGGCTCTTCGACAGGGGCTCGCTCACCGCCAACACCCTCACCGCCTGTTGGTGCGTCGTGCTGTTCTTCGCCTCCGCCGGGGCGAGCAGCGCGTATCTGACCGTCTCCGAGGTGTTCCCGATGGAGACCAGGGCCATGGCCATCGCGTTCTTCTACGCGGTCGGTACGGCGGTCGGCGGCATCAGCGGCCCCCTCATCTTCGCCGACCTCACGGAGTCGGGCGTTCCGGGCGACACGGCCCTCGCCTTCTGCATCGGCGCGGGGCTGATGTGCGCGGCGGGCATCGTGGCGGCCTTCCTCGCGGTCGACGCCGAGCAGCGCTCCCTGGAGGACATCGCGAGGCCGCTCTCCCAGACACAGGACGCCGGCGCTCCCGGGTCCCGGTGACGCCGCGGTTCCGGTGCCCGGGCCGACCGTCGCCGGGCGGCGTGCCGGGCGTGCCGCATGGCTCGCCGGTACGGCGCAGGCCCGCTCCGGCGCCGGATGCCTGCACGGCCAATGGGGCGTATGGTCCGCTTATGGGCGATTGTTGGCGTGCCCGGTTTCCGGCAGCCCTGCCCGAGCTCCTGGGGCGCGGCGCCCTCTTCTGGTTCCCGGAACACGGCCGGTGGGCGCGGGTGGACAGTTGATGGAAACCGCGATGGCGGCCGTGGTCCGCGAATCAGGTGCGTTCGGCGGGCTGCTGTACGTAAGGGCCCCCGACGACGACAACGCGCTGTGGCTCTCCATGGCGGCCGGCGTGCCGCTGACGATCGCCTCTCCATGGAGACGGGTGGCGACGGGCGATGCGGTGCCGGTGGCCGATGCGGTGCGCGAGAGGCAGCTGATCTGGGTCGCCGGTCAGGAGGAGATGGCACGCCGCTACCCCCGGCTCGCGCTGGTGCTCCCGTACGACTTCTCCCTGGGCGCCGCGCCGGTCGCCACCGGTACGGAGGTCCGGGGCGGACTGGTCCTGCTGTGGCCGGGAGCGCATCCCCCGGATCTGAGCCGTGCGGAGCGCGACGCCATCGAGACGGGATGCCGACGCCTGGGGGACTTCCTGCGCGAGACGGCGGACCGCGGGGAGCCGCTGCGCCCCGCCGACCGGCCTGTGACGCTGCGGCCACCCGCCGGGCGTACTCCCTCCCCCGGTGAGGCGACGGAGCTGTCCGCGTTCGTCGACCGGCTGCCGGGCGGGTCCTGCGCCCTGGACATGCACGGGCGCATCACGTTCATCACCCCGGCCGCCGCCGCACTTCTCGGTTCCGACGCGGCCACCCTCCGGGGCACCCTGCCCTGGGAGGCGCTGCCGTGGATGGACGTCCCCCAGGTCGAGGACCGCTACCGGGCTGCTCTGGTCAGCCGCCGGCCCCAGTCGTTCACGACCCTGCGCCCGCCGGACGTGTGGCTGGCCTTCGAGCTGTACCCGGACCCCTCCGGGATCAGCGTCCGCATCAGGCACGTCGACCCGTCCGAAGGAACGCGCCCCTCGCCGCAGGCGCCGGCCTCGGGCCCCAGCCGGGCCACCGTGCTCTATCACCTGATGCACCTGGCGGGCACCCTGACCGAGGCCGTGGGTGTGCAGGACGTGGTCGAGCAGACCGCCGACCAGCTGCTTCCCGCTCTCGACGCCCAGGCCATGGTGCTCATGACGGCCGAGAACGGCCGTTTGAAGATCGTCGGGCAGCGGGGCTACAGCGACGAGATCATGGACCGGTTCGACGCCATTCCGCTGAGCTCGCACATCCCCGGCAGCACGGTGCTGACCACAGGAGTCCCGGGATTCTTCACGAGCTTCGCGGATCTGAAGCGTGCGTACCCGTCGACCCAGCACGAGGACGGGATGGCCTCATGGGCCTTTCTTCCGCTGATCGCCTCGGGCCGCCCCATCGGCTCCCTTCTTCTGTCCTACAAGCGGACCCGGGCCTTCCCGCCCGGTGAACGCGCGGTCCTCACGTCCCTGGCCGGCCTGGTGGGGCAGGCCCTGGACCGGGCCCGCCTGTACGACTCCAAACACCACCTCGCCCACCGCCTGCAGTCCGCGCTGCTGCCGCACACGCTCCCCCGCATCCCGGGCCTGAGGGTCGCGGCCCGCTATCTGCCGGCTGCGCAGGGTCTGGGCGTCGGCGGGGACTTCTACGACCTGATCCGTCTCGACGAGCGCACGGCCGGCGCCACCATCGGCGACGTGCAGGGACACAATGTGGACGCCGCCGCGCTCATGGGCCAGGTACGCACCGCGGTCCACGCCCACGCCACCGTCGGCGCCTCCCCCGACGACGTCCTGGCCGGCACCAATCGCCTGCTCACCGACCTCGACCCCGACCTGTTCACCAGCTGCGTCTACGTCCACCTCGACCTCGCCCTCCACCGGGGCTGCCTGGCGACGGCGGGCCACCCGCCGCCCCTGCTGCGCCATGCCGACGGCCGCACGGAACTTCTGAGTGTCCCGCCCGGTCTCCTGCTCGGCATCGAACCGGACGAGAGGTATGCGGCGCAGGAGTTCCCCCTGCCCCCCGGCTGCGTACTGGCTCTCTACACCGACGGGCTCGTCGAGGCCCCGGGGGTCGACATCGAGGATGCCACCGCGGCCCTCGCCGGTCTCATCGAGCACGGGGACCCGAACGACCTCGATGCCATGGCCGACATGCTCGTCCGGCACGCGCCCACCCCGGGCGACGACATCGCTCTTCTCCTCGTCAGCCCCACGTGAAGGACGCGGCGCACCTGCTCCCGTGTCCTCTGTTGGGGGTCATTCGGTTAGGCGGACCGGCCCAGCAGGCGGCGAGGCTGCGTGTGCCGGAGAGCTTCGGGGGTACCCCTGGGGGGCGCGAGCCGCACCCGGCCCGCACCACGGAGGAGAAGGGATCTGTCTGATGGGTCACGGCGGAAACATCATCGCGGAACTCACCACCGACCACCGCGAGGTCGACGAGCTGTTCGCGAGGATCGAGGCTCAGCCGGTCGGTGACAAGCAGCGCCGGAAGCTGGCCGACGAGCTGACCGTCGAGCTGGTACGTCACTCCGTGGCCGAGGAGATGCACCTGTATCCGGCCGTGCGCCGGCATGTCGAGGGCGGCGACGGCCTCGCGGACAAGGAGCTCTCGGACCACGCGGCGGTGGAGCGGCACCTCAAGGATCTGGAGGGGCTGCCGGCGGACGACCCGCAGTTCAACCATCTCGTGGCGGTGCTGAAGCTCGAGGTGAGCGAACACGTACGCGACGAGGAGGGCCGGCTGTTCCCGCTGCTCGCCGCGGCCTGTCCCCCGGAGGTCCTGGACGAGCTCGGCGACAAGATCCGCAGCGCGAAGAAGACGGCCCCCACCCGTCCGCACCCCTCGGCACCGGACACTCCGCCCGGCAACAAGATTCTCGGCCCGGGAGCCGGCCTGGTCGACCGTGCCCGCGATCTGCTGTCCGGCCGCGGCAAGAGCTGAGGCCCACCGCGGCCGGGGCTCACCGCGGGTCGGGCAGGCGGAGCCGGTCGAGCAGCTCGGCGCGGTGCAGGCAGGCTATCGGCTGTACGAGATCCGGGTGGCGCAGCAGCGCCGAGGCCGCGAAGTCGTGGGCACTCGGTGCCGTCAGCCGCCGGAACTCGGCCGTCCCGGCCGAGGCGTGCTCGCAGTTGCCGACGGCGTCGACGGCGTCCCTGGCCCCTTGGGGACTGGCGAGCAGATGGACGGCCCAGCTGGCGACGACCTCGTCCACCCAGCTCCGCCAGGCTCCGTCCTCGATGCCGGCGACGCCGTCACCGTGCACCCCGGTGATCCGGTCCAGTCGCGCCGAACCGCCGGGCCCGGCCATGATCACCAGGGCGGCGTCCATGGCGGTCGGATAGCGCAGCCATGCGGCGACGGTGACGGCCTGCCTCGCCTGTGCCTCGGCCACCGCGGCGGTGAGCGCGCCCCCTCCCGCCGGGAAGGCGCGCGTCAGCCACCACGTCGTGGCGGCGATCAGGGGCGAAAGGTCTACGGGCATCACGGGCGTCCAATCGTGCGCGAATCACCGCGCACGATAGTGCCCCACCGGTTGAATGCTGTAGGACCCGGGGCACACTCGGGCGCCCCGCTATGAGTTGGGCGGGTACGGGGCCTCCGCGAGCATCCTCGCGAGGTGGGCTGCGTTGACGGCGAGGGTGTGGGTCGTGGCGGCGACCGCGTCGGGGGTCTGCTCCAGGTCCTGGTAGTCGGTACCGTGCTGCGCCTCGCCCACCCAGTAGCTCACGGCACCGGGGGCCAGGGTGAATCCCAGATCGTTGAGGCCCTGGAAGAGATCGGCGCTGACCTTGTGCGCACCATCCTCGTTGCCGACCACGGCCGCGAGTCCGACCTTGCCGTAGGTGAGCTGGCGGCCACCGTCGTCGGTTTCGGAGATGTCGGCGTTCAGACGTTCCAGTACGCGCTGGCACAGGCTCGAAGGGTGCCCCAGCCAGATCGGCGTCGAGACGAGCACGATGTCCGAGGCCATGACCTTCTCGCGCAGTGCGGGCCACGCGTCCCCGTCACCCATGTCCCGGGCGATTCCCGGGCGCACATCGTGGTCGACGACCCGTACGGTCTCTCCCGGCACGCCCAGGCCGGCGAGCTCGGCCATGATCTGGTCCGCCAGCAACTGGCTGCTCGAGCGTTCGGGGGACGGCGACAAGGTGCAGACGAGAGCGAGTGCGCGTGCCATGACGAGGAACTCCTTCGGTTGCGGGCGCCGGTAACGCCGGCGCCCCGGGCCGGGAGAGCGTTTCCCATCGGGCGGGCACGGACGCGGGGCGAACAGCGCAGCCGGGGCGCATGGGCCGGACGGCCATTGTGGTGGCGGTCCGCGCCCGGCCGGGAGTGACCCGCTGTCACCGGCGTGGAACTCACCCGTGCGGGCCCGGCGGGTTCCCGCGTGCAAGGGGCGAGTGCCGCACGCCCTTCACGGCCACGATCGTGGCGCCGCGTTAGGAGTCGTGGACTACGGGTACCGATGAGCAGTCGGCGCGCCGGGCGCCGCAGGTGCCGGCCCGGGAGGCAGGTATGGAAACGTCGGTCGACCGCATCGCGGAACCGTGGGGCAGCCGTACTCCCTATGCCCGAGGCGAGTCGTGGCCCGCACGCATGGACACCCACCTGGCCGAGGGAGTGGCGCCCGGGACGGTCGAGCGGTGGGTGAGGACCGCCTCGATCCTGCACTCCGACGGCGATGCCATGGATATCGCGGTCAGGGACGGCCGCATGGTCGGGGTACGCGGCCGGGTGACGGACCGCGTCAACCGCGGACGGCTGGGGCCGAAGGACGCGTTCGGCTGGAGGGCCAACGCGGCACCGGACCGGTTGACCGCTCCGCTGATCCGGCGCGACGGGCATCTGGTCGAAACGGACTGGGACACGGCGATGCGTGCGGTGGTGGAACGGTCGCGCGACCTGCTGGAAGAGCGCGGGCCGGGAGCCATGGGCTTCTACACCTCGGGCCAGCTGTTCCTGGAGGAGTACTACACGCTGGCGGTTCTGGCGCGGGGCGGCATCGGCACGAACCATCTCGACGGCAACACGCGCCTGTGCACGTCGACGGCGGCCGAGGCGCTGAAGGAGTCCTTCGGCTGCGACGGCCAGCCCGGCACGTACGACGACATCGACCACGCGGACGTGATCGCGCTGTTCGGTCACAATCTCGCCGAGACACAGCCCGTGCAGTGGATGCGGATTCTCGACAGGCTCGCGGGAGGCGATCCGCCGCGACTGATCTGCGTCGATCCGCGGCCGACGCTGGTGGCCCGTGCGGCCACCGTTCACCTCGCGCCCCGGATCGGCACCAACGTCGCTCTGCTCAACGCGCTTCTCCACGAGATCATCCGGGCCGGCCGTGTCGATCACGACTACATCGAGGCCCACACCGTCGGCTTCGAGGAGCTGGCGAAGACCGTCGCGGACTGCACCCCGGAGTGGGCGGAGCGCATCTGTGACGTGCCCGCCGCCCGCATCGTGGAGGCCGCCGAACTGCTCGGCACGGCGGACAGGCTCCTGTCCACGGCGCTGCAAGGCGTCTACCAGTCCCACCAGGCCACGGCCGCGGCCGTACAGATCAACAATCTCCATCTGATCCGCGGCATGCTGGGGCGGCCCGGTGCCGGAGTCCTGCAGATGAACGGCCAGCCCACCGCGCAGAACACCCGCGAGTGCGGCGCCGACGGCGACCTGCCCGGGTTCCGCAACTGGCAGAACGACGCGCACGTGGCGGACCTCGCGAAGGTCTGGAACGTGGAGCCCGCCACGATCCCGCACTTCGCTCCGCCCACCCACGCGATGCAGATCTTCCGGTACGCGGAGCAGGGCTCGATCCGCATGCTGTGGATCAGCGGCACCAACCCCGCGGTCTCCCTGCCCGAACTGTCGCGCATCCGCTCCATCCTGTCCCAGGAGCGGCTGTTCGTGGTGGTGCAGGACCTGTTCCTCACCGAGACCGCGCAGTTCGCGGACGTGGTCCTGCCGGCAGCCACCTGGGGGGAGAAGACCGGCACCTTCACGAACGCGGACCGGACCGTTCACCTGTCCGAGAAGGCCGTCGAGCCGCCGGGGCGGGCCAGGCCCGACCTCGACATCTTCCTCGACTACGCCCGGCGCATGGACTTCCGGGACAAGGACGGCGGGCCGCTGATCCCCTGGCACGATCCGGAATCCGCGTTCGAGGCCTGGAAGCACTGCAGCGCCGGACGGCCCTGTGATTACACCGGTCTCACCTACGCCAGACTTCGCGGCGACAGCGGCATCCAATGGCCGTGCAACGCGCAGGCACCGGAGGGGACGGCGCGGCTGTACGGCGCCGGCATCACGTGGGCGGCACCGGGCGCGTGCGAGACGTACGGCAAGGACCTCATCACGGGCGCGTCCGTCCCGCCCGAGGAGTACCGCTCCCAGAACCCCGACGGCAAGGCCATGCTCAAGGGGGCCGAATACCTTCCGCCGCACGAGGAACCGAGCAGCGACTTTCCGTTCCAGCTGACGACCGGGCGCACCCTGTACCACTTCCACACCCGCACCAAGACGGGCCGTGTCCCCCAGCTGAACGCAGCGGCACCCGACGTCTGGGCGGAGATCTCCTCCTCCGACGCGGCGGCGCACGCGTTCGACGAGGGTGATCTCGTGGAGATCGCCACCCCCCGGGGCTCGCTGAGGGCACGGCTGCGTATCACCGACATCCGCAGGGGGCTGCTGTTCGTGCCGTTCCACTACGGCTACTGGGACACGCCGTCCGGGTCGGGGCCGGACGAGTCGACCGCGCCCCGCGCGGCGAACGAGACGACGGTGACGGACTGGGACCCTGTGTCGAAGCAGCCGCTGTTCAAGACCGCTGCGGCCGCGGTCACCCTGGTCGAGAAGAGGACGGGACAGCCGGCCCCGGCCCCCACGACGACCGCGTCGGCACCGTCCCGGCCGGGCGGTGTGCCGCCGACCGTCGGCGGCGCCGCGGCCCAGGTACGGGAGACGACCGCCCCCGACGAGAACGGGAACAGCGCCGCAGGAGGTGCCCGGTGAACGGAATCACTCTCACGCTGCGCGCTCTTCACCACGGAGAGCGGCAGCTGGCCAAGGAACTCGTGGTCAGCTCCGAGCGGCACAGCACGGAACACGAGATCGTCCACGTCGCCAAGGACCTGGCCGGGTGGTCGAACGAGCACTGTCTGCGCCTGGCGGAGACGGCGGCCCATTACGACCTGGATCTGGACGGCCCGTCGCAGGTGTCGGCGACGGGTCCTGTCGCCGCGCTCCGGAAGGTGGCCGCCGAAGCGGCCGGGCACCGGCCGGAGCCGGGCCTGCTCCTCCTGCGGGATCTGCGGGAACTCCACCTGGCGGCCGTGGGCAACTCCTTGTACTGGGAAATGCTCGCGCAGGCCGGGCAGGCCGCGAAGGACACCCGTCTGAAGGAGCTTGCCGCGTCCTGCCATCCGCAGACGCTGCGGCAGATGCGCTGGGCCAACACCATGATCAAGAACCTGGCGCCGCAGATCCTGACGAGTCTCTGAGGAGCCCGTCGGTTCCGCAAGACGGATGGACGAGTTCGGCAAGACGGACGAAGGAAGGGAACCCTGATGACCCCGAACGAGAGCCGCGATCCGCGCGATGACAGCCGGCCCCCGCGTACCGCCGCCGAAGAGGTGGCCGAGGAGGCCGAACGCGCGGCACGCAAGGTACGCCCCAGTGACCGGGACGACGGCGAGCCCAGTGAGGGCGACGCGCTGACGACGAACACCGAGGCGCAGGAATCAGCGGCCGACGACCGCTGATTCCCGCACTCGGCCGGGCCATGGACCCGGGCTGCACTCGGCCGGGCCATGGACCCGGGCTGCATCGGCCGGGCCATGGACCCGGGCTGCGACGCGTTCAGTCCGAGGACAGTGCCTCGAGCAGATCCCCTACCTGCGGCGAGGGCAGGGCGCGCGCGACATCGGCCTGGGCGACCATGCCGACCAGGACGTGCCCGTCGATGACCGGCAGCCGCCGCACCTTGTGGCTCCTCATCGTCCGCAGGATTTCCTGCGCCTCGTCGTCCGCTCCGATGGTCACGACCTCGCCCTGCGCCAGCTCGCCGGCCGTCGCCTTCGCCGGGTCCTTGTCGGCGGCCAGCACCTTGATCACGATGTCCCGGTCGGTCACCACTCCCTTGAGCCGCTCGTCCTTGCCGCAGACCGGCAGAGCGCCGACTCCCAGGTCCGCCATCTTGTGGGCGGCGGACAGGACGGACTCGTCGACGCCTACGCATTCGGTGCCAGGGGTCATGATCTCTCGCGCGGTGGCCATGGGGCCCACCTCCCGTCTGTTGCTGCTTTTCGTGTTCTCTGCGAACCACTGTTCGCTGTCGGACTTCTGGCTGTTCCTACGCAGTCCCTTGATCCGGTCCGTCCGGCGCGGCCCACCGCAGCAGGGCGCCCAGGCCACCGACGGGTTCGGGCTCGGGCTCGGCGGGTCCCGTCGCCGCCGCTGCCCGGTTGTCGGCCGCGAGGTCCTCGGCCGGGTCGCTCACCCGGCCGGCACGGGAACCCACCACGATCGCCTCCGCTCCTGTCACGGCCGCCGACCGCAGCAGCGCGTCGTCGGCCCGGACCGAGAAGGGCTCCGGCTCGCCGAGCGCCCTGGCCTCCGTCCGGCGCACCGCGATCTGGTCCGCGCCCGGCCCTGCCCACACCTCACGGTGTGCGTCCGGGCCGTCGGGTTTCAGCAGCAGAACGTCGATGCGGTGCTCGCGCGCCGCCTCGACCAGCGCCGGCACCCCGTCGGCCGCGGCTGTCAGGCCGTCGCTGCGGGCGCGGGCCGCCGTGAACCGTTCGACCGCATCCGATACGCGGCGCTGTTCCCAGGTGCGCACGTACTCTTCGATGTCCCGGTCGAGCGCGGTGGGGTCCGTACCCGCCGCACGGCCGCCGTGCGAGGTCTCGACGACCTCGGCCTGCAGAGCGTCCGGCAGGCGTTCGTGGACGGTGCGGCGTTCCCGCTCGTCGCCGGCGAGGACGACGAGCCGCGCCCCGGTCCGCGCGACGGCGTCCTCGACGCCCGATGCGACGGTGCGCGCGTTCTCCTCCCAGGTGTTCTCGACGGAGAGCTGGAAGTGGCGCTCGGACCAGTCCGTCGAGGCCGCGCGGTGCACCGGCCAGTCACGGCCGCGTACCTCGCCCTGATCGCTGTGCGCGGCGGCCGTGCGCAGTTCCAGGTCGGCGCCGGTCCGGTCGACGTACACGACGAGACAGTCCGGCCGGTCCGGGGCGAGTTCCACCAGTGGGGCGACGTGCGGCAGCGGCCCCCAGGTGGCGAACGATCCACCGGGAGGCGGGACCGTCAGCACCGGGTCGAGGACGACCTCGCCGCCGTTGGCGAACACCGCGTGTCCTGCGGCACCCTCACCGTGCGGATAGGCGCCGATCGCCTCGCCGATGGCCCGGCAGGTGGCTTCGTCGCCCCCCTGACCGGCCAGTTCCTCGCTGATGCGCCTCGCTTCGAGTTTCCGGCGGCTGAGTGTGGCCTCGTCCGCCAGGGAGGTGTCCACGTACGCGGTGGCCCACGGGCCCGCGCGTTCGTACAAGTCCGCAAGAGGTGCGAGTTTCATGGGTCCTCCCGTCCCAATAGGCTGTGGTCGCGGTGGGTACCCCGCCTCGCCGGGGTCATGCGGAACCCGTGAGCGCAACCGCGTGTGCTGCCGCCGCCCCGGTACGTGCCCCGCCGGAGGCCGCGGTTTGGAAGTGCCGCGCAGGGGGACCCGAGGAGGTGGCCGGTAGCGGGCCGGGGTGAACCGGCTGCGGGAACCGGGATTCAGGGGTGTTTCCCGCAGCCGGACCCCTGGGCCCGCCGGGTGGAGGCGAAGGGTGTGATGTGCAGATGAAGACGAACAGGCGACGTCGCAACGGGGCGGGGGCCCACGCCTCCGGCACCCGCCGGCTGGCCGGGGCCTCGGCGTGTGCCGCGGCCGTCGCGCTCGTGGCCGGCGTCGTACGCGGCCGCTCCCACGCCCGCGCGGACCGCGCGTCGACGGGCCCGGGGCACCGGGGGGAGCGCTGGGAGCATCCCGAGGAGACGGGCGCGAGGCAAGCGGACGACTTCGGGGCGGAGGGCGAGCGGCTGACCCCGCACGAGCTGAAGGGTTACGGGAACGTCGGCACTCGGCCCGCGCCCCCGGGGAACGACGACCGGAACGACGGCAATGACACGGGCGCCTTCGGCAGCGGAGGGCCCGGCGCCTGACCGCGTGGCCGAGATGACGGCTCACCGCGCGGCGGCCCCGGCGGCCGTCCGCGCGCAGGGCACGAGCGGCTTCACGCCGACGGACGGCGAGGCATGCGACTGAGAACTTCGGACCCTCACGGGCCGGGCTTCGGCCGCCGCCGGTGTGGCGGCGGCTTCCGGTACGTCGACGCGTCGGGCCGGGCACTCGACGCGCAGGACCTGCGGCGGGTCCGGGAGCTGGTGATCCCCCCGGCCTGGAAGGACGTGTGGATCTGCCCGTGGCCCAACGGCCACCTCCAGGCTGTCGGAACCGACGCGGCGGGACGACGCCAGTACCTCTACCACGACGAGTTCCGCAGGCAGCAGGAGGCGGCGAAGCACGCGCACGTACTGGAGGTCTCCGCTTCCTTCCCTCTGCTGCGCGAGCGGGTCTCCCGGTCCCTGGACGAGCGGGGGCTGACGCGCGCGCGGGTGCTGGCCTGCTCCATACGCCTCCTCGACCTCGGCCTTCTCCGTATCGGCTCGGAGGGGTACACCCGGGCCAATGAGACCTTCGGCCTGTCGACGCTGCTGCGGGAGCACGTCGTCTGCCGCGGGGACGAGATCCGGATCGACTTCCCGGCCAAGCATGCGAAGCGGCAGACCCTGAGCCTCGTGGATCCGCAGGCCGCCCAGGTGGTCCGGGCGCTGCTCCGGCGCCGCCAGGACGATCCGCGTCTGTTCGCCTGCTGGGAGGGCCGCGCCTGGCACACGCTGCCGAGCGGCCAGCTCAACGAGGCCCTGCGGCTGCTGGCCGGACTGGATCTCACGGCCAAGGACTTCCGCACCTGGCACGCCACCGTCCTGGCGGCGGTCGGCCTCGCCATTTCGACCCGTGCCCGGGAGGAGTCGGCGACCGCCAGGAAGAGGGCCGTGGCCCGGGTGGTGAGGGAGGTGAGCGGCTATCTCGGCAACACTCCCGCGGTGGCCCGCGCCTCCTACATCAACCCGTTGGTCATCGAGCGCTACGACGCCGGACGCACGGTGGCGAGGGACCTGGACCGGCTGGGCGAACACCGGGTGTACGGGCAGCCGGCCACGCAGGGGGCCGTCGAGGAGGCCGTACGCAGGCTGCTGAGCGACTGAGCCTCGAGTCCCACCCCACATCCAGGCCGGCACTCAGCCCACGTAGCGCCGTGCGGTGCCCTGCCGCTGGGCCTTCTCCAGCGCGGCAAGCCGGGCCTCGACGGCCGGGGCGACGGGCCGGCGCTGCCGCAGCACCCAGGGAAGGCCCTGGACGGCGTACGCGAAGGCACGCACCGAGGCCCTGTCCCTCGGCACCGTGGCGATGAGGTACGCGGTGCGCCTCAGGGCCGCCCGGGCCGGGCGCCTCAGCCAGGTGAACCAGAGGGTGTTGCGCAGACCGACGACACGGCGCTCCGTGGAGTCGCGGGCCGTGGAGGCCGCATGGTGGATGACCGCCTCGGGGAGGTACGCCATCCACCAGCCGGACTCCATGAGGTCGGTGGCCAGCAGTTCCTCCTCGCCGCCGATCCAGAGACCGGGATGGAAACCGCCGGCCTCGCGGAAGGCCGAGGTCCGCATCACCGTGGCGGCGGCGAGGAAGGACCCGATGGCGGGGCCGGGGAGCCAGTCGGGGCCGGTGAGCGGAGAGTCGCGGAGTTCGGCCACGACGGGGTCCTCCTCGCCGGCCGGTTCGACGACGATGCGCGCGGTGACGGCGGCGAGCCGTGCGTGGGCGTCGAGCCTGTCCGCCGCTGTGCGCAAGGAGCCCGGCTCCCACCAGGTGTCGTCGTCGCAGAAGGCCACATAGGGGGTGTGTACGTGACGCACGGCGAGGTTGCGGCCGACCGCGCCAAGATTTTGCCCCGGCGTGAGCAGAAGCACCTGGGGAAAGAGCTCCCGCACCGCCTGTGCCGTGCCGTCGTCGGACCCGTTGTCCGTGACGATGACGCGCGGCTGTTCGGGGAGGCCGGACAACAGGCCGAGCGTGCGCAGGAGTTCGGGGCGGCGGTTGTGGGTGATCACGACCACGGTGACGCGCGGGTCCGGTGCGGTGTTCATCGGGCGGGCCTCCCGCGCGGCGTGCCGGTCTCCACCAGCCTGATCTGGTCCTCGACCCACCCGGGCAGCCTGCGTCGTTGCCGCAGGGCGGCGGGCAGTCTGACGAGGGTCTCGCGCAGGGCCTGGCCGGCGCCCGGGCGCCCGCGCCTCCAGTCGTTCAGCAGGCCGGCCGTCGCACCGAGTGCCACGGGCAGTGGTCTGCGGAGCCACGCGGTGAGCAGGGCGTTGCGGCGCAGGGCGACGGTGCGCCCCGGCCGCTCGCCCGGTGCGGGGCCGTGATGGGAGAGCAGCGAGGGCTCGTACACGACTCCCCAGCCCGCGGCCGTCAGGTCGTAGGCGAGGAGGGTCTCCTCACCGCCGAAGAAGAGCAGCCCGTGGTAGCCGCCCGCTGACAGGAACGCCGAGCGGCGCGCGACGACGGCGCAGCCGAGGAAACCCAGCACGGGCGTGCCGGGGACGTCGCACCGCCCGGGCAGCCGTGAGCCCGCGAGGAGGGCGTTGACGGGGTCCTCCGAGCCGCCGGGCTGTACGAGGGTGCGAGCGGCCAGGAGGCCGAGGCGGGGGTAGGTGTCGAACAGGGCCGCTGCGGTCTTCAGGGCCCCGGGCTCCCACCACGAGTCGTCGTCGCTGAACGCCACGTAGGGCGTGCGGGCGTGACGCGCGGCCAGGTTCCGGCCGACCGCTCCGGTGTTGTGTCCCGGGGAGAGCAGCTGTGCCCCGGACGGGTGGTGGCGTACGGCTTCCGCCGTGCCGTCGGTCGAGCCGTTGTCCACCACGAGGACCGGCGGCTTCTCGGGGAGGGCCTGGAGGTGGTCGAGCGTCCTGAGCAGACTCTCGCGCCGGTTGCGGGTGATGATCGCGACCGTGGTCCGGGCGTCCTCGCCCGAGTCGCCCCGTGCGCGTTCAGGCATACGCGGTCACTCCCGTGGTTCCGTAGCGCTCGAGGGCGGTGAGGGCGCTGTGCGCGACCTGGCCGGCGTCGAGCCGCAGCAGCAGCGCGTCCGGCTCGCCGGCGTGCGGGTCGCCCGGCGGGCCGGGATGCCAGAGCGCGATGTGCCTGCGGTTCTCCGGAGGTCCCCACAACTGCGGGGCGACCGGCCCGAACAGGGTCACGGACGCGGTGCCGTGGGCGTACGCGAGATGGGCGGGGCCCGTGTCACCGCTGATGAAGAGCGCGGCGCCGGCGATGAGCGCGGAGAGCTCGTCGAACCCGAGGGTCCCGGCGAAGACGTCGTGCCGCGAGATGCCGGCGGCCGCGGCGACCTTCGCGCACACGTCCTCCTCCCCCGGGCCTCCGGTGACGACGACGCGCCGCCCGGTCTCCCGGACGGCCGCCGCGACGGCGGCGTACCGGGCGGCCGGCCAACGGCGGGCCACGGAGTCGGCACCGGGGTGGAGGACGACGGCCCCGGGCGCCGGGGACGGGAGCGGCGGGGGTGCGATGCGTACGTCCGCGGGGTCCGCCGGGATCCCGTACGCCTCCAGGAACCGGCACCAGCGCTGCCGTTCGTGTTCTCCGGCTCGCCAGCGCGGCGGCGCGGGGTGGCCCGGTTCGGGGCGGGCGTAGGAGAGCAGCCGGCCGGGGGCGAGGGCGGCCAGCGCGTCGTGGCTCCGGGTTCCGTTGCCGTGGAGGTCGATGGCGAGCTCCGGCGGCGCCCCCGGCCAGTGGCTCAGCGAGGGCACCTGGCGGCCGTTGTCCGCGGTCGGGAAGTGCTCGTCGACGGTGCCGGTGGCCCGGACGGCGGGGCCGAGTCCGGTGGGCGCCGCCAGCACGATGTCATGGCCGGGGAACGCGCGCCGTACCCCGCGCAGCGCGGGCACTCCGGCCAGCAGATCGCCCAGCCCCAGGGCGCGCAGGATCAGCACGGTGGGGCGTTCACCGGCGGGCGGGGCCTGCTCCGGACGCGTGCCAGGGGCCACCGGGGTCACCTCCGTCGCGTGGGTCGTGCGGGGCTCACGGGTCCGAGGGCGGCCCGCTCCACCAGCCTGGTGCTGGAGCGGCCGTCGAGGTACGGGAGCAGGACCACCTGGCCGCCCCAGCTCTCCAGGAGCCCGGCTTCGGGAAGGTCGGAGAGCGCGTAGTCACCGCCCTTGGCCCAGACGTCGGGCCGCAGTTCCGCCAGCAGGCGTTCCGGGGTGTCCTCGTCGAACACGATCACCGCGTCGACGCAGTCCAGCGCGCTGAGCACCCGGACGCGGTCGGCGGCCGGCACGACGGGGCGCCCGCCGCCCTTGCGGCGCCGTACGGACGCGTCGGAGTTCACGCAGACGACGAGGCAGTCCCCGACCTTGCGGGCGGCCTGGAGGAGTTCCACGTGTCCGGCGTGCAGCAGGTCGAAGCAGCCGCCCGCGGCGACGACGGTGCCGTGCCGCTCGCGGACGCGTCGCACCACTTCATGGGCCCCGTCGGCGGGTCCCCTGTCGCCCTCGGCCGCGGCGGGTCCGTGCAGCACCGCGTGCGCCCCGCCGTCGCTGACGAACCGGGCGGCGGCGCCGACCGCGTCCCGTACGGCCATTTCGGGCAGTTCTCCGTCGGCCAGCCGCCCGGCGACCGTGACGGCGAACCTGTCTCCGGCTCCACAGCAGTCGCCGGTCGCCTTCCAGGGGGCGGGGACGAGCAGCGGAGCGCCGTCGCGCACGAGCATGGCGCCGTCCTCCCCCAGGGTGACCGCCATGGAGGCGATGTCCCACCGGTCCAGCAGGGTCCGGGCGTCCGCCGCTGCCGTGCGCAGCCGGTGGCGGCTGTTCTCGCCCGGGGCGGAACCGGCGGACCGCCGTGCGTCCTGTTCGGCGAAGTGACGGGCTTCGGACGCCGCCGGCGTGGCCATCCGGGTGCCCGCGACGGGTGGTCCTCCGGCGGGGTGCGGGTCCCAGACGAGGGGCGCGTGGGCGGCCCGGCGGGACAGGGCGTCGCGCAGGACGTCCGCCACGCCGCGGCCGTAGTCGGCGACCAGGACCGCGCGGGCGCCGGCGACGGCCTCGTCGGCCTCAGCCGTGGTGCCGGCGGCCCGCCCGTCGCCCTCGTCGAGCCGGAGCAGCGGACGGCCGTCGGCCATGAGCCTGGTCTTGGAGGCCAGTGTCCCGGTCAGCGGGATCTCGACGAGACGGACGCGGTCCCTGAGCATGTCCCGTACCGCGCGGGAGGACTCGTCGTCGCCGAGGGCGGTGACGAAGGTGATGTCCCTGCCGTCCGCGGCGGCGAGGCAGGCCGCGAGGGCCGCGCCGCCGGGACGGGCCCGGCGCTCGGCGTGTCCGACGACGGGGACGGGCGCGTCCGGTGCCAGGCGCTCGGCGCGTCCGGAGACATCGAGGTCGAGCAGGGCGTCACCGACGATGAGCAACGGGGTGCGGGGCTTCATGCGAGGTCCTCCTCGGTCGGCCGGCCGTCCACGGACCGGGGGCGCTCGCTGCGGGCGGCGCGGGCGGCGATCTCCCGGTCGAAGCTCTCGCAGATCATGTGGACGGCGACCAGGTGGAGTTCCTGGACCGTCGACGCGACGCCGGCCTCGACGGTCAGGGCCTCGTCACTGGCAGCCGCCAGCGGGTTGGGCGCGGGTCCGGTGAGGGACCAGACGGGCATGCCGATGCGCATGGCCTCGGTCGCCGCGCCCAGGAGGTTGGCGCTCGCGCCGCTCGTCGACAGCAGCATCAGCACGTCTCCGGGCCGTCCGTGGGCGCACGTCTGCCGGGCGAACACCTCGTGCACGCCGTAGTCGTTGGCGATGGCGGTGGTGGACGAGGTGTCGGCGTGCAGGGCGATGGCCGAGTACGCCGGGCGGTCGTCCCGGTAGCGGCCGACGAGTTCGGCCGTCAGGTGCTGTGCCTGGGCGGCGCTCCCGCCGTTGCCCGCCACGAGCAGCCTGCCTCCGTCGGACAGGACGCGGGCCAGGGCCGCGCCCCAGCGCTCCGTCACTCCGGCGGCCCGTCGGAAGGCCGGCAGGGCGCGCGCCAGGTCGTCACAGTGCTGGCCGGGGGTGATGAGCTTCATCGTGCCACCTCCGTGGGCAGGGGAACCGGTGTGAGCTGGGCGTAGACCCGTGCGACGCCGTCCGTCACTTCGTCCCAGGTGTAGCGGGCGAGTGCGTGGGCGCGGCCGGCTTCTCCGTACCGGGCGCGCCGGGCGGGGTCGTCGAGAAGGGAACGGATCGTGGCGGCCAGATCGTGGCCGCCGTCGTCGGCGGGCGGTACGAGGGTGCCGGTGACCCCGTCGACCACGGTGTCCAGCTGGCCGCCGACGGCCGTGGCGACGACCGGTGTTCCGCAGGCCATCGCCTCGATGGGCACGATGCCGAACGGCTCGTAGCGGGGCAGCGACAGCAGCAGGTCGGCGCTGGACATGAGCGCGGGCATCCTCTCCTGCGGTACGCAGCCAAGCATCGTGACCCGCTCGGCGACGCCGTACTCGGACGCGATCTTGCGCAGCCGTTCGGCTTCCGGATCGGCGAAGAGCAGGGGGGCGTCGGGGCCTCCGGCGATGAGGAGTTCGGCGTTCGGCACGTCGGCCAGGGCCTTGATCGCCCGGTCGAATCCCTTACGGGGCACGAGGCGCCCGACGGACAGGAGGCGGCGGGGCGCACCCGGTGGACGGCCCGGGTCGGGCACGGGCGAGAAGCGGGTGGTGTCGACGCCGCAGGGGACGACGGAGATCCGCTCCTTCGGGACGCCCATCGCGACGAGCTCGACGACCTCGTCGGCGCACGTCGCGATGGTGCGGTCGGCCTCAAGGCCGATCCGGGCCTCGATGTCGATGCGTTCGGGCGGGCTGGTGTCCTCCGGGCCCTGGTAGCGCCTCTTCACCGTGCCGAGCGCGTGATAGGTCTGCACGACGGGGATGCCCGTGCCGCGGGTGCCGGTGAGCGCGGCGAGGCCGGACATCCAGAAGTGGGCGTGGACGACGTCGGGGCGCGCCAGGCGCCACATCCGGGAGAGGTAGCCGCCGAAGTCGGGCATCCAGGCGAGCAGTTCGTCCTTCGGTACGGCGGTCGGCGGTCCCGCGGGCACGTGGACGACCTTCACGCCGAGCGGTGTGCGGACGAGCGTGGGGAGGTCGGGGCTGTCCCGCCGGGTGTAGACGGTGACGTCGTGTCCGCGCCCGGCCAGCCGTGCGGCCAGTTGCGCCACGTAGACGTTCTGTCCGCCGGCGTCGGGGCCGCCCAGCTCGGCGAGAGGGCTCGCGTGTTCGGACACCAGGGCGATCCGGCCGGGGCGCGGCTTGGAGTACGTCATCGCGTGACCTCTTTCATGAGTCGTTCCCAGTCGTCCAGAAACCGCTGGACTCCGTACCTGGCACGGGCCGCGGCGCGGGCCCGCTCCCCGACCCGTCGGGCGTGGCCGATGTCCGCGAGGAAGTGGCGCAGCGCATCGTTCAGCACCTCGGGCCGGTTGGACACCACTCCCGCGTCCGGTGGCACCGCTTCCCGGACCTCCGTGGTCCCCAGGGCGACCACGGGCATGCCGAGGAACATCGCTTCGAGGAGGGAGAGCCCGAGCGAGGTCCACCGCACCGGGTGGAGGTAGACGCGGCGCTGTGCCATGGCGGGGTGGAGTTCGCTCTGGGGGAGTTCGGCGGTCCGGCAGAGTTCCGGCGGCAGCCCGAGCCGGTCGGCCAGGTGCTGCGTGCCCATGCCGAAGACGTCCAGCGGCGCCGCGGCGGCGAAGCCGGGCAGCAGGTCCGTGCCGGTGGTGCGGCCGCGGCGCACCGGTTCGTTGACGACGACGGCGGCCCGGGGTTCGGTGCCCGTCCACAGGTGCCCGGGGTCGATGATTCCGTGCTCGATGACGTCGGTGGGGGCGCGGCCGTTGTCCCACATCAGCCGGTTGAAGTGGGTGACGTGGACGACGGGGATGTCGGAGCGGTCCGCCAGCGGGTGCACCGTGTCGACGGCGGACTCGTGGGGGCTGTTGTGCTCGACGTACACGGCGGGGACGTCCTGTCCCGGCCGCCGGCCGGTCCAGGCACGGGTGAGCTCGATCTCGTGCGGCCGTTGGAGGACGACGAGGTCGATGTCGGTGTCCCGCAGTTCCTCCGGAGTGCGCTCACGCACGCTCTGCGGCCAGGTCCACGTCCGGGCGCGCCCGAGCCCGTCCGGACCCCGGTCGGGCGTGACCGGCACGAGGTAGGTGTGCGGGCCCTGGACGAAGGAGGTCAGCCATGAGCCGTGCACGTGCCAGATCAGAATGTTCATGAGCTCTCCTTCAGCAGCTTGTGCACGGCGCTCACCACGTCCTGGGCCGTGACGCCGTTCAGGCAGGGGTGTCCGGGCACCGGGCACACGCGCGCCCGGCTGTCGGCGCACTCCGCCAGCTGGTCGCCGAGCAGCACCGTGGGAACGCCGTACGGGGCCCACCGCTCGGCGGGCACGACCGGCGCGAAGAGGGAGACGACGGGGGTTCCGACGGCCGCGGCCAGATGGGCGGGGCCGGTGTTCGCACAGACGAGCGCGTCGGCGCCCCACAGCACGCCGGACAGTTTCCGGGGGCTGGTACGCCCTCCGAGGTCGACCGCGACATCGCCGCTGACCAGCCGCGTCAGCTCCGTCTCCCCGGGCCCTCCGGTGACGACGACCCGGTGTCCCGCGTCGGCCAGCAACTGGACTGCCTCGGCGTGCCGTTCGGCGTCCCACGACCGTGCCGCGGCGCTCGCACCCGGATGGACGACGACGTAGGGGCCGTTGCCCGTCAGCGCGGCGGTGTCGGGCGGCGGAAGGACGCGCAGCCGGCCGTCGTCCCCCGGCGGCGGCGGGAACCCCATGGCCGCGGCCACGTCGAGGGCCGCCTCCGCCTCGTGCCTGCCGGGAAGTCTGTGGTGCCGTACGTCGAGGAGCTGTCCGGCGTGGTCGGTGCTGTCGGCGCCGATGCTGCGGACGCCGGCCATGCGGAGGAGCAGCGCCGTGGGCAGCGGGCTCTGGTGGAAGGAGGTCAGGACGAGCGCGGCGTCGTAGGCCCGGGCCCGCAGCGAGTCGACGAGCCCCGGGATGTCCGCCTCCTCGACGGGTGGTGGGTGGGTGCCCTCCCAGGGCGCCTGCCAGACGATCACGTCGTCCACGCCGGGGAGCATGCGGGCCGCGGGCTCACCCAGGGGCCCGCACAGCATGGTGAGCCGGGAGGCGCGCGCTGCCGCGGCCCGGACGGCGGGGCCGGCGAGCAGCACGTCACCGAAGCTGTCGAGTCGTACGACGAGTACGTTCATGCCGGCCCCCCGTCGGTCGCGCAGGGGACGGAGTCCCGGCAGGGCCGGGTCAGCAGGCGGCGCACAGCGGACAGGATGTCGGGGGCGGGTTCCGCCTCGGCCGCCGTCTCCCGGGGCAGGGTGGCCGCGGTGGGGACGAGGATGCCCTCGGCGCCGGCCGCCCTGGCGGCGAGCACGTCGGCCGCGATGTCACCGATCACCACGCAGTCGGCGGGGCGCACCCCGAGCAGCCGGGCCGCCTCCGACACCAGTCCGGGGCGCGGCTTGCGGCAGTGGCATCCGCTGTCGGGGTGGTGCGGGCAGTAGAGCCAGACGTCGAACGGGCCGACCGTCTCGTCGACGCGCGCGTTGACCCGGCGCACGTCCTCGTGGGTGAGCAGGCCGCGTCCGATCCCGGACTGGTTGCTGACGACACCGGTCCGCAGACCGGCCTCGCGTACGAGCCGTACGGCTTCGGCGGCGCCGGGTATCGCACGGACCCGGCGCGGGTCGGCGTTGTAGGGCACGTCGTGGACCAGGGTTCCGTCCCGGTCGAACAGGACGGCGGCCGGGCGGACGGCCGGTCCGGGGACCCGTGGCTCTGCGGTTTCGTCGCGGCGTTCCGTCATGCGTGGCCCCCCCAGGGCGTGGCGCCTCGGTGCCGTACCCGGCCCACGGCCCAGTGGCGGACGGCGAGGGGCGGGATGACGACACTCGTGCCGATCATGGTCGCGACCTCGGGCGCGGTCCTCGGTCCGGGGGCGATCCGGGCCCAGGCGAACTCCGCGGTGCCCAGGGCCCACAGCCCCGCGGCCACCGCCGCGCCCCGGCGGCGTCCGCCCAGCGCGAGGGCCGCCGCCGCGAGGGCGGCGGCGGTGACGGCGAGGTGGCGGGGCAGCCGGCCCCGGGGAGCCGCGGCCCTGGTCCACCAGTCGGCGCCGTGGAGGTGGTGCATCAGCGCGTCGTCGGCGTTTCCGCGCTGTGCGCGTACGGAGACCATACGGTCCGCGGGCCGGACGGGGTGCAGCGTGGAGCGGCTGCCCCTGGCGAGCCTCCAGCCCGCGTCCATCATGCGCAGGGCCAGGTCGGCGTCCTCGCGGAACGCGCGGCGGAACCGTTCGTCGAAGCCGCCTGCCGTCATCAGCGCCTGGGTGCGGTAGGCCATGTCCGCGGTGGCCCAGGCGGCTTCCTGGAGGCCCGCCGTGCAGCGTTCCCAGTCGGTGGGCTCGCGGTCGGTGGGCAGCGGGACGGTCAGCCGGCCCTGCACGCCCACGGTCATCGGACCGGCCCCCGCCAGGTCGTCGGCGAGCCGGCTGCCCCAGTCGGCGGTCACCCGCACGTCGTCGTCGAGGAACACGACCCAGGGGGTGGCTACTTCCCGCAGGCCCGCGTTGCGCGCGGCGGCCGGTCCCCGCCCGCCGGTGGCGAGCAGCCGGAGACGGTCCGTCAGCGGGCCCGCGCCACGGGTCTCCAGGGGGCCGTCGGCGGCCGGGCGGTCGTCGACGAGGAACACCTCGTACGGGGCGGGCAGCGCCGCCGCGGCCAGCGCTTCCAGGCAGTCGGCCAGGCAGCGGCGGCCGATGGTGGGGATGACCACGGAGTAGGAGTCGGGGGACAGGTCCTGGTCGCTCGCGTCGCCCGCCGTCATGAGAACGCCTTCGCGCGGCGGACGAGGAAGGGGCCGATGGCCAGCAGGTCGACGGGCGCCGATCCGAAGCATTCCAGCGCCTCGCGCGGGTGGTCGACCATGGGCCGGCCCGCCGTGTTCAGGCTGGTGTTGACCACGACCGGCAGCCCGGTCCGCTGTTCGAACGCGGTGAGCATCCGGGCGACGAGTGGCTCGGTCGTACGGTCCACGGTCTGGATCCGCGCCGTGCCGTCGACGTGGACGACCGCGGGGATGCGGGACTTCCACTCCTCGGCCACCTCGTGGACGAAGAGCATGTAGGGGCTGGGCAGCGGCCCGTCGAAGAGTTCCGATGCCCGTTCGGCCAGGACCATCGGGGCGACCGGGCGGAATTCCTCCCGCCCCTTCACCGCGTTCAGCCGCTCCAGGTTCTCGGCGCGTCCGGGATGGGCGAGCAGGGAACGGTGGCCGAGCGCCCGGGGGCCGAACTCGCTGCGGCCCTGGAACCAGGCGACGATTCCGTCCTGGGCCAGTTCCTCGGCCACGGCCGCGGCCAGGTCCTCGGGTTCCTCGTAGGGCAGCGCGGCCGTCTCCAGGATCCGCCGCAGCTCTTCGTCGCTCCAGCCCCTGCCGAGTGCCGCGGTGGCCATCGGCCGTACCGGGCCCTGCTCCGCCGCGACGTGCAGGGCCGCGCCGAGGGCGGTTCCGGCGTCACCGGCGGCCGGCTGCACCCAGACCCGTTCGAAGGGCCCTTCGCGGTGCAGTCGCGCGTTCGCGACGCAGTTCAGGGCCACTCCCCCGGCGAACGCCAGGCCGGTGGCCCCGGTGCGGTCGTGGAGCCAGCGGCCCAGGTCGAGAAGGGTGTCCTCCAGGCAGCGCTGGGCACTGGCCGCGAGGTCGGCGTGCTCCTGGGAGTACGGGTCACCGGCGCTCCTGGGCGGCGCGAAGTCGCTCCAGCGGACGTCACTGGCGCTGAAGCCTCCGTCGCCGCGTCCGTGGACCCGTTCGGCGATCCGGTCGGCGAAGCGCGGCCTGCCGTACGAGGCGAGCGCCATCACCTTGAACTCGTCGCTGCTGCGCAGGAACCCGAGGTGGTCGGTGAGTTCCTCGTAGAAGAGGCCGAGCGACTCCGGCAGCGGCTGGGTGGACAGGACGTCGAGCCGGCCGGCCGTGTAGTTCCCGGCCAGTTGCGAGGAGCACTCGCCGCGCCCGTCGAGGACGAGCACCGCACAGTCGCCCAGGGGCGCGGCGAGCCCGGCGGACGCGGCGTGCGCCACGTGGTGGGCGACGAAGCGGACCTTGTCGGGGTCCAGGCCGGGCAGCGTCTCGGCCAGGAATTCGGGAGCCTTGCGGGCGTAGACCTGCCGCAGCCGGTCCCATGGGTCGTCCAGGCCCATCTCCTCGGCCGGACGTGCGAGTTCGTGGTCGTACGAGTAGGCGACCGCGTCCAGGTCCGCCGGCGTGAGGCCGGCCTTCTCCAGGCACCACCGGGCGGACAGTTCCGGCAGTTCCCAGGCCGAGAAGGGCAGGGGTCGCTTGCCGTGCTTGCGCCTGCTGAAGCGTTCCTCCTCGGCGGCGGCGACGATCTCGCCGTCGATGACGAGGGCGGCCGACGGGTCGTGGAACAGTGCGTTGATGCCGAGCACACGCATGCGGTGTCTCCTTCAGACGTTGCCGGCCGGCTGCTCGGCCGGGGTGCCGGTCAGCGAGGAGAAGTACGCGATGGTGCGTTCCAGCCCCTCTTCCCAGGACACGCGCGGTTCCCAGCCGAACATCTCGCGTACGAGCGTGGTGTCCGGCCTGCGCCGCTCGGGGTCGTCGACCGGCCGTTCGATGAAGTCGATCCGGCTGCCGGAGTTGGTCAGTTTGACGATGCGGCGGGCGATCTCCCGGACCGTCGTCTCGTCGCTGCCGCCGATGTTGACGGGCCGTACCGACCGGCTGGCCGCCACCCGCAGCACTCCGTCGAGCGTGTCGTCCACGTAGCACAGCGACCTGGTCTGGCTGCCGTCCCCGGCGACCGTGAGCGGTTCGCCGGCGAGTGCCTGGCAGATGAACGTGGGAACGGCCCGGCCGTCGTGCGCCCGCATACGCGGTCCGTAGGTGTTGAACAGCCGGACGATTCCGGCGTTCGTCGCCCTGGCCCCCGCGTGCGCCGTGACCAGCGCCTCGGAGAACCGCTTGGACTCGTCGTACACACTGCGGGGGCCGACCGGGTTGACGTTGCCCCAGTAGTCCTCCCGCTGCGGATGGACCAAGGGGTCCCCGTAGACCTCCGAGGTCGACGCCAGGAGCAGCCTGGCGCCGTCCCGGGCCGCGATGCCCAGCAGATTGCGGGTGCCGAGGCTTCCGACGTCGAGGGTCTCCAGTGGCATCCGCAGGTAGTCGGCGGGGGACGCGGGACAGGCGAAGTGGAGGACGAGGTCGTACGGGCCGGGGAGCTCCTGAGCGCAGGACGGGTCCGAGACATCGCACTCGACGAAGCGGAACCCGGTCCGGCCGGCGAGGTGCGCCACATTCGCGGACGACCCCGATGACAGGTTGTCGGCGCAGTCCACGTCGACACCGCCGTCCAGGAGGCGCTCACACAGGTGCGAGCCCAGGAATCCGGCCCCGCCCGTCACTACGGCGCGCCGCCAGGGCAATCGATCACTTGCCGAAGGCGTCATCAACTGGGTCTCCCTTCACATCGTCCGCGGCGCGCGTTCGCACGCCCGCCCACGGTGAGCCGTCAGGCCGTGGGCGGCACCTGGGGCGCGTCGGGTCCGGCCACTCGGCCTGGCCCGGGGGCGTCGTGCCGCCCGCTGCTTCCGCCGGCCCGTCATCGGGTGGCGGAGACTCTCCGTGTGCGCCGCCACTGTCCGACGGCACCGGGCGGAGTTCGCTCATGCCCGGTTCTCACACGCATCCTGCCGAACCACGGCTCGTTCGCATCCCGGGGCCTACCGTTGGAATGAACCGAGAAAGGGCAGGCGATGACGGCTGAAGCTCTCCACTCCGCGCTCGATACGCTCCTCAGTCCCCGCACACCGGCGGGCAAGGTCCTGGTCACCGGCTGGTTCAGCTTCCTCGACGGTGAGGTGACCGCGGGTGACGCCCTCGCCGAAAGAGCCGTATCGGCGGCCCTGGATCTCCTGGGTATCGCGCACGAGAGCGCGTGGAGCCCCGTCTTCGCCCCTGGGGCGCTCACCCTGGAGGAGGCGGTGCCGGAGGCGTACGAGCAGGTGCTGTTCGTCTGCGGTCCGGTCCACGGCCCCCAGGTGGCCGGACTGCACCGGCGCTACGCCGCGTGCCGCCGTACCGCCGTCGGAGTGAGTGTGGTGGACGAGAAGGAGCCCGCGGTCACCGGGTTCCACCGGATCTTGGCACGTGACCGGGGCGGCGAAGGGCGCTTCCCCGACCTCGCGGCGGCGGCTCCGGCGCAGCCACCCCCGCCCCTGGTGGGCGTGGCGCTCACCCACGGCCAGGGGGAGTACGGAGCGCTCCGCCGCCACGACCAGGTCTCCGACGTCCTTGGGGCCTGGCTGCCCACGAAGGACGCCGCGCGCGTGGAGGCCGATACCCGGCTGGCGCGGGACGACTGGCGTCTGTGCGGGACGGCCGACCAGTACCTCGCGCTCCTCGGGCGGCTGGACCTGGTGGTCACGGACCGGCTGCACGGCATGGTGCTGGCGCTGCGTGTGGGAGTTCCGGCGCTGGTGGTGGATCCCGTCCGGGGCGGCGCGAAGGTCGCGGCGCAGGCGGGGCTGCTGCGCTGGCCCGCGGTGGTGCCCTGCGAAGGCCTGTCACCGGAGGTTCTGGACCGCTGGTGGGACTGGTGCCTGTCGTCGGCGGGCCGGGCGGCGGCCCGCCGGAGGGCGCTGCGCCTTCGCGGGCCGGACCGTGCGGCCGCCGCAGCCGGGCGCGCCCTGCCCTTCTGACCGCGGGCCGGGGGCGGGCGCCGCGGACCGGCCTCTGTGAGGAACAACACCGGGCGGCGGATCGCCCCTGGACCAGGCCGAGTTGAGCGCCTCCGGACCCCTTGGACACACTCCCGCGACGGGCAGCACTTGGGTCGGCGGCGGGCGTTTGTGAACATGAACAGGCGGCCGGCGGCCGGCCGGCTCACCACAGCGGCCACCGTTCCCGGCCCCGAGACTTCCGCGACCTCGCCGCCGCCTTCGGTGCCGACGTGGGTGTCACTCCCCCGGCCCCGTTCGAAATGTGCTGCCCCTGTGTCTGCCCCTGTCTCGTCCTCTCCGGTCTCCCCTGCCCGTGCGCGCAAGCGCCGCGGCGGTGGCAGCCCCTGGCGGTGCCTGCGCACCCCCAGCATGCGCCGCTGGTCCGTCGCCAACCTCGTATCGAACGCCGGTACGTGGATGCAGCTCACGGTGCAGAACCTGCTGGTCCTGCAGATCACCGGTTCGGCTGCGGCCACCGGCCTCTCGCTGGCCGTGCAGGCCGGTCCCGGGCTGCTGCTCGGCGTCGTCGGCGGTGCGGCGGTCGACCGGTGGAACCGCAAGGTGACCGCCATGGTGAGCCAGGTGGTCCTCGGGCTCGTCGCCTTCTCCACCGCGGCGCTGATCGGACTCGACCTGCTCAACATGCCGGTCCTGCTGCTCCTGGCGGCGCTGACCGGCATCGTGAACACCATCGACGGCCCTGCGACGTCCCTCCTGGGCAACGACCTGGTTCCCAAGGACGATGTGCCCTCGGCCATCGCGCTGGGCTCGATGGTGCACAGCGCCGGCCGTCTGGGCGGCACGGCGCTGGCCGCCGTGGCGGTGGGAACCCTCGGCACCTCGTCCGCATACGTGGCCAACGGCCTGTCGTTCCTCTTCGTGGCTGCCGTCATCCCGTCCCTGCGGCCCGCGGCGCACGCGGTGCAGGAGGCGGCGCAGTCCCGCCGTGCGCCGGCCGTGGCTGCTGCCGAGGCGCCCTCACGCAAGCGGGGGTCCGAGGACGGCGCGCGGGCCGGGCTCAGGTACTTCATGAGCCGGCCGCGTCTCGTCGCGCTGGCGGGCATCACCGGGCTCAGCTCCATCTTCGGACGCAACTACCAGTTGACGCTGGTCGTCCTCGTCATCGGGCCGCTCCACGGCAGCCAGAGCGATTTCGGCACCGTCTCGACGGTGCTCGCGGTGGGCGGAATCGTGGGCGCCGTTCTCGCGGGCCGGCTGCGCAGGCCGACCGTGCGGCTGGTGGGCGTCCTGGCAGCCTGTGGCGGTCTGCTCCAGGTGGCGGCCGGGCTCTCCCCTGGACTCTTCGTGCTCGTTCTCCTGGTCATTCCGATGGCCGTCGTGGAGTCCCTGTCCGACACCGCGGGCGCGACCGTGCTGCAGACGGACCCCGCGCCGGAGATGCGCGGCCGCGTGCTCGGAGTCTGGCGCAGTGCCGGAACCGTGTGGGGCCTGGCCGGCCCGCCCCTGCTCGGTCTGCTGCTCGAGTTCGCCGGTGCGCGAGGCGCCCTGGTCTCCGGCGGGCTTCTGATCGCCGGAGCCATTGTTCTGGGCGGCCTGCGTCACCAGCGGATCACGCGCGGCGTCAGCGCTGCCCCGGACAACCGTATGCCCGTGGTCGCCGCCCTCAGCCCTGCGGCCGCGCTCTCCAACGCCTGACAGCTTTCGCCCGCCGCCCTGTCCCTCGGACGGCGGGCGAAAGTTTGATCCAAACGAAAGACCCTATGCGTTGGACACCGGGAAGCGCTCCCAGGCCCGGTGGTTCCCCAGGAGCCTGGTCACCTCCCGCACCACCTCGTCACCCGAACCCGAGGCGACGCCGGGCGCGTCCGTGGGGACGCCCGCCGCGGTGAGCAGCACGTCGGCGCCGTCCCAGAAGCCGATCGCCTTGCCGTGGCGGAACGCCTCGGCCACCAGCATCAGCACCCGTGGGTCCGCCGCGGCGGACCCACCCTGCGGGTCCCCCGCCTTCGCGTCGCGCGCACCGAGCGCGTCGGCTCCGGTTCCGGGCACGCCGGCCAGCAGGACGGCGTCGAACTCGATGGACCGGGCGGTGGCGAAGGTGCGCTGCACCGTGATCGGATCGCCGTCCGCGTCGAGCTTCCCGCCCGCCGGGGCGACGATCAGGGGCACCATGCCGGCGTCGAGCACAGCGCTGCGCGCCGACCGCACGGCGGCGAGATCCGTGCTGTCGTCGGCGACGATGCCGACGGTCCGGCCGTCCGGCGGCCAGGTCTGTCCCACCTGGGACAGCGCCGGACTGGGCTGGGGCGACGCCAGGGCCTCTGCGGGCGCGGGCGCCGGCAGACCGAGCCCTGCGGCCACCCGCTCGCACAGCGCGCCGTCGATCCGCGCGAGCGCCTCAAGACCTCGCCGCTTGACGTTCTCCTCGTAGCACTTGCCCAGCTCGAAGGTGTACGCACCGATGATGTGCTCACGCTCGACGGGCGACATGCTGATCCAGAAGAGCCGGGCCTGGCTGAAGTGGTCGTCGAAGGAAGCCGCCGCCTCGCGCACCTTCCTTCCCTCCGCCACCTCCACCGGCGCCTCGATGAAGGCGCCGGTGTCCTCTCCGGCGACGAACGGGCATCCGCCGTCCAGCGAATTGGGCCGGTAGGGGGCCACGCCCCGGTGCACGGCCGTCTGGTGCATGCCGTCGCGCAGCATGTCGTTGACCGGCGCGTGCGTGCGGTTGATCGGAAGCTGCGGAAAGTTCGGGCCGCCCAGGCGCGTGAGCTGGGTGTCCACGTAACTGAACAGGCGCCCCTGGAGCAGGGGGTCATTGGTCACATCGATGCCCGGCACCAGGTTGCCCACGTGGAAGGCGACCTGTTCGGTCTCGGCGAAGAAGTTCGACGGGTTGGCGTTCAGGGTCATGAGCCCGATCGGCTGGACCGGCGCCAGCTCCTCGGGGACGATCTTCGTCGGGTCGAGGAGGTCGATGCCCTCGAACATCTGCTCGGGGTTGTCGGGGAAGGTCTGCACGCCCAGTTCCCACTGCGGGAAGGCGCCGGCCTCGATGGCGTCGGCCAGGTCGCGGCGGTGGAAGTCCGGGTCGACACCGCTCGTGATCTGGGCCTCCTCCCAGACCATCGAATGGACGCCCAGCTTCGGCTTCCAGTGGAACTTGACGAGCGTCGTCGCCCCCTCCGCGTTGACCAGACGGAAGGTGTGAACCCCGAAACCCTCCATCATCCGGTACGAGCGCGGGATGCCCCGGTCGGACATGTTCCACAACGTGTGGTGCGTCGCCTCGGAGTGCAGAGTGACGAAGTCCCAGAACGTGTCGTGCGCGCTCTGGGCCTGTGGGATCTCCCGGTCCGGGTGCGGCTTGCCCGCGTGGATGATGTCGGGGAACTTGATCGCGTCCTGGATGAAGAACACCGGGATGTTGTTGCCGACCAGGTCGAACACACCCTCCTCGGTGTAGAACTTGGTCGCGAAGCCGCGGGTGTCACGCACGGTGTCGGCCGAACCGCGCGAGCCGAGCACGGTGGAGAACCGGACGAATACCGGCGTCTCCACGTCGCGGGCCAGAAAGGCCGCCTTCGAGATGTTCGCCGCCGAGCCGTAGCCGCGGAAGACACCGTGCGCGGCGGCCCCGCGGGCGTGCACGACGCGCTCGGGAATCCGCTCGTGGTCGAAGTGGGTGATCTTCTCGCGCAGATGGTGGTCCTGCAGCAGGACCGGGCCCCTGGGGCCCGCCTTCAGCGAGTGATCGGTGTCGTACAGGCGCGCCCCCTGCGCCGTGGTCAGGTAGGAGCCGCTCTGTGCCATCCGGGCCGGGTTCGCTCCGGTGGCCTGCCCGGTCGGGCTGACCGTCTCGGGCCCGCTCTGGTCCGGCTTCGGAGGCAGGGGCTCCCGTGCCGTGGTCGGCTCGGCCAGGGCGGGATCGGCGCTCGCGGGCTTGCCGGGGATGCCCTCCTCGGGGCCGGACCCGTCGGGCTGCCCGGCAGTGGGCTCGGGGCGGTTGTCGCTCATGAATGCTCCATCCGTAGAGACGCAGGTGCGCGAGAGGCACTAAAGGGCCGGTATCCAGAAACCGGGCGTCGACACAGCGAAAGCGCGGATCCGAGCGAGCCGCCCGAGGCGGGGCACGAGGAGGCCTGACCCCTCCCCAGTCGTAGCGGAGAGAAGGGCGGAGAGCGACAAGAAGGGCTTCACGCTGCGGCAGACGCGTTAGCCGGCCCCTCCAATGGCCGTCGCCCCGGATGTGCCGGTCGGCCTTAAGGTGGAAGACGGACGCATTACGGATCGAATCCCCCTGGCACTCCTTCCGCGTCTGGAGGCGCTCATGGCCATTCGTCATCAGCTGATCAAGCACCCGCCGTCGGCCTTGTGGTCCGTCCTGGAACGGCCGGATCTGTACGGGGAGTGGGTGGTCGGGACGTCCGGCTCCCGCAGTGCGGAGGGGCAGTGGCCCGAAGTCGGATCCTCGATCGAGTACACCGTGCGGGCCGGCCCGAAGGAGTTCAGCGGCCGGACCGTGGTGCGCCGGCTCGAACGCCCGAGCATTCTCGAGCTGGAGGCGCACAGCGGCCTGCTGGGTTCGGCGCGCATCGCCTTCGACATCCGGCCGTGGGGCGACGAGACGCTGGTGCGGCTCGACGAGCACCCGCTCCGGGGCGCGGGCGGCACCCTGCACAACGCGGCGGCCGACGTGCTGCTCCAGCTCCGCCATCGCGCCATGCTGGGGCGCCTCGCCTCCGCGGTCGACGAGCTGGCGAGCGACAGCTGACGGTGCACGCCGTGAGCGGCGGCACCGGCCGGACCCTCCCCCGAGCGAAGGGCGACGGATGATGGCGGACGCGGTGGTGATCGGAAGCGGACCCAACGGCCTGGTCGCGGCGAATCTTCTCGCCGACGCGGGATGGAGCGTCGAGGTCTTCGAGAGCCAGGACGAGCCGGGCGGGGCGGTGCGCAGCGACCGGGGGGTGCACCCGGACTTCGTGAGCGACATGTTCAGCGCGTTCTATCCGCTGGCGGCAGCTTCCCCGGTGCTGGCGGGCCTCGGTCTGCACCGTGACGGGCTGCGGTGGAGCCGGGCGCCGTCCGTGCTCGCCCATCCCCTGCTGGACGGCAGCTGCGCCGTGCTTCACGCGGACCGGGCCGGCACCGCGGCGGGTCTGGACCGGTTCGCGGACGGTGACGGGGAGGCGTGGACGTCCCTGTGCCAGGTGTGGGACCGGGTGGGCGACGACGTTCTGCGGGCCCTTTTCACCCCCTTCCCGCCCGTGCGGGCCACCGCCGCGCTGGCGGCCCACCTGCGTGCGGCGGGCGGCTTGCGCCTGGCCCGGAGCCTGCTGCTGCCGGTGCGGCGGCTGGGCGAGGAGGAATTCGCCGGACAGGGAGGGCGGCTCCTGCTGGCGGGCAACGCGCTCCACGCCGATCTGCCCCCCGAGGCCGCCGGGAGCGGCGGTTTCGGCTGGCTGATGGCCATGCTCGGGCAGCGTTACGGCTTCCCCGTGCCCGAGGGGGGCGCCGGCGCCCTGACCGCCGCGCTGGTGCGGCGGCTGAAGGCCCACAAGGTCGAGGTGCACTGCCGCAGCCGAGTGACCGAGGTGGTGGTGCGGCGGGGCCGTGCGGTGGGGGTGCGTACGGAGAACGGCGACGCAGTACGGGCGCGCAAGGCCGTGCTCGCCGATGTGTCGGCGCCCTCCCTCTTTCTGGATCTTCTCGCCCCGGAGCATCTGCCGCCCCGCGTCTTCGGCGACCTGCGGCGCTTCGAGTGGGACTTCGCCACGTTCAAGGTCGACTGGGCCCTGGACGGGCCCATTCCGTGGACGGCGGCGGACGCCCGCTCGGCGGGCACGGTGCATGTGGCGGAGGGCGTCGACGAACTCACCCGGTTCGCCGCGCAGATCGCCATGGGGCAGATCCCGGACCGGCCCTTCCTCCTGCTGGGCCAGATGACCACCGCCGACGCCTCGCGTTCGCCGCAGGGCACGGAATCGGCGTGGGCCTACACCCATGTGCCGCACCGCGTGAAATCCGATGCCGGCGAGGAGGGGCTCACCGGCCGCTGGGGCGCGGCCGAGGCGGAGACGTTCGCCGACCGGCTGGAGCGGCGCATCGAGAGCTACGCGCCCGGGTTCCGGAGCCGCATCATGGCCAGGCGTCTTCTCCCTCCCCCCGCCCTGGAGGCCGCCGACAGCAACCTGCACGGCGGCGCGATCAACGGCGGGACCAGCAGCCTCCACCAACAGTTGGTCTTCCGGCCCGTCCCGGGTACCGGCCGGCCCGAGACGCCGGTTCGCGGCCTCTACCTGGCCTCCGCGTCCGCCCATCCGGGCGGCGGTGTGCACGGTGGACCGGGGGCCAACGCGGCGCGGGCCGCGCTCCGCGCGCGGGGCGCCACCACGCTGGTGTCGGCCGGCCGCCGCGCGGTGGCTCACCGCGACCGGACCGGCTGAGCCACGCGGGTGACGAGGCGCACGCGTCCTCCGGGCGGCAAAGGGCCCCAACGGTCGCCCACCGCTCGCGTCCCGATGCCGCCGGGCACAGGATCGTGCGCACGGTGCGCACGGCCCGCACGCCCCCGACGTCCTTCCCACGGAGTTCCCATGGTCGACAACACCCTGCCGCTTCTCCTCCAGGGATACGCGTGGCTGCCCGACCGCCGGCGGCGCAGCGGCGGAGCGCCCGTGCGCACCCGCCTCCTCGGCAAGCGGGCGATCGCCCTGCACGGCCCCGCGGCTGTTCGCTTCTTCTACGACGAACACCACATCCGCCGCCACGCGGCGCTGCCGGAACCGGTGATCGACACTCTCTTCGGCCGGGGTGCCGTGCACACGCTCGACGGCAGGCAGCACCGTGCGCGCAAGTCCCTGTTCATGCACCTGCTCAAGGAACCCGACCGGGTCGCGGCCCTGGCCGTCCACGTGGCCGGCGCATGGGAACGGGCCGTCGCGGACTGGGCCGACGCCGGGCGCGTGGTCCTCTTCGACGAGATCGCGGTCCTGCTGACGCGATCCGTCCACACGTGGGCGGACGTGCCGCTGCCCGAGGCCGAAGTCCCCCGGGCCGCCCGGGACCTGGTGGCCATGGTGGACGGCTTCGCCACCGCGGGCCCGAGGCATCTGCGGGCCCGCAGGGCGAGGCGCCGGCAGGAGCAGCGGCTGTCCCGGCTGGTCGAGCGGGAGCGTGCGCGGGCCGGCGCCGGTCCGGCGGCCCCGTCCGACTCCCCGTTCCACGCCATCGCGTGGCACCGCGAGCCGGACGGACGGCTCCTCGACCCCAGGACCGCGGCCGTCGAAATCCTCAATGTGGTCCGCCCGACGGTGGCGATCAGCTGGTTCGTGACCTTCGCGGCACATGCGCTCCACCGCCGGCCGGAGCACCGCGTCCGGCTCGCGGAGGGCGATGCCTCCTACGCGTACGCCTTTGCCCAGGAGGTCCGCCGCTTCTATCCGTTCGCGCCGTTCATCGGTGGTCTGGCGGCGGAGCGGCTCGAGTGGCAGGGCCGGCCGATCCGTCCAGGAACGCTCGTTCTGCTGGACCTCTACGGGCAGAACCACGACCCCGACTTCTGGCCGCGCCCGTACACCTTCGACCCGTCACGGTTCACCGGTGAGCCGCGCCTGCGCGAGGAGCTCGTCCCGCAGGGTGGCGGCGATCCCGCGACGGGGCACCGGTGTCCGGGTGAGGACATCACCCTTGCGGTGCTCGCCACGGTGGCGCGGCTGCTGGCGGGTCTTACGTACCGGGTGGCCGAGCAGGACCTCCGCATTCCGCTCAACCGGGTCCCGACGGCTCCGCGCAGCGGCTTCGTCATCACCGATGTGGCCCGGCCCGCCGACGCGTGAGACGCGGCGGCTTCCGGGCGGCCGGCCCTGCCGTCAGGTGCGGCGCTGCATGAGCGTGAACAGGCCCCCGCCCGGGTCCTGGAGGACGCGTGAGAACCCGTCGGGCGACCAGACCGAGGCCGGCAGTTGCGGCTTGGCGCCGCCTGCCCCGACGGCGGTGGCCACCGCCCGTTCCACGTCGTCGACGGCGAATTCGACCAGCCAGCGCGGCCTGGTCTGCGGCTGTGCGGACGTCTGCACGCCGCCGCCGCGCAGGGACAGGGCCGGCCGGCCGTCCCGCTCGACAAGGACGTGGTCACGCCGGTACGCGACATCGATGCCCGGCTCGTCGGCCCAGCCGAAGACCTCTCCGTAGAAGACCGCGGCCTCGAACACGTCCCGGGTCTGCAGGTCGAGCCGCGCGGGGGCGCTCTCCTCGCCCACCGACCAGGCCAGGCCTGGGCCTTCCCAGAAGCCGAACGCCGCCCCGTCCCGGTCGGCGGCCAGTCCCGCCCGCCCCTCGCCCAGGGCCACGGGGCCCACGGCCAGGGTGGCTCCGCGTTCCTGGATGCGGGCGGCCGTCACCGTGGCGTCCCGCACGGCGAAGTACGGTGTCCACACCGAGGGCGGGGCCAGGCCCGGCCGCCGCTCGCCGAGGCCCGCCACCGGCCGGCCGCCGACCGATGCCACCAGGAACCCGCTGCCCAGGGAACTCGCCCGGAACTTCCAGCCGAGCACTGCCGCGTAGAAGGCCTGGGCGGCCCGCAGGTCGCCGACCATCAAGTTGACCCAGCACGGGGTTCCCGGCGCCGGCACCACATGCTCCGCAGCAGACATCAGCCGTCCTTCACCGTCGACATGGACCACTTCCCCGGACCCGGGTGCCCGGGTCCGCAGCGGACGAACGTACCGGCTCGCTCCGCGGGGCGGAACGTGACCGGGCCGCTTCGCGGGCAGGAGTGTCCACCGGCGCTCAGCCGGACGCGGCGATGCGGGCGAAAACACCGGTGTCCAGGTGCGCCAGCAGATCGGCCGGGTCCCGGTACACCTCGACCGCCCCGGCACCCACCAGGTCCTCGCGGGGAATGCCGCCCGACAGGAGCGCCACCGCGGTGACCGACGCGCCGGTCGCGGCCTTCATGTCCCAGACGGAGTCGCCCACGTACACCGTCTCGTCGCTGGTTGCGCCTGCGAGCTCCATCGCGTGGCGGATCGGCTCCGGAGCGGGTTTGCCCTCGCTCACATCGTCGGAGCTGGCCGTGTCGCTGATGGCGTCGTCGGCGTCGAGGGCCTTGCGCAGGGCCTCGAGTTCCGGACCGCTCGCCGAGGTGGCGAGGACCACCGTCCATCCCCGTGCCGCCAGGGCGCGCAGGAGATCGGCCGCGCGGTCCAGCGCGGGGAGGCGGTCGAAGCAGGTCGCGTAGAGCGCCGAATGGGCCGCGCTGATGGCCGCGTCCTGGCCCCGGTCCCGGTCCGCTCCGAGGAGATGCCCGATCAGATCGTCCGAGCCGAGACCGATCGCCCGGTGCACCGTGCTCATGGGAACCGAGTGTCCCGCTTGGCGGAACGCCTCCCACCAGGCGCATACGTGGAGGTAATTGGTGTCCACGAGTGTTCCGTCCACATCGAACAGAGCCGCGCGGGTCATATCGGTTCCTTCCGGTCGGAGCCGGGACACCGGGAGACAGGGGCTGCCGCTCCGTGCCCCGGTGCGGCGGTGGGGGACATCGGATCAGAAGGCGACCGACTCGGCACGGCGTACATCGGCGCCCATGTTGCGCTCCATCATCCGCAGCCCGGCACGGGCGAGATCCTCGTGGATGTGAGCGACACCGTCCTCGGGAATCGTAAGGTCCAGATTCCGGATGTGCGCGTCCAGCGCCGAGTAGAGGATGCACTGCTCGGTCACCTGGCCGCAGAGGACCAGGTGACCGACGCCCAGCTGCCGAAGCAGATACGGGAGGGGTGTCTCGTAGAAGATCGAGTGCCTCGCCTTCACCACGAACAGCGAGTTCTCGTCCGGCAGCAGGGGCTCGACGAGATCCGGCCGGGCACCGGCCATGGCCATCTCCACGATTTCCCCGTGGTGGGACCGCCATTGCCCGAAGTTGTCGTTGGCGTAGATCACCGGGGCGTCCTGTGCGCGGGCGGCCTCCAGCAGCCGGGCGATCACGGGGACGGTGCGCTCCACATCGGGAAGGAGCTGTTCTGCGTCCTCGTGACGGTAGTTATTGATCATATCGGTGACGATCAGCGCCGTACGTCCCATGCACTCGATGGTGGCATCCCGTCACCGGGCGTGCGAGCGCTCAGGCGTGGGGCCGGGCCTGCGGAGGGGCGGGGCGCGTCCGGCGCCGAGCAGGGCGGCCACGCTCCGGCCTGGCGTGTCGCCTGTCGGGGCAGACGTCGGAGGGGAGAATGCGACATCGCTACCGACTACGTGCGAGGACTACAGTGACGGTCTCCCGCCTTCGGCGTTCGTGGACGCTGCTCCCCCTGCTTCCGGTGCTGATTCTGCTGAGCGGCTGCGACAACCGGTCGCCGGCCGCCCGGAGCGCGGCCGCCGCCTTCGAGCAGGCGTGGGAGGCCCACGATGTAGAGGCTGTGTGCGCCGCCCTCGCGCCGGGTACACGCTCCGAGCTGGAGTCCGACGAACAGGCCGCGTGCCCCGAGGCCCTCGCCGGGGTCTCGCTTCCCGTCGGCGGAAAGGCCCGGTCGGTGAACGTCCACGGTCGTCAGGCCCGCGTGGTCCTCGCATCCGACACCCTGTTCCTCTCCCTGTTCCCCGGCGGATGGAAGGTGGTGGCCGCGGGCTGCTCGCCCCGGCCGGACAAGCCCTACTCGTGCGAGCTCAAGGGGGCCTGACAGCGTGAGAGCCCTCTTCTTTCTGTGTCTCGCCGGCGTTCTCCTCGGTCTCGCGTACTTCCTGACCGTGGGACTGCTGAACCGGTGACGCCGCCGGCCGACGGTTCACCACATCAACCGACCGGACACTGGAGGAGGTTTCCTTGCGCACCTTCATTCGGGACAACTCACTGACGCTCGCCTTCGGCGCGGCGTTCCTCCTGGCGCTGACCGGCCAGGCGATCGTGGGACACATCGAGTTCAACGAGCAGCTCGCCGTGGACGATCTCTATCCCGTCTCCTTCGGCACCTATGTGACGTCGTCCGACTTCGCGGTGGACGTGACGGAGAACTGGCAGTCGGAGTACCTGCAGTTCTTCCTCTACATCTTCGGCACGGTCTGGCTCCTGCAGCGGGGCTCACCCGAGTCCAAGAGCATGCACCAGGCCGGGCCCGAGTCCGACGAGGAGCAGCGCATCGGTGCTCACGCGCGCGGCGACTCACCGCGGTGGGCAGCGGCCGATGGCTGGCGGCAGCTGGTGTTCTCCCGTTCCCTCGGCATCACGATGGGCGCCCTGTTCGTGCTGTCCTGGTTCGCCCAGTCCGTGGCCGGTGTCGCCTCGTACAACGAACAACAGCTCCGTCAGCTGGAGGCGCCCATCAGCTGGGGTGGCTACCTGGTGTCCGCCGACTTCTGGAGCCGCACCCTGCAGAACTGGCAGTCGGAGTTCCTGGCCGTCGCCTCCATGGTCATTCTCTCCGTCTACCTGCGTCAGCGCGGCTCCCCGGAGTCCAAACCCGTCGGCGCGTCGCACCGGGCCACCGGTGTGGAGGGGTGAACCCATGCCCCTTCGGTCATCGCAGGGCCGCTCGGGCGAAGAAGTCGGCTTGCCCCGTGTCCTTCCGGCACCGGCGGGAACACGTGGCCCATGACCTTCCGATCTGAACTGCCGGGCGTGGCCGAGTCCTACTGGATGGCCACGGTGCCCGGCGCCCCGCGGCCCGCCCTGGATTCCGGCACGACGGCGGACGTCGTCGTTATCGGCGGCGGCATGGCCGGGCTGAGTACTGCCTGGGAGCTGACCGTGGCCGGGCGGAAAGTGACCGTGCTCGAGGCCGACCGCATCGCCGCAGGGGTGAGCGGATACACGACGGCCAAGCTCACGGCTGCCCACTCCCTCGTGTACGAGCGGCTGCGGCGTACACGCGGGCCGGAGGGCGCGCGACTGTATGCCCGTTCCCAGCAGGCGGCGGTCGAGCGGATCGGTGCGGTGGCGGACGAACTGGGCATCGACTGCGACTTCGAGCGGGCCTCTGCCCTGACCTACACGACCGATCCGCACCGGCGTGCCCAGTTCGAGGCCGAGGCCGGGGCCGCGTCGGAAGCGGGTCTGGACGCGCGCTTCGTACAGGAGACGGACCTGCCGTTCCCGGTCGCCGCTGCCGTACAGGTCGCCGATCAGGCACAGTTCCATCCGCGTACGTACATGCTGGGCCTCGCGGACGCGATCGTCGCGCGCGGTGGCTCCGTTTATGAGCGGACCCGGGTGACCGGCCTCAGCGAGGGCACCCCCTGCCGGGTGCGTACGGAGAACGGCGTGACGGTGACGGCCGCGGATGTCGTCGTCGCCACGCACTACCCGGTCTTCGACCGGGCGCTTCTCTTCGCGCGCATGTCGCCGCGCCGCGAACTCGTCGTCGCCGCTCCGCTTCCCGCGGCCGAGGCCCCCGCTCACATGTACATCACCCCGGACATGGACACGCGGTCGGTCCGTACGGCGCCGCTCGACGGAGACCGGCGGCTGCTGATCGTCACCGGTGAGCACTTCACGCCGGGGACGGCCGACAGCCGCGAGCGCTTCCTGCGGCTGGACGGGTGGATGCACGAGCACTTCGCCGTCGGTGCCACGGCCTACCGGTGGGCGGCCCAGGACAACGACGTGAGCGACGGCGTTCCCCTGGTCGGGCCCTTCCACCCGGGTGCGCGCCATGTGTATGTGGCGACCGGGTTCGGGGGCTGGGGCATGAGCGGCGGCGCCATGGCCGGACAGTTGCTGTCCTCGGCACTGACGGGCGCCGAACCGGAATGGGCCGGCCTCTACGATCCGCGCAGGCTGTGGTCCACCGTGCGGGAGGGGACGGGGCTGCTGAAGCAGCAGGCCGAGGTGGCCCGGCACTTCGTCGGTGACCGGCTGAAGACCACCCATGTCGACTCCGTCGACGACATCGCTCCCGGTACCGGCGCGGTGGTGCGCGTCGACGGGCGGCGGTGTGCCGTCTACCGCGACGACGACGGAAAGGTCCACGCCGTGTCGGCGCGCTGTACGCACCTGGGCTGCCTGGTCGCGTTCAACGAGGCGGAGACCACGTGGGAGTGCCCCTGCCACGGTTCGCGGTTCGCCGTCGACGGCGAGGTGGTCCACGGCCCCGCTCTGCGACCGCTGCCCCCACGCACGGTGTGAGCGCGGCGGATCCGTTCAGGTAAGGAAGCGCGCGGCCACGCCGAGGTCGGTGACCAGACCCCGGTAGGCCTCCTTGCGGTCCGTCGCCCTGAGTACGGCCGAAGGGTGAACGGTCGCGACGAGGCCGCGCGCGCCGTCGCCGGCCCGGCTCTGCGCGGTGGCCGGCAAAGTGCCCGCGGGCAGGTACAGCAGCACTCCACGGCTCTCCGTGACCTTGAACGAGTTGCCCAGCAGCGACTTGCCCGCCGTCCCGCCGAGGGCCAGCACGAGTTCGGGATCGACCCGTCGGAGCTCCGCGTCCAGCCAGGGACGGCACGCCGACATCTCGCGGAGGCTCGGAGCCTTGTGGATGCGGCGTTTGCCGCCTGCCTTGACCGGAGCGAACTTGAAATGCTTCACCGCGTTGGTGAAGTAGACCTCTTGCTCATCGATCTCGGCATCGGCCAGTGCCTTGCGCAGCAGCCGTCCGGCAGGACCGACGAAGGGTTCGCCCTCCCGGTCCTCCTGGTCGCCCGGCTGTTCACCGACGACGACCGTACGTGCGTGTTCGGGGCCGGCCCCGAACACCGTCTGGGTCGCGTCCTGGAACAGGGGGCAGCCCCGGCAGCCTTCCGCGGCGCGGCGCAGCGCCGCCACACCGCCCCGGGCAGGAACGAAGTCCGCCGCTCCGTCCGGCGTTACGGCCTCGCTCCGTGGGTTCCCCATGCCGCGCCTCCTTCCGGTTACCTGCTTCCGGGCACCGGCCGCCCGGCAAAACGGTCGCCGGTCAGCCGGGCCACGCACCGGTCATGCGGTTGACGAGCGTGGCGCCGGCCCTGTCGGTGGCCGCCTTCGCCGCGGCGAAGATGGCGCCCTGGATCGCCGCCGCCAGCATGATCTCCCGCCAGCGCCGCTGCTGGTCCGTGGCGTCCGGGGCGTCCTCCTCCCCCTGAACCCGTTTCCAGACGGTCTTGAAGATTCCGCCCGCCACCGCACCGCTCAGCGAGCCGAGCAGCAGCCCGACGGGCTTGTAGGCGACTTTCGATACGTTCATCGTGCGCTCCTAGTCGAGAGGGGAAGAGCAGGCGGGAATCCGTCAGCCCCACTGCTTCCCGGCCATCGGGGCCGTGTCCTCACCGCCTCCGTGGGCGACTCCCCGCAGGAAGGCCCTCAGGGCGTCCGAGGCGGAACGGGCCGGGCGCCAGCCCAGCTCCTCGTGGGCCCGGGCGCAGTCCATGAGAGGGATCCTCAGTACGGCGTCGAACAGGTTCGGCGGTGCCGGTGAGGTGCGTGTCCGCCATGCGGTGGCCAGCGCGCCCCGGGCGACAGCCGCCGGCACGGGGACGACCCGGACATCGAGCAGTTCGCCGAGCACGCGGGCGTCGACCGCGGGGTCGGCGGCCAGGTTGAAGGCCCCGCGCACGTCGGTGAGAACGGCGAGTCTGAACGCCTCGGCGGCGTCGTCGGTGTGCAGCGTCTGGAAGCGCAGTCCCTGCGGGTACGGCAGGAAGGGCAGCAGGTCAGGCCGGATCAGGGCGCCGGGCAGATACCGTCCCGCGAAGATGCGGCGCTGCTCGCTGGCCGAGGTCTCCTTGAACATGAAGGAGGGCCTCATGCGGACGACTCGGATCTGGCGGTACCGCAGTTCGAAGGTGTCGAGCACCCGTTCCAGATACGCCTTCTCCCTGCAGTACGCCGCGTCGGGCCACCCATGGCTCGGCCACTGCTCGTCGACGCCTGGGTCGTCCTGGGGGCCCGGCGAATAGGTGGCGAGGGAAGAGGCGTGGACGAGCACCGGGACGTCGGCCCTGCGCACCGCTTCGAACAGCCGGAGGGAGCCCTCCACATTGCTCCGCCAGGTGACGGGCGGCCGCCGGGTGGGATGGAAGCGCCAGGCCAGGTGGACGACGGCGTCGGCGCCGGCCAGGTGCGCTTCGAGCGGCGCGGGACTGTCCTCCTGCGAGAGGTCCACGGTCGCCCACTCCACACCCGGAAGGACGAGTCCGGGGACGCGTCTGGCCAGCCCGAGCACCGATCCCACCGCGGGGTCCCGCGACAGGGCCCTGATCACGCTCGTGCCCACGTTTCCCGTCGCGCCCGTCACCACGACGCGCAGGCCCTGGGATGCGTTCATCGTCGCTCCTCGTGCTCGATGTCCCGGTGCGGTGCGGCCGCTCACGCCGGCTCACGGCCTGAGCAGCGTCTTCACCATGCCGTCGGCCTTCTTCTGGAAGGTGTCGTACGCCTTCGGCCCGTCCTCCAGCGGAAGGTGGTGGGTGGCGAAACCGTCCACACCGAGCGGGTCCTCGTCGCTGAGCAGCGGCAGGAGGTCGGGCACCCAGCGCCTCACGTTGGCCTGGCCCATGCGCAGCTGGATCTGCTTGTCGAACAGGGTGAGCAACGGCAGCGGGTCCGCGGCGCCTCCGTACACGCCGGAGATGGAGAGGGTGCCGCCCCGGCGCACGATGTCGATCGCGGTCAGCAGGGCCGTGAGCCGGTCGACGCCCGCGCGCTCCATCAGCACCCGCGCGGCGGCGTCGGGCAGCAGGCCGGTGGCCCATTGGGCCGCCTTGCCGACCGGTGAGCCGTGGGCCTCCATGCCGACGGCATCGATGACCGCGTCGGTGCCACGGCCGCCTGTGAGGTCCCGGACCGCTTGTGCCACGTCCTTTCCGTACTTCGCCAGATCCACGGTCTGGATGCCCCGCGCGGCCGACCGCGCCAGTCGTTCGGGGACCTCGTCCACACCGATGACCAGGCCCGCGCCGCGGTGCCGGGCGATGCGCGCGGCCATGTCGCCGATCGGCCCCAGTCCCAGGACCGTGACGCTGCCGCCCGGTGGGACCGCGGCGTACTCGACTGCCTGCCAGGCGGTCGGCAGGACGTCCGAGAGATAGACGAAGCGGTCGTCGTCCGGGCCGTCCGGAACCTTGATGGGCAGGGTGTTGCCGAACGGCACCCGCATGAACTCGGCCTGCCCGCCCGGGACCTGTCCGTAGAGCTTGGTGTACCCGAACAGTGCGGCCCCGCTGCCGTACTCGGTGACCTGCGTGGTCTCGCACTGCGAGTGGAGTCCCCGGTCGCACATGAAGCAGTCGCCGCAGGAGACGTTGAACGGCACCACCACCCTGTCCCCTCGCGCCAGCGCCGTGACCTCGGCGCCCGTCTCCTCGACCACCCCCATCGCCTCGTGGCCGAGGATGTCGCCAGGGTCCAGGAAGGGTCCCAGCACCTCGTACAGGTGCAGATCGGACCCGCAGATGCCGGTCGATGTGACCTTGATGAGCACGTCCGTCGGATCCTTGATTCTCGGGTCGGGCACGGTCGTCACCCGGACGTCCCGCCGCCCCTGCCAGGTCAATGCACGCATGCGCCCTCTCCTTACTTCCGGCTGCGGTCCCGGTGCGTCGCCGGTGCCCGCGTCAGTGACCGCTCCTGCGCCGAGCCGCTCGCGCCTCGGCCTCCGCTCTCCGTGCCGCCGCCTCCCGTTGGCGCCCCAGCTCCTTGAGCCGCTGGTCACCCAGGGCTGCCCCGTCCGCCCGCTCCTTGGCTCCCTTGGCTCTCATGGCCAGTGCCCGGACGAGCTCCGCGTGCCTTCCCATCACTCCGTCGTTCCTCCCCGGCGTGCGCCGTGTTCCGGTTGGTCCCCCGTCGGCCCGTTCGCCCGACGGGTTCCCAGGAGTCCCGCCTTCAATCGGCGGCCGCGCGACTCGTGTTTCACCCGGGCCCGGTGGGTACCCGTTCGTCACGCTCCCCGCGTACGCGAGCAGCACAGGCACTGGTGGTTGGGAAGACAGCCCCGGTGCCGCCCGGAGCCCCTCGCGCGGCCGGTCGGAGGGGCATTTCTCGTTCGTGTGTGAGACACACCGAACGGGTAGAATTGATGCGTGCTTCAGACAGGAGGCACACCCGTGGAGCCGCGCTCCGGGTGTGTCCTGTCCGGACTGCTCGCTCCCCGGGTGAAAGCGGCACAGCACCGCCGAGGGAGTGACGCACCATGGCTGACGCCCACGAACGAGTACGGGAACCGGTCGACTGCCCCGACGCGGCCTTCCGCCGGCTGCGGACCCTGCCGGACGGCCCCGAGAAGGACGATCTGCGCCAGACGGTCGTCTGCGCCTGGCTGCCGATGGCGCACCGGCTGGCCGGCAAGTACCGCAACCGCGGAGAGTCCTTGGAGGACCTGCGTCAAGTAGCGGCGATGGGTCTGGTGAAGGCCGTCGACCGCTACGACCCGTCGCGCGGCAAGGCCTTCGAGACATACGCCATCCCCACGGTGATGGGCGAGCTGAAGCGGCACTTCCGGGACCATACGTGGGGGATTCACGTTCCCCGGCGGGTGCAGGATCTGCGCAATCGGGTGCGCATCGCACGGCGCGACCTCTCCCAGCGGCTGGAGGGGCGCGTTCCGACCGAGGGGGAGATAGCGGCCGACACCGGCCTGAGCCTGGAAGAGGTCCGCACGGGCCTGGAGGCCCTGGACAGCTACCGGACGTTCTCGCTGGACGCGGAGGTGCCGGGAGGGGACCGCGGCTACTCACTCGTGGACACGCTCGGCTGCTGCGACGCCGCCCTCGACGTCGCCGTGGACCGCGAGGCGGTGAAGCCGGCGCTGCGAGGTCTGCCGGAGCGGGAACGCACCATCCTGTACTTGCGGTTCTTCCGCGACATGACGCAGGACAGCATCGCCGAGACACTCGGCATCTCGCAGATGCACGTGTCGCGGCTGATCAGTCAGTGCTGTGCGGAGGTACGACGGCAGGCCCTGCAGGGCGTGGGCTGCTGACGGGACGCGCGGGGAGCCGGGGCGTCCTCCCGACCCCGGCTCCTCAACCCCGGCTCCTCGCCACGCACTCGGCGACGGTCGCGCGCAGGCTGCCGGTCTCCGCCAGCAGCCTGCGCTGGACCCGGGCCCCCGGTCCGCGCGACGTCACCGCTCTCAGGGCGCTTTCCGCCGACGCGAGGTCACCGCTGTCCTCCAGTGCCTCGCGGACATGGGCCAGCAGCACGTTCAGCACGTCCTCGGCCGGTGCGGGCGTCATGGTCAGGGGATGCAGGAGGCTGCCCTCCAGTCCGGAGCGGCCCGCTTGCCAGGCCGCCATCCGGAGAAGACTCACCGGCAGCGCGTCCGGCGGCTCACCGGCCTGCCAGCCGCGGGCCGCCGTCTCCACCAGCCCGCGCACGAGGGTGGCCAGCAACACGCTGTCGGCCGGGTCCAGGCACACGTCCGCCACCCTGATCTCCACGGTGGGGTAGTGATGCGAGAGCCGCGCGTCGAAGTAGATCATGCCCTTGTCGCGCAGCACGCCGGTGTCGATGAGCGCCTCCACCTGCCGGTGGTACCTCTCTGCGGAGCCGAACACCTCCACGGGGCCTGCCGAGGGCCAGCGGTTCCACACCCTGCTGCGGTAGCTGTTGTACGAGGTGTCCCGTCCCTGCCAGTAGGGAGAGTTCGCGGTGAGCGCCAGCAGGGCCGGGAGCCAGGGGCGGAGGCGGTCCAGTACGGCGACCCCCTCCTCGTCGGAGGCGACCGAGACGTGGACGTGGCAGCCGCAGGTCAGTTGCTCGCGTGCGGTGAGTCCGAATCGCCGGGCCAGCCAGCGATAGCGTTCGCCCTCTCCGATGGACGGTTTCGCCGGCAGCGGTGAGGTCGCCAGGGCCACCACGGACGCCCCGAAGTCCGCTGCGCTCGCGGCGGCCTCGGCACGCCAGCGCACGATCTCCTCCGCCAGTTCGGTCATGTCCGCGCGTGGCTCGGTGGCGAATTCCAGCTGCTGGTGATGGAGTTCGGGCTCGAAGGCGGAGTCTCCCCCGGTGCGGCGCTCCGCCTGGGCAAGCACCGCTGTGGAGAGGGCCTGCGGTTCGCCGCTGCGCGCGTCGACCAGCAGGAGTTCTTCTTCGACGCCGACGGTCCTGGGCATGCTTCCCCTCTGCCTTCGTCGGGCCGACGCCCCTACTAGGGTGCGTGCGGCGACGCCGCGCGGACCCGGCTGTGACGCCGGTGGCTGGTATCGCACCAGGGTTGCGTGCGGCTTCGGCGGCACACGCAGATCGCCGCCACGAAGCGTTCGGAGCGCACGGTGGTGCCGTCGGGCATGGTCACCTCGACCGGCCCCTCCACCAGCAAGGGGCCGCCTTCGTCGAGACGGACGCGTACGGGTTCGCGGGGCTCACGGTCGCTGGGCACGGATGACCACCAGTTCCTCGAAGACGTCGTACGGATGGACGAGCTCGCAATCGCTCAGCCAGTCGCGGCGCGAAAGGAGCACCGGGCCGAGCGGAACCCGCGTCCTGGCGGCCACTGCGGCGTCGAGCCCAGCCTGCCCCAGACGGCTGACGGTGAGGTCCGGATCGCAGAGTCCGGAGTGCACCATCAGAAGCACGCCCCGTGGCTTGAGGGCAGCCGGCGCGTTGTCGCAGACCCGGTCCACGACCGCGCGGCCGTCCGGGCCGGCGTCCCAGGCCCGGCGGGCTCCGCGGTCCGGCACCCGGGCTTCCGGCGCCGGCACATAGGGCGGGTTGCACACGACCAGGTCGTAGGCGCGTTCTCCCATCGCGGCAGCCAGGTCGCGGCGGCGCACCCTGACCCGGCGCCGGTTCAACAGCGCGTTGAGACGGGCCGTGGCCACGGCCCGGGCGGACACGTCCACGGCTGTCACTCTCGCGCCCCTGCGGGCAGCGGTCACCGCCAGCACCCCGCTCCCGGTGCAGACATCGAGAACCTCCGTACCGGGCCCGATGGCTTCCCTGTGCAGGGCGCGCAACAAGAGGCGGGTGTCGGACTGGGGGGCGTACACGCCCGGGGGAATCACCAGGACGGCATCGTCCCGCTCCGCTGTCTCCGTCGTCATTCCGGCCCCTTTCGCGTCCCACTCTCCGAGGCCGTGCCCGTCGGGTCATCCGTTGCAACGGCCCTTCCCGGCTCGGCGGTCAGCGAGCCGGGAGGCAGACTTCTCAAGAATCCCGCATCCCGGAGCACGCCGCATCACGACCTGTGACCGGCGCTCATGCCGGCTCGTCGTTCCGCTCTGCCACGAGGGCCATGTGCCCCACGATCCTCTCCACACACCTGGCCTCGGCGAGTGAGAACGACGGCCGCACCCCCGTGCGCAGAAGTGTCACTGCACCCCGCGCGGGTGGTCCGCCGACCGCAGCGGTGAGCGCCACGCTCAGCAGGGAGCCCACATCGGCACGTCCCATCAGCGACGCTCCTGCGCTGTCGAGGCCCAGGCGTCCACGGTCCTCGGCCAAACCGTCCAGGACGGCTGAAGCGGCCCCCACGACCTCGACGACGACCGGGCAGGCCGTGGGATCCTGTTGGGCGATCTCCTTCTCCAGCCCGGGGTCGTCGGTCTCCTCGGGGCCGATGACGACGTGGCGGGTCAGTACCCCGTCCCGCAGAAGATCCAGAACCGCCCAGTCGGCGAGCTCTTCCCTGACCGCGCTGGTCGCGGCACGAAGCGCGGTGGCGGGCCCCTCCGCCGCCCTGAGCAGTGCGCCGCTCGTGCGGTCCATCAGATCCATGAGGGTGGCCTCCCGTGCCGCAACGGAGACGCTCGCCGCGGCCGGCGGGGCGGGCCTCTCGGCCGGGGACCAGGCGTGGTCGGACGTCGGCCACAGGACCACCAGGACGGCCGGCTCGCTCTCGCCGGGCAGATGCGCCTCACTGAGAGTGACACGTACACGGCTGCCCGTGCGCTGCGAGAGCTGCGCCGCGAGGCTTCGGCTTCCCTCTCCCCTGGCCACGGCGGCGGTCTGGCTGCGCAGAGCGGGCCTGTCGCCGGGGCGGAGGAACCCGCTCATCGGCCGGCCGGCCGCGTACCCGGCGGGCAGACCGGTCAGATCCGCGGCGGCCGCGTTGACCCGGCGGACCACCGTCTCACCGTCCACGAGCGCCACGGGCACCGGCAGATTTTCGAAGATAGCCTTGAAGAGACGTTGCTCGGCCCGGGCGCCGGAGGGAGGGCGGCTCGGGGACGAGGTGAACTCCTCGTACGCGGGAAGCATGAAGTCCACCGCGTGTTCCAGTTCCACCATCGCGGCATCGAGCAGAACGGCGGGGTCGGAATCCCGGTTGGCCTGAGCTGCTCTCAGCTCTTCCACCCGGGCGGCGAAGTCCTCGAATTCACGGCCGAACGCGTGCGACTGGCTCATGAGCCGAACGTATCGGATGCGACGGACCGACGGAGGGAAGGCGTTCTGCGTGAAGCAGACCTCGGAAGTGTCCACATCAGCGGGCCTGAGCGCCGAGTCCGCGTCCGCCGTGCGGCGGCTCGCCCAGCTTGGCGTGCAGGCGCGGGACTGCACACCGGCGTGTTGCGCGAGCACGGTGACGCTGCACCTCGCCGACGGCGTGCTCCGCACCGCAAGCACTCACCCCGATATCGACGCGCTGGCGAGTTTCGAGGAGGAGACCGGCGAGGGCCCCGGCGTCGACGCGCTGGCTTCTTCCGCCTCTGTCTGGTCCGGCGATCTGGTGACCGAGACGCGGTGGCCGCGCTTCCGGTACTACGCGCTCGGGATGGGCCTGCGTATGTTCCGCGCTCTTCCGGTGCGCGGGAACGGCATGACCACGGTGGTCGGCCTCGGCGGCTACCGGGCGGGTGCACTGCCGGCCTCGGTCGAACCGCCCGTCCGGGCACTCGCCGAGGAGTTCCTGGACGGGCTCGTCCGCGATCATGGCTTCGCCTCCGTGACGGTGGAGGTCGACCAGTTGAAGGGCGCCCTCGCGACCAGGGCGCTGGTGGACCGGGCCACCGGCATGGTGATGCGCGCCCTGGACTGCGACGCGGATCAGGCGTTCGAGATCCTGCGGAGCATTTCCCAGGGGACCAACCGGAAGCTGAACCAGATCGCCCAGGACATCGTGGCCACCGACAACCGGATCCTGGCGCGGCGGCTGCGAGGCATCGGGCGGCGTGCGTCCCGGGCGGCGCGGGGCGGCGGGCCGCCCGCCTCCTGAGAAGGGGCGGAACGTTCGGCTCGCCGAGAAGGGACGGGACGTTTGGCTCGCGCCCCCGGGGAACTCTCCAAGCCATCGCACGCCCGGCGCACCCGGCCGGCCGGCGCGCGAACCGGCCATCGAGTCAAGGAGCCGCATCATGACCGCGAGTGAGCGCCCCCAGGACCCCACCGATCGCTACCCGCAGCCCGATTTCCCCCAGCAGGAGCAGGAGCACCCGGGCTGGACCGGCCCCATGGACCCTCCGCCCGATCATGGTGAGGACTCCTACCGCGGCCATGGGCTCCTCACGGACCGCAAGGCGGTCGTCACCGGAGGTGACTCCGGCATCGGGCGGGCGGTCGCCCTCGCCTTCGCCCGGGAGGGGGCCGACGTACTGATCACCCACCTCGACTCGGAGAAGGACGAGGCACAGCAGACCTCGCAGCTGGTCGAGAAGGCCGGCCGGAAGGCCGTGGCCGTGGCGTGCGACATCCGGGACGAGAAGCAGTGCCGCGCACTGACGGGACGCGCGGTGGACGAGTTCGGGCGGATAGACGTCCTCGTCAACAACGCCGGGTACCAGATGTCGCAGCCCGACGGCATCGCGGCCATCTCCACGGAACAGTTCGACCGCGTGGTGCACACCAATCTCTACGGGATGTTCTGGCTCTGCAAGATGTCCCTCCCGCATATCCCGTCGGGTGGCTCCATCATCAACACCACCTCCGTCCAGGCGTACAAACCAAGCCCGCATCTGCTCGACTACGCCATGACCAAGGGCGCGATCGTGACGTTCACCCAGGGCCTCGCGCAGATGCTCGCGGCCCAGGGCATCCGCGTCAACGCCGTGGCACCCGGTCCCGTATGGACCCCGCTGATTCCCGCGACCATGCCCGATACCAAGGAGTTCGGCAAGCAGAGCCCGCTGGGCCGCCCGGCGCAGCCCGCCGAAATGGCGCCGGCCTATGTGTTCCTGGCTTCCCAGAGCGCCGGGTACATCACCGGGGAAATCCTCAACGCCACCGGCGGAACTCCCCTGCCGTAAAGCTCCGCCAAAGCCCCGTGAAACAACCGGGCCGGACTCGGCCGATTGGCTGACGCGGCTCCGGGAAGGCGTCACGCATGCAGCTGAATCATGAGGAAGCCCCCGTTCTCGATGCCCTGGCCGCCTACCACAAACGTGACGAGCTCGGTTTCTCGCCGCCGGGGCACAAGCAGGCGCGCGGTGCGGCGCCGGAGGTCAGGGCCGTGCTCGGGGACGCCGTGTTCCTCGGAGACGTACTGGCCAGTGGCGGCCTCGACGACCGGAGGATGAAGTCGGGCGTGCTGCAGCGTGCGGAGGACCTGATGGCCGACGCCGTCCACGCCGACCACGCCTTCTTCTCGACCTGCGGCAGCTCGCTGTCGGTGAAGGCCGCCATGCTGAGCGTCGCGGCGCACGGAGAGAAGATCCTGGTGGGAAGGGACGCGCACAAGTCGGTGATTTCGGGGCTCATCCTGTCCGGCGTCGAGCCGGTATGGATCGAGCCCCAGTGGGACACGGAGCGCCACCTCGCACATCCGCCGGCGGCCGCCGACTTCGAGAAGGCCTTCACGGAACATCCGGACGCCAAGGGCGCCCTCGTGACGAGTCCGACGCCGTACGGCAGTACCGCCGACCTGCGTGCCATCGCGGAGGTGTGTCACGCGCGCTCGCGCCCCCTGGTGGTCGACGAGGCCTGGGGAGCGCATCTTCCCTTCCACCCCGACCTGCCGACGTGGGCAATGGACGCGGGCGCCGATGTCTGCGTCACCAGCATCCACAAGATGGGCAGCGGGCTGGAGCAGGGCTCCGTTTTCCACCTGCGGGGAGACCTGATCGACCACGACACCCTGGCGTCGCGGGCCGATCTGCTGGGGACGACGAGCCCTTCGGTCCTGCTGTACGCGGGCCTCGACGGCTGGCGCCGCCAGATGGTGCTGGACGGTCATGCGCTGATGTCCCATGCGCTCGGCCTGGCGGCCTCGGTGCGCCGTCAGATCGAGGACATCGACGGCATGCACGTCAACGACCGGGCGGACTTCTGCGGGCCGGGTGCCGGTTCCCAGTTCGACCCCCTGCCGGTCATCATCGACATCGGCGAACTCGGTGTCACCGGATACCGGGCGGCGGACTGGCTGCGCGGACAGCATCACATCGACGCGCATCTGATGGACCATCGCCGGGTCAGCGCCCAGCTCACCCACGCCGACGACGGCGACACGACAGCCCGCCTCCTGACGGCCCTGCGCGATCTCGCCCGCCGGGCGCCGTCGCTGCCCCGGGGCCCGGAGGTCGCCGTGCCGGCGCCGTCCGAACTGCGCATGGCGCAGGTACGGCTGCCGCGTGACGCGTACTTCGCGGCCACGGAGGACATTCCCGTGGAGGAGGCGGTCGGGCGGATCTCCGCAGAGATGATGACCCCCTACCCTCCGGGCATCCCCGCTGTGCTGCCCGGGGAGGAGTTGACGGAGCCGGTGCTGCGTTACCTCAGGTCGGGCCTCGCCGCCGGAATGAATCTGCCGGACCCGGCGGATCCCGAGCTGAACACCGTCCGGGTCTGCGCCGAGGACGCCTGAACGGCAGCCTCGTGTGCGTCAGACCCGGACGCCTGAACGAACAGCCTCGTGTGCCTCAGCCGCGCCAGTCCGCGAGCAGCCGGTCCCCGAGGCGGTCCTCCAGGAACCCGGTCGCGTCGATCCCGAACACGACGTCCGGCTCCAGGTGCGGCTCGTCGTCCAGCAGTCCGCGGACGACCTCGTGGCGCACCACCTGTTCGTGCACCGCGTCCGCCTCGACGTGTTCGGTATAGAAGAACTCCGCTGCGGGCCCGGCCCCGGCGCGCTTCATCGCCTCGGCCAGACGCCGTGAGGCGGGTGACGAGGTGATCTCCACCGCTGCGAAATGCCCGACCAGCGCGCCGCGCAGACGGCGGTGCAGGCCGAAGAGCGACATGAGGTTGACCAGGGCCAGCATCTCGGCGTGCCCGTCGTCCAGATAGTGGCCGTACGCCGTCTCCAGCCCCAGGTCGGTCATGAGATCGGCGAACAGCCGGGCATGGACCCGCTCCGGCCGTCCGGCGCCGAACTCGTCGTACTCGACCGCCGCCATGCCCGCCTTGGCGCGGCCGCTGAGCCGGGGCAGCACCCAGGCGTGCGGGTCCGCTTCCTTGAGGTGGTAGAGGGACCGCTGGACCGCGTACGAGCGCAGCGCGGCGAGGTCGCCCCGCTCCTGGAGCTCGTACGACAGCCCTGTCCCCCGGACCGGTTCCACCAGCAGGGTGTCCAGTACCTCGGCCAGGCCTGCCGAGCCGGGAACATCGGCTCTCAACGCCGACTCGAAACGCCGCTCGAGAGCGCCGCGCACCTCAAGCAGCGCCGGGTCCCATTCGCTCGCCGGATCCACCTCGGCGAAGCCGCGGTAGTGGAGCTCGTAGCAGATGTACAACGCCAGTTGCAGATCATCGCCATAGGGGTCGGCGTCGGCCGCCGCCCGCACGGCCGGCAGCGTCCCGGTCCCGCGCAGATGGGCGAGGACACCCGCGGAAAGGTCGCCCCGGCTCTGCGGGAGCCGAGGTCCGTCCTGCGCGCCGCTCATGAGTCCCTCCTCGGAAGTCCGTGAGAAACGCCGCCGTACCGCATGCGCGGGGCGTCGTTCCCTCAGGGCATTCCCGTACCCGGGAGTCCGCGTGCCAAGCCCGCCGGGCCGCGGTGAACCGGCGGTCCGGCTTGATGCCCCAGCACGCCGCCGCCCCTCCACGCTACCGAGGGGGCGGACCTGTCGCCCGATGGACGGGCGCACGGTGCCGCCCGCCGCGCGCGCGGCCGGAACTCGGGCGAGACTGCTCAGGTGTAACAGGCGTACGCGAGGGATGAGAGGCAGCGGAATGACTGCGTCCGCAAGCGGCGACGAGCTGTTGGCCGACTTCCTGGCCGACCCGGCCAATGCCGCCCTCGACCTCACCACGGCGGTGGAGCGCTGCACCAAGGCCCTCGGCCTGCACCATTCACTGGTCTATCTGACCGATCTCCAGCAGCGGCTGCTGGTTCCCCTGACAGGGCAGGGCCCGGAGCTGGAGATCGACACCTCTCTCGCCGGCTGGGCCTATCGCACCCAGTCGTTGCGGGTGGAGGAGGCGGATGTCAGCGGCCTGATGGCATGGCTGCCCCTGGTCGACGGCGCGGAACGGCTGGGTGTGGTGGCGGTGCTGTGCCCGGCGCTGGACCCGGTACTGCTGCGCCGCGCCCGGGCGCTCGCCGCGCTCCTGGCCATGATGATCACCTCGAAGCGGGCCTACAAGGAGTCCTTCGTACGCCGGACGCGCACCGAACCGATGCAGCTGCCCGCCGAGATGCTCAGGGCCTTCCTGCCGCCCCGCACGATCGGTACGCCGCACGTCGTGTCGACGGCTGTCCTGGAACCGGCCTACGAGATCGCGGGGGACGGGTTCGACCACGCCCTGACGGCGACGACTCTGCACGTGTCGATCCTCGATGCCATGGGCCACGACCTGTCTTCCGGCCTCGCCGCCTCGGTCACCCTGGCCGCCTGCCGCAACGCACGTCGTACCGGAGCCGATCTCCCCGCGCTCGTCGAATGCGTCGACCGTGCGCTGTCACGGTGGCTCCCGGACCAGTTCTGTACCGGCATCCTGGCCCAGCTCGACCTGGCCACCGGTGCGCTGCGCTGGATCAACTGCGGTCATCCCGCACCGCTGCTCATCCGGGGCGGGACCTTGGTGCCCCACGCGATGGAAGGGGAGGCGGACCCGCCCATGGGCTCTCTCTCCGGCCTCGCCGCCTCCGGCCCCCGTCATGTTCACGAGATCGCCCTGGAGCCGGGCGACCGGGTCCTCATGTACACGGACGGCGCAACAGAGTCCCGCATGCGCAACGGAACGGAGTTCGGTCTCGAGCGCTTCGTGGACTACGTCGTGCGCGCCGCGGCCCCGGGAGAGCTCGCACCGGAAACGTTGCGACGGCTCATCCATTCCCTGTCGGAAAACACCGGTCTGCGGGACGACGCGACCATTCTCCTCTTCGAATGGAAAAACCCGCAGCTGTGAATTCCGTGGAACGCCTCTCCCGAGGCGGCGACCCGCAGGACGGCTACCAGTAATGCCGACGTCCGCCCACGGCATGCCCCACGGCTCCGAGCACCCAGAGAACGGCCCCGATGACCAGCAGAATGACTCCGATGGTCCAGAGGATTGAAATCCCGGTGATCAATCCGATGATGAGCAAAATGACGCCTATAACGATCATGACGCCCTCCATTCGGCTCTGCAGCACACATTCATGCTAGTTGCCATGTGAGCCGAAAGCCTCTCAGGGAATGGTCGGAACTGCCCGGTCGAGCCGTGACCGAAGGAGCGTCACCGCCTTTTCCGGGCCCGCGCTCCCAGTGCCGTGACAGCGGACACGCCACCTGCCGCCAGGGCGGCGGTCAGTGCGGGGTGCCGGGAGGCCCACAGCTGGGGGTCGCGCCGACGCGATTGCTTGTCGAAGGGTCCGTGCGCACCGTGATCGGCGTCGTCGTCCACCGGACGCCAGAGATTGGTGGGGCGGTGCTCGTCCGCGGCCTCGCCCGTCTGCTGGGAGTCGTACCCGGTGCGGGCGAGATACCGGTCGAGCAGTCCGGGCGCGATCTTGTTGGCGAGCAGGGTGGCCGTCGTGCTCGTTCCCACGACGTACCGCCTCCGGCCCGGGTGATCGGCTGCGTACACCACGGCCGCCGCGGCGACCTCCGGCTGGTAGATCGGAGGGACCGGCTGGGGGCGTCTTTTCAGCCGGGAGAGCACCCACGAGAACTGCGGGGTGTTGACCGCCGGCATCTGGACCACGGTCACGCGGATGCCGCTGCCCTGGTGCATGAGTTCGGTCCGTAGGGACGAAGTGAAGCCGTTGATGGCGTGCTTGGCCCCGCAGTAGGCGGACTGCAGGGGGATGGAACGCTCGCCGAGGGCGGATCCGACCTGGACGATGGTGCCCCGGTCGTGCGGCATCATCTGGACGAGGGCGGCGCGGGTCCCGTTGACGAACCCCAGGTAGCTGACCTGGGTGACGCGCTCGTACTCCGCCGCCGTGATCTCGGTGAAGGGCGCGAACACCGAGGCGAAGCCCACGTTGACCCAGACGTCGATGCGGCCGAACGCGCGCACCGCCGTTTTGGCCGCCGCCTCCACCGCGTGGTGGTCGGCCACGTCCGTCGGAATGGCCAGGGCGCGTCCGCCGGCCTCCTCCACCTCACGGGCTGCCGCGTCCAGGCCGGCCCGCCCGCGCGCCAGGAGGACGACATCGGCTCCGCGCGCCCCGAAGGCCCGCGCCGTCGCCCGGCCGATGCCCGCGCTGGCCCCCGTGATCACGACTGTCTGTGTCACTGCTGCTTCCCTTCCGATACGGCCGCCGCGGCGGCCGATGAGCGCCGGCGGTCTACGGGTGCCCGCCCGGCCCGCGCGGTGCCGGCGTCGGTCGCGGGCGGGTGTGGTGCTCCTCGGCGCATCCGGGCGGTCACCGGACCCGGTAGCGTTCCGCGGCCCGCGGCCGGAATTCCAGTCCCAGGCCGTGGGCGCCCGAGTCACCGGGGCGGAGAGATCCGCCGGCCGGGTCGAGCGTCCCGCCGAAGAACAGCTCCTCGATCCGCACGTGGTCGTGGAACCATTCCAGATGGCGGAGATTGGGCACGGCCGCTGCGGCATGGGCGTGGGCGTGGGGCGCGCAGTGGCCGGAGATCTGCAGCCCGGCGGCTTCGGCCAGCGCCGCGGCCCGGAGCCAGACGGTGATGCCACCGCAACGGGTCGCGTCCGCCTGGAGGCAGTCCACAGCTCCGGCAGCGATCATGTGCCCGAAGTACGGCAGGGCGTACCCGTATTCGCCCGCCGCCACGTCCGTCATCGACGCCGCGCTGATCCGGCCGAGTCCCACCAGGTCGTCGGAGGAGACCGGCTCCTCGAACCAGGTCACGCCGTGGCCGGCGAGATACCGGTCCAGGCGGAGGGCCTGCTTGCGGGTGTAGGCGCCGTTGGCGTCGACGTACAGTTCCGCGGCGTCGCCGATGCTGTGGCGGGCCCGCGCGATCCGCTCCCGGTCGCGGCCCTCCACACGGCCCCACGACTCCCCGATCTTGATCTTCACCCGGGGGATCCCCTGGCCCTGCGTCCAGCCGCGCAACTGCCGGTCCTGCCGCTCGTCGTCGTACGGGGTGAAGCCTCCGCTGCCGTAGACGGGGACGTCCTCGGCGCTCGCTCCGAGCAGGTGCGTGAGGGGCAGGCCGAGGAGGCGGGCCTTGAGGTCCCACAGCGCGATGTCGACGGCGGAGAGCGCCCCGGCGACCAGTCCGGGACGGCCTGCGTTGCGGACCGCCCGGCTCATGGCCTCGTTGGCGGCGGGAACGTCCCAGGCGCTGAGCCCGGTGACCACTGCGCCGAGCAACTGATCGACGGCCGCGGCGATGGCCGGCGCGCCGTAGGTGTAGCCGAGTCCTTCGGTGTCGCCGGAGCCCACGCGCACCAGAACCAGCGTGGTGGCATCCCAGGCCAGCGTCCCGTCGCCCTCCGGCGCGTCGGTGGGGACCGTGTAGACCTCGGTTCCGACACGTTCGATGAGGGGGACGTTCCCGCCACCCCGCCCGGGACTCACCTGTCACCGGCCCCCTGCCCGGCATCCGGGCCGTCCTTCTTGTGATGTCCGGGCAGCATCTCCTGCACCTTGGCCTTGAGTCCCTGACGCATCACCGCTCCTCGGTCGCTGTCGCCCTTGATGAGGGAGAGCGCCGCCGCCTCGATCTGGTCGAGACTGGCGTGCGGCGGGATCGGGGGCACGGCGGGGTCGGTCCGGAAATCGATGACGAACGGCCGGTCGCAGGCCAGCGCCCGGTGCCACGCCGACTCGACTTCGCCGGGCTTCTCGACCCGTACGCCGTCCAGGCCCACGGAGCGGGCGAAATCGGCGTAGCGCACATCGGGCAGGGACTGCGAGGGCAGGAACTGCGGGGCGCCCGACATGGCGCGCATCTCCCAGGTGACCTGGTTGAGGTCCTCGTTGTTGAGGACGGCGACGATCAGCCGGGGATTCTCCCACTCGTGCCAGTACTTGGCGATGGTGATCAGTTCGGCCATGCCGTTCATCTGCATGGCGCCGTCGCCGACGATCGCGATGGCAGGCCGGTCAGGATGGGCGAACTTGGCTCCGATGACGTAGGGCACGCCCGGGCCCATGGTCGCCAGCGTGCCGGAGAGCGAGCCGCGCATCCCGCCACGGAACCGCAGGTGGCGGGCGTACCAGTTGGCCGCGGACCCGGAGTCCGCGGCCACCATCGCCTCATCCGGCAGGAGGGCGTCGAGCGCGTGGACGACGTACTCGGGGTTGATGGGGTCGGCCTCCACGGCGGCCCGCCGCTGCATGACCTCCCACCACTGAGCGGTGTCCTTCTCGATCTTCTTCCGCCAGGCGCCGTGCTTCTTGCGCTTGAGGTGCGGCAGCAGCGCGTCGAGCGTCGCACGCGCGTCACCGACCAGGTTGACCTCGAACGGGTAGCGCAGACCGATCATGAACGGGTCGTTGTCGATCTGCACCGCGCGCGCCTGATCGAGCTCCGGCAGGAACTGCGTGTACGGGAAACTGGAGCCGATCACCAGCAGGGTGTCGCAGTCCTGCATCATCTCGTACGAGGGCCGGGTGCCGAGCAGGCCGATGGAGCCGGTGACGTACGGCAGTTCGTCGGAGAGCACGTCCTTGCCGAGGAGTGCCTTCGCGACGCCGGCGCCCAGCACTTCGGCGACCCCTTCCACCTCGGCCTGTGCCCCGCGAGCGCCCTGCCCGATGAGGATCGCGACCTTCTCCCCCGCGTTCAGCACCTCGGCGGCCCTGCCGATGTCCTCCTGGGCGGGCACGGGCGCCGAGCTGCTCGCGCCGAGGCTGGACGGGACCATCTTGAAGGCGTGCGTCGGCGGCGAGTAGTCCAGTTCCTGGACGTCCGCCGGGATGATCACCGCGGTCACGGTCCGCTTGGCGTACGCGGTGCGCATGGCCCGGTCGATCACGTTGGGCAGCTGTTCGGGAACGGTGACCATTTCGCAGAACTCGGACGCGACGTCCTTGTAGAGGCTCAGCAGGTCGACCTCCTGCTGGTAGGAACCGCCCATGGCGCTGCGATTGGTCTGCCCCACGATCGCGACCACGGGAACGTGGTCCAGTTTCGCGTCGTACAGGCCGTTGAGCAGGTGGATCGCTCCCGGGCCCGAGGTGGCGGCGCAGACGCCGGCCCTGCCGGAGAACTTCGCGTAGCCGACGGCTTGGAACGCGGCCATCTCCTCGTGCCGGGCCTGGACGAACTTCGGCTTGTTCTCCGCCCTCCCCCATGCGGCGAGGAGGCCGTTGATCCCGTCTCCCGCATAGGCGAAGACGTGGTCGACGTCCCATTCACGCAGGCGCTGCAGGACATAGTCGGAGACCTTGGTCGCCATGGTTCCCTACTCCTCTCGATGGTGTGTCCCGCCCCGGTACCGGCGCAGGACCGCGTATGCGGACAGGCTGAGCGAGGTGACCGCGGCCGCTGACACGAGCCGCCGGGCCATCGGGGCGGGCGCGGCGGGGCGCTGGACGGCCCGCTCGGGGCGGTCGGCGGGCGGCTCCCCGTCGAGACCGAGCGCCAGGGCCTCGGCCAGGTGCATGGCCCGGCGTCCCGTCCCGCCCTGCTCGATCTGGGTGCGGCAGCTGAATCCGTCGGCCAGGACGAGGGCGTCGGCGGCGGTCTCGCGCACGGCGGGCAGGACTCCCTGCTCGCCGATCGCCATGGACAGGTCGTAGTGGCCCCGCTCGAAGCCGAAGTTCCCTGCCAGTCCGCAGCAGCCGGCGTCCAGGACCTCGGCGCGGATTCCGGCGCGGCGCATCAGTTCGCGGTCCGCGTCGAACGCGGTGACGGCATGCTGATGGCAATGGGTCTGCACGGTCGCGGTCCGGTCGAGGACGGGCGGCCGCCAGCCGGCGGGGGCGTCGTTGACGAGCAGCTCGGCGAACGTACGGAACTGCCGGGACAGTCGCTGCACGTCCTGGTCGTGCGGCATCAGCTCGGGGGCGTCGGACCGGAACACCGCGGTGCAGGACGGTTCCAGTCCGACAACGGGGGTGCCCGCCTCGATCCAGGGCCGGAGTACGCCGATGGTCCGGCGCAGGACCTTCTTCGCGGTGGCCAGTTGTCCGGTGGAGATCAGGGTCAGTCCGCAGCACACGGCCTGCTCGGGCACGACGACCCGGAAGCCGGCGTCCTCCATGACCCGTACGGCCGCCTTGGCGATGCCGGGGTGGAAGTACGTCGTGAACGTGTCCGGCCACAGGACCACGGTCGGCCCCTGCGCCGGAGCGTGGGAGGAGTCCCGGGCCTTCCACCACTGGAGGAAGGACTCCTGCGCGAAGGCGGGCGGCTTCCGCTCGTCGGCGACGCCGGCGAGGAGCCTGCCCAGCCGTCCCAGGCCCGGTGCGTCGAGCGCCGCGTTGACGAGCCCCGGTGCGAGACGGGAGACCCGGGCCCAGAGGGGAAGCAGGCCCAGCGCGTAGTGCGCCGCGGGGCGCAACCGCCGCGCGTAGTGGTGCGACAGGAACTCTGCCTTGTAGGTCGCCATGTCCACCCCTACGGGGCAGTCCGACTTGCAGCCCTTGCAGGCGAGGCAGAGGTCGAGGGCGTCACGTACCTCCGTGGAGCGCCAGCCCTCGGTGACGGGACTGTCCGCATGCCCGCCCATCATCTCGAAGAGCAGGCGCGCCCGTCCGCGGGTGGAGTGCTCCTCCTCACCGGTGGCGCGGTACGAGGGACACATCACGCCGCCGGTGTGGGAGCGGCAGTTTCCGATGCCCACGCACCGCATCACGGCGCGGTTGAAGGAGCCGTCGTCCTCGGGGTAGCCGAAATGGGTGCCGTCGTCGTTCCTCGGGCGCCACAGCGGACCCAGCCGAAGGTTCTCGTCGGTACGGTCGGGCTCGACGATCCGGCCGGGATTCATCCGGTTGCCGGGATCGAAGAGGGCCTTGACCTCGCCGAACGCGGTGACGAGGCGCTCGCCGAACATGCGGGGCAGGAGTTCGCCCCGCGCCTGCCCGTCCCCGTGCTCGCCGGAGAGCGAGCCCCCGTAGGAGGCGACGAGGTCGGCGGCCCGGAACAGGAACGCGCGAAAGGCGGCAACGCCCTCGGCGGTCTTGAGCTCGAAGGGGATGCGGGTGTGCACGCAGCCCTGGCCGAAGTGTCCGTACAGCGAGGGGCTGTCGTAGCCGAACTCGGCGAAGAGCTCCTTCAGGTCGCGCAGATAGCCGCCGAGCCTTTCCGGGGAGACGGCGGAGTCCTCCCAGCCCTCCCAGGTGTCGCGGCCGTCCGGCGGCCGCGCGGTCACCCCGAGACCCGTCTCGCGCGCCTTGAGCATCTCGCGCTCCCGGGCCGGATCGTCCGAGAACGTCACCCGGGCGTCGTTCTCGTCGCGGCCGAGTGCCCCGAGGAGGTCCCGGCCCTGACGGTCCACGTCCTCCTGGCTGTCGCCGCTGAACTGGAGCAGCAGCCAGCTCTCCCCGTCCGGGAACGTGTCCAGCGAGGCGACGTGGCTGTCCTCCTCACGCATCAGCTGGGCCATCCGCCCGTCCATGGCTTCGAGCTGGGCCGGCGAGCTGTGCTCGAGGAGACGCGGTACGTCGTCGGCGGCCGCGCAGATGTCGGGGTACCCGAGCACGAGCATCGACTCGTACGGCGGAACCGGCACCAGCTGGATTTCGGCGCGCAGGACCGTCACGAGCGTGCCCTCACTGCCCACGAGAGCCCTGGCGAGGTCGAAGCCCTTCTCCGGCAGGAGCGAGTCGAGGTTGTAGCCGGAGACGCGCCGCGGAATGTCGGGGAAGCCGTGCCGGACGTCGGCCAGGCACCCGTCGATGATCCGGCGCAGCCCCCGGTACACCTCCGCGCGGCGCCCGCCCGCCGCGGTGATCTCCGCGAACTCGCTGTCCGAGGTGGGTCCGACCCAGCAGCGGAGCCCGTCGTACGTCAGGATCTCCAGCCGCCGCACGTTGTCGACGGTCTTGCCGTACGCCTGCGCGGACGCGCCGCACGAGTTGTTGCCGATCATCCCGCCGAGGGTGCAGTGGCTGTGAGTGGAGGGCTTCGGGCCGAACATCAGCCGGGACGAGGCCAGCTGCCGGTTGAGTTCGTCCAGTACGATCCCGGGCTCCACCACACAGGTGCGCGCGGACTCGTCGACGGACACCAGTCGATGGCAGTACTTCGTCCAGTCGATGACGACGGCTGTGTTGGTGCACTGGCCGGCCAGGCTGGTGCCGCCACCCCGGGACAGCACCGGAACGTCGTGCTCCGCGCAGACCGCGACGGCCTGTGCTCCGGCCTCGACGGTGCGGGGCACGACCACGCCGATCGGGACGCGCCGGTAGTTCGATCCGTCGGTCGCGTACGCTCCCCGGCTGCCGGCGTCGAAGCGGACCTCACCGTCCACCCGTGCGCGCAGCTCCCGGCGCAGTGACCGGATGTCCGGTGCCCGACGTGTGCTCGCCCGGTCGTCCGGCGGGACGCTCCTGCCCGCGGCAGCCATCGCTTGCCTCCTCGGTCCCGTCGGCCTGCGTTGAGACCGGCCCGGCCTCACATCAACCCGGTACCCGAAGTCGTCGCTTTCACCGATGTCCTCGTAAGGCAAGGGCCCGATCAGCCCAGCGGAAATCAGCGGATGGCAGCAGCCGCCCGGCGGGATCACCCGAGCGCACGGCCCGGGAAGCGTGCCCGGACCGCCGGTGCCATGTTTCGGAAGTGGCCCAGTGGTAACCCGGGATGTACGTACACGGCACACCCCCTCGGCGGCTCCGGCCGCTTCCACCGGGCCGAGGGGGTCACGAGGCAGACCAGGAGGAGATCGCCATGCCTGCAGGTTCCAGCGCCAAGCGCGAACGTCAGTACGAGCACGTGAAGGAGAGCGCGGAGGACCGCGGCGCCTCCGACAAGCGCGCGAAGGAGATCGCGGCGCGCACGGTCAACAAGGAACGCGCGCGCTCCGGAGAGTCGAAGACCGCGAGCAGGACATCGACGCGCGACCCCAAGTCGGCGTCCGGGCGCGGCGGAGAACGCTCGCACAAGGGCGCCCAGGGCCGCACGAAGGACCAGCTGTACGAGGAAGCGAAGAAGAAGAACGTCGAGGGCCGCTCCACCATGAACAAGGAACAGCTCCGCAAGGCCGTCGACCGCTGACCCGCGGTGCGACGCGTCGTTCAGCGCATGCCGCGTTTCGGCTGACGCAGATGTGGAACCCGGGGCGTGAACGGTGGAAACGAATCGAGGAAGAACATGGCTGTCGCAACCTACTGCCTCGTCGCTCTCGACTGCCCCGACCCCGCGGCGCTCGCCCGCTTCTATCAGGACGTGCTGGGCGGAGAGGTCACGCAGGACTCGGACGAATGGTTCGACCTGCAGGTGCCCGGAGGTGCCCGGCTCGCCTTCCAGCTGGCCCCGGACCACCGGCCGCCGGAGTGGCCCCGCGGGGACTTGAACTCCCAGCAGGAACACCTCGATTTCAAGGTGACGGACATGGAGCGGGCCCATCGAGAGGTGCTCGAGCTCGGCGCGACACCCCTGGATGTGGACGACCGGAACGGAGAACGCGGCTTCCGGGTCTTCGCGGACCCGGCCGGGCATCCGTTCTGTCTGTGCCGTGAGTGAAACGGTCTGTGCCGTGAGTGAAAGGGCGGAAGCCGATGACTGACCAAGACGTGAGCAAGCGGAAAGTACTGGCCATCGTCACCAACTACGGCGTCGAGCAGGACGAGCTCTTCGTACCGCTCGATCACCTGCGCGGATGGGGAGCACAGGTCGATGTCGCCGCCGTGACGACGGACGAGATCGAAACCCTCGTCGGCGACAAGGACGCCGGCAAGACACTCCGCCCGGACCTCGCGCTGAGCGACGCCGACCCGGCGGGATACGACCTTCTGCTCGTACCCGGCGGCACCCTGAACGCCGACACGCTGCGGCAGCAGGAGCCGGCCACCCGCATCGTCCGCGCCTTCACGGACTCGGGCCGCCCGGTCGCGGCGATCTGCCACGGGCCGTGGGTCCTGGTCGAGGCCGGTGCCGTCGCCGGCAAGCGGCTCACTTCCTACGCGTCGCTGCAGACCGACATCCGCAACGCGGGAGGCGACTGGACGGACGAGGAGGTCGTTACCGACGACGCGGGCGGCTGGAGGCTCATCACCTCGCGCAACCCCGGCGACCTGGACGCCTTCGTCCGCGAGATCGACGAGGCGATCGCGGCTTGAGACAGTATCCGGAAGGTCCGTGTGGCGGGGTTCCGGGCGTCCACCCGGGACCCCGCCACCGTCACGTCAGATCGGCTCCGTCACGACGTCACACCGGTCACACCGGCTCCGGCTTGAACGGACGGAACTCGTCCCAGCCGGGCTGGACGACGCCGTAACTGCTCTCCGGCACCTCGTTCCACACCCCGGGCAGGTCCTTCAGCGGCTCCGACACCACCAGCCGGGTGTCGTCGGAGACTCCCCTGAGAAAGTCCAGATCCGGGTGCAGCGCCCGTATGGTGTCGGCCCGGCTGCTGCAGAACAGTGAGCGCGAGGCGTGCTTGCTCGAGTAGCGGAACGTCCACATGCGCTCCCCGTCGGCCACCGCGATGGTCATCTGAAGCGGATACTCCACTCCCTCGTCATGGCCCAGCCGCTCTACGAGACCGGCCATTCTCGCCACGGCCCCCGGCACGTCCTGGTCGAGACCGAAGGTGATGGCCAGGTAGAACATCACCTCGGAGTCGGTCGACCCCTCCAGCGACGGGAAGAGGACCGGGTCGACGGCCAGGGACAGGTCCCGCCGCAGACGATGGAACTCGGCTATCGCCCCGTTGTGCATCCACATCCAGCGGCCGTGCCGAAACGGATGGCAGTTGGTCTGCTGCACGGCCGTACCGGTGGACGCGCGGACGTGTGCGAAGAACAGGGGAGACTGCACATGGCCCGCGATCTCCCGCAGATTCCGGTTGTTCCACGCGGGACCCGTGTCACGGATGATCGCCGGGGTGCCTGCGTCGGACCCGTACCAGCCGATGCCGAAGCCGTCGCCGTTGGTCGTCTCGACGCCCATGCGCGAGTGCAGGCTCTGGTCGATGATCGAGTGCTCCGGCTTGTAGAGCAGATCGCTGAGCACCACGCTCGTGCCCGCATAGGCAAGCCATCGGCACATGAGTCTCTCCGCCCTTCCTGGAGAAGCCGGCCGCGAAGAAGGCGCCGCGGCCCCCGACGGTCAGGGGGCCTACCACTCGACTACCCCTTTCCACGCTACCCAGTCACCGGGCCGGCCGCCCGGTTGCCCAGTAGACCCGGGTGTCCCTTGGTCACCGTCACCCACCGCACTCGCAGCGGGTCCCTCCCCCAGGACACACACCGCCTCATCGGCACGAACCGGACAGACGCCACTACGGTGGTGCCATGAGGACCCTGCTGCCCGTGAACGCCGTTCCGCGGCTGTCCAGCGCCCTCGCGATCGGCATCGTGGTGGGTGTCCTGGCAGGGCTGGGAACCGGCGCGGTGCTGGGGGCCATGGCCGGGATCGCGGCGACGGAGCTGGTCTTCACTCTGACCGGGTGGGTCGTGCTGTGGCCGATGGACGCGTCCGCCACTCACCTGCATGCCCACCGAGAGGACTTCCGGCCTCGCACGGACGAACTCGCCGTGGTGGCGGTCGCCCTCTGCGGACTGGTCGCCATCGTGCTCCTGCTGCACCTGGGCACGTCCGATGCGCAACGCGGCGCCGCCGCCGTCGCCCTGTGCGGCGTGTTCATGGCCTGGGCCACGGTGCACCTGATGTACGCCACCCGCTACGCCTACGTCTACTACGCGACCACGCACGGCGGAATTGATTTCAACTCGAACGAGCCGCCCTCGTACCGGGACTTTCTCTACTTCAGCTACAACCTCGGCATGACCTATCAGGTGTCCGACACCAACGTCTCCAGCTCGGCGATCCGCGCGATCGTGCTGCGTCAATGCCTGCTGTCCTACGTTTTCGGCACCGGCGTCCTGGCCACTGCCATCAACCTCGTCGCAGGGCTCGTCACGGACTGAAATCGTCAAAGGGGAAGTGCGAATACCGCCTGAACAGGCTTCGCGAACTCACAGGGCGCTCGTTCACCGGTCCACGAGCGGTGGCACGCGTTGGTCGCCGCAGCCGACGGGGCTTGGATCGCGCCCCGGCGGGAGGTGACGCGCACCAGGTCGCCTTCACCGATGCCGAGTCGCTGGGGCGTCGGGTCCGGAGAGCTCGGTGTCATTCGGTGGCTGCGTCCGAGCGCTTCCTCCCGGACCGGATGAGTTTTCTGGCCATGGCAATCGCCACCACAGCCCATGCCGCGAAGCCGATCCATACCTCGACCCGGGCGATGTCGACCATGAAGTCGAGTCCGGTCGCCCGGCCGTAGTTCGTGCTCGCCGCGGCGTACATGCCGAGGGGGAAGACCATGCTCCACAGTGTCGGGTCGTAGCCGACCCGTTCGTCGCTCACCAGGTGCCGGCGCACCGCGAAGGCAAGCAGGAGGGGAATCCACCAGGTGCCGAACGCCCACAGCAGGAAGCCAAGACCGGACACGACGGGCCGGGTGGCCGCCAGTACGGGCAGGTCCGCGGGCAGTGCCAGGATCGCGGCCGCGGCGAGCACGCTGATGGCGGTGGCGCCCATGTAGACCCAGTAGGTGGGGCTCAAGGCGTGAGGCGTGACCGGGTCGTCGAGCAGACGGACGGTGACCAGGCCCAGCAGCATCAGATAGAGCACCACGCCGATGCCCCAGAAGGCCACGGCCGGCGGCGCCAGAGAAGCTGTCAGACCGGGCTTTTGAGCGGCGACGGTCGCGGTCGCGCCTGCGAGCGACTGCGTGCCCACCACCCACAGGAACCAACTGCCGTTGGTCCGGGGCAGCACCGGGTTCTGCCGGTGGCCGACCACCATGGAACCAGGAATCGCATAGGTCAGCACCAGCCACAGCGGAGCGCTTACCAACGCGAGCACCGCACAGATGAGCCAGTGGTGCTCAAGTGCCAGGCGCATGCCAAGGACGTTCAGCGCGGCCACCAGAGTGAAGTACCCAAAACCCCGGCCCGGGTCCTGCGCATCTGCCACCACCCGCCGCGGAAAGCGGATGAGCCGCCAGACGTAGGCGACGAGGAGTACGGCGAAAGCCGCGACGGCTACGGTCAGCAGGATGTCTGACAGGGTGCCCCAGCCGAAGAGGTGAAGACCGGTGGACACGATTCCTGTGGCCATGACCAGGGCGGCATAGCCAGGGTTCAGCTCGGCGACGGCCCGGTGGGCTTGCCGACTCGCTTGCCGACTCACCCGAACTCGTCCGACTTCATGATCTCTGGCACGCGGCACCTCATTCGACAAGCGATCATGGCTACGCCCAGACTGTTGCGATTTCGGCCGTGCCGCATCTCAGACGCCGGTCCCGTCCCGGTCACTCTCGCGCCATGGCCACCGCGACGGCCGGCCGGTGGCCCAGCGACCAGGACCGTGCAGGCCCGTCCCCGGCAGCGGCCGGGCACTCGGCCGATGACGGCCGTGCCCGTCATCCCGAACACGTGCCGAGCCCCGTGCTCCCCGCCGGATCGTCGAGGCCCCTGCGCCCTTCCCCGCCCCCGGCCACGTCTCACGCCACCAGCAGAGGACGCAGCCGCGTCGCGGTCAGCCGCCGGGCCGGCGGATCGGGCCACCGATGCACGGCGGCCATCAGCACCACCCCGGCCACGGCACCCACCAGGAGACCCGCCACCGCATCGTGCGGATAGTGCGCGCCGACTCAGACGCGCGAGGCAGCCATCGCACACGCCGCCGCGACCGCACCGGGCCGCGAGACGAACACGAGTGCCACGGCCGCGGCGGCGGCGATCGCCGCATGGTTACTGAAAGGACCAGTCGCCGGGCGCCGGGCACGCCTCCAGGGTGGCCAGATGCAGGCTCTGACACGGCCGGAATCCGTGGCGCAGCGCTCCCACCTGCGCAAACACTTGCTTTGCAGGGGTTATCGCAGCATCGTGCATCCCAAAGGTCAGAAGCCGACAGCCACGGACAGCCACTGAGGGCCGGCATGTGAGATGAAGGAGGACTGGCCCGCCACGTCGTCGTACGGGAAGCCGTAGGCGAGGTTGTTGATGCCGTTGTCGTGCCAGAACTTGGCGTAGTAATTGGCGGGGGCGGACTGGTAGAAGCGGCTCGGGTCCGACTGGCCCGAGGACGGCAGCGTGGCGACGTGCCGGTTGAGCGCCGCGCACATGTTGGGGTTGCCGGCCATGCTCCCGGCGCAGCCGAAGATGTTCTGGGTGGGCTCGTTGACTCCGACCGACTGGGCGTACGAGGTGAAGTAGTTCGCGTTCACGCCGCCGGGCCGGAAGCTCGCGTCACTGCCCGGAGCGATGATCCGGTACGGGGCCTGACTCCGCGCCAGAATCTTGAACTCCTGCGGGACGGCGTTGATGAAGTCCTGGAAGACCTGGGTGCGGGACTTGCTGAAGAAAGCCTGGGTCTCCCCGACCTGGACGTCGTAACCGTCCGTGGCGTGCAGACGCATCGCGAGAGGCAGACCGTAGGCGTCCACGCGGGTGGTGTTGCCGTTGAACACACCTCCGCCGACGGTGAATTCGATGAAGTCGTAGTACTGGCTGGTCGGTGAACCGACGTAGAAGTACATCCGGCCGGCCGAGTTGGCGGGCATGTCCAGGTAGGGCTGCTCCGCGATGGAGTGCGTCTGACCGTTGAAGCTCCAGTACACCTGGCTGTCCGGGTAGGCACCGTTGGTCCGGTTGAGGATCGCGACCTCCACGGCGTTCTTGGCCGGCGGGATCTTGCTGGTGTCACCCCAGAAGCCGCCAGTGGGCGGCGGGGTGGTGCCACCGGTGCCGTAGACCTGGAATTCCCAGAGCGAGAAGCCGTACGGGGTGGCCCGGGCGGTGCCGTACAACCGGACGTACCGGCCGGAGCCGTTCACGTTGAGCGTCTGGACTCCGCCGGGGCCGGCAGCGGTGGAGTAGACCGAGGTCCAGCTGGTGCCATCGGCGGAGGTCTCGATCCGGAACGCGGTCCCGTACGCGGCCTCCCAGTTCAGCACCACGCGGCTGATCTGAGCCGTGGCGCCGAGGTCGACCCGAAGCCACTGCGGATCACTGAACGCGCTGGACCATCTGGTGGTGGTGGAGCCGTCCACGGCCGCCGAGGCGGGAGTTCCCGCCGCCTCGACCGAGGAGGCGGTGGCCGGTTTGCCCTGCGACAGCAATGCGTCGGCAGCATGGGCGGAGGGCTGATCGACCGCGAGAACGAGGGCCGCCAGCAAGGCGACCAGGAGCGCGAGAACGGGGAGGGGTTTGTGCCGGTACCGCATGGGCCGTAGGTGCACCGGCGCGAGGGGCTTGCTCGGCATGATGTCTCCTGAACAGGGTGGGGAGCCTGCGGACCTTGACGTGCCTGGCATGCCTCGCTCGGCGTCGAATTCATCCAGAGAGCGCTCTCACGAGGGTGCTTGGTATATACCTTCACTGTTCCGTGCATGTCAATGAAGAACGCCAATCGCGCAGGAACCGCCGCGGACCGGGACACCGCTGCACGCATGTGGCGCCCCACCCCACGACGCAAAGAAACCGGCGACATCCCGCGTCGGCACCGCGCACGAGCGCGTCGGCGGCAAGGGCATCAACGTCGGCCGGGGTGCTCTCCACCCTGGGCCGGCCCGCGGTCGCGACCCACTTCTCCGGCGGCCCCGACCATCGGCTGTCGCGATTGATCTACGAGCGACTGGCATGCGGACGCCCAGGTTCAACAATTCGTGAACCAACCACTTGCATGCTCGAACGTGGGTGCGACTTGGCGCAGTTGGCGTTCAAGAGTTGAAGCATGTGCATCATCTTGACGGCTCGCCGTTGCCACTCAACACTGCCTTAACAGATCCAATGGCCCGCTGATCCGCAGATTGAGAGCGTTTTCAATAGGCCGATTCCAAGGTCTGTAGCGCTGGAAAGACGATCAAATCACCGTGTCGAGACCGTCTTCACCCTTCCGCACTGACCCTGTGTTCACTTCACGAAACCAGGCGAAAGGACTCCCACCCATGCGCACGCCCCTCCTTCCCGGCCGCATGAGACCCCCGCCACGTCCGAACCAACGGATCATCGCCCTGTTGAGTGCACTCGTACTCGCGCTCGTCGGACTGCTCGGCCTCAACCAGACCGCCGCTCCCGCCTCGGCAGCCGCACCCGACTACACCCAGAGCGTCACGCAACTGAGCGCGACGCAGGCACAGATATCTTTCACACCAACCACAGCCGCGATCTACGTCGATGTGCACTACCTCGTCAACAGCGCCAACCAGCAGAACGTCCACATGACCAACAACGCGGGCACTTGGACGCAGACCGTCGGCTCGCTCATCAACGGCACGGTCCTGGAGTACTGGTTCACCTACGAGAAGAGCGGGCCGCAGTACGACACGCCCCACTACACGTACACCCAGGGCGGTAGCGGCACCGGCACTGTCGCCACACCGACCTTCACTCCGGCGGCGGGCACCTACGCATCGGCCCAGAGCGTGACGCTCGCCGACACGACCGCGGGCGCGACCATCCGCTACACGCGTGACGGCTCCACCCCCTCCGCCACGTCCACCCTTTACAGCGCACCGATCAGCGTCACGGCCACCACCACCGTCAAGGCCATCGCCATCAAATCCGGCCTCACCAACTCCGCCGTCGCCAGCGCGACCTACACGATCGGCACATCGGCCGGCTGCCCCACCCAGTCGGACGTACCGGACTTCGGCCCGAACGTTCACATCTACGACCCGTCCATGTCCAGTGCCACCATCCAGGCCCAACTCGACGCACAGTTCGCCCAGATGAAGGACACCACCACCGCGCAGTTCAGCGAGAACCGGGTGGCGCAGCTCTTCAAGCCGGGTACGTACGCCGTCGACGACAACGTCGGCTTCTACACCTCGGTGGCCGGTCTCGGGCAGAACCCGGACGACGTGACGATCAACGGACACGTCACCGTGGACGCCTTCAACGCCTCCGACGCGGGCAACGCGACGCAGAACTTCTGGCGCTCGGCCGAGAACCTGGCCATCAACCCGGTCGGTGGGAACCGTTGGGCCGTGGCCCAGGCCGCCCCGTTCCGCCGGATCGACGTTCACGGCGATCTGCAGCTCTACCCGGCCAGCTACGGCTGGGCCAGTGGCGGCTACGTCGCCGACACCAAGGTCAGCGGCCAGGCGGCGTCCATCTCGCAGCAGCAGTGGTACACCCGGGACAGCAACCTGGGCAGCTGGGCCGGCGGCGTGTGGAACATGGTCTTCTCCGGCACCACCGGTGCTCCCGCGAACACCTTTCCCAACCCGCCCGAGACCACCCTGGCGACCACCCCCGTCTCCCGTGACGTGCCGTACCTGTACGTCGACGGCGCCGGAAAGTACCGTGTGTTCCTTCCGTCTCTGCGGACCAACGCCTCCGGCGCGAGCTGGGCGAACGGCAGCACTCCCGGCACTTCGCAGCCGATGAGTCAGTTCTACGTGGTCAAGGCCGGCGACACCGCCGCGACCATCAACAACGCGCTCTCCCAGGGCTGCAACCTGTTCGTCACCCCGGGCGTCTACCACCTGAACCAGACGCTGAACATCACCCGGGCCAACACCGTCGTCCTCGGCATCGGCTACCCGACCTTCGTTCCGGACAACGGCGTCAACGCGATCCAGGTCGCCGACGTGGACGGAGTCCGTCTCAAGGGCCTGCTGATCGACGCCGGCACCACCAACTCAGCGGCGCTGCTGACCGTCGGCCCGGCCGGATCGTCCGCCACCCACGCGGGCAACCCGACGACCATCCAGGACGTGTTCTTCCGGATCGGCGGCCAGATCGCCGGCAAGGCGACGACCAGCCTGATCGTCAACAGCAACAACACGATCATCGACCATATCTGGGCCTGGCGAGCCGACCACGGCAACCCGGGCACCGTCGGCTGGACGACCAACACGGCGGACACCGGCGTGATAGTCAACGGCAGCAGCGTCCTGGCGACCGGTCTCTTCGTCGAGCACTATCAGAAGCACGAGGTCGTCTGGAACGGTCAGAACGGCAAGACGATCTTCTTCCAGAACGAGATGCCGTACGACGTGCCCGACCAGGGCGCGTGGATGAGCGCGGCAGGGGTCAACGGGTACGCCGCCTACAAGGTGGGCGCGGGCGTCACCACCCACGAGGCGTGGGGGCTCGGCAGCTACTGCTACTTCAACGTCAATCCGGCGGTGAACAGCTACCACGCCTTCGAGGTGCCCAATACCCCGGGCGTGAAGTTCCACGACGCTCTGACCGTCTCACTCGGCGGTATGGGCACCATCACCCACGTCATCAACGACACGGGGGCGGTCACCGCCTCGAACACCACTCCCAGCAATGTGGTCGCCTACCCATGAGGCAATGACCTGACGTCGTGAAAGCCGGTCCGGGGCTCCTCGCGGTTGCGAGGGGCCCCGAGGTCAACACTGACCAACCCGACTGCTCGTCCATCCGGCGAGGTTGAGGTTGTGCAGGAGGGCGATTCCGAGCATGGCGTGGTGGACCCCGTCGCCCTTGAGGCGGCAGTCGCGAAGAATCTTCCAGGTCTTCATGCGGGCGAAGACGTGCTCGACGCGGGCGCGGACCTGTTTGTGGGACCTGTTGTGGGCCTGTTTCCAGTCGGGCAGCTCTTCGCCTTTGCGGCGTCGGTGGGGCATGACGAGCCCGGTGCCCGGATCGCCGCCGTCGGCGATCGTCATCGTCTTGCCGACAGCGGCCTTCCCACCGGACTCCTCCCACGCCTTGCAGTCGTTGCGGTTGCCGGGCAGTGGCCGGCCGACCAGCACGACGAGTCGGGTGTCGGCGTCGATGACAACCTGGTGGTTGGTGGAGTACCGGTAGTTCTTGGACCGCGCGGCGATGGTGTGATCGCGGGTGGGCACCAGAGTGCCGTCCACGATGAGCACGGTGTCCTTGCGGAATCGCTTGCGGGGCTGCAGCGCGAGCGACGGGCCGAGGTCATCGATGATGCGGTCGGCCGCGGACTTCGAGATCCCGAAGAACGGGGCAAGCTGGCGCCACGTGAGGTTCGTGCGCCAGTACGCCGCGACAAGCAGCACCCGGTCTTCCAGCGGAAGGGACCACGGGCGGCCCTTGCGCACCGGATCCGCACCATCGCGGCGCAGTTCAGTCACCAACCCGCCGAAGACACGCGGGCTAGCCCCGTGAACGGGGTTATCCAGGAGGACTCCGACGCCGTGATCACACCAGACACCACAAGATCGTTTCATGGCGCCGACACAACGTCGTGAGCGCCGGAAGATCGCGGCGCTAGCCAGCGTTGGCTCCGGGTATGAAGATCAGTGAGGCTTCCAGGGTCAGCGGTGTGAGTGCGAGATCGTTGCGGCATTACGAGGACGAGGGCTTGATCGTCCCCGGCCGTTTCAGCAATGGGTTCCGTGACTACTGCCAGTCCACGATCGACCGGGTGCTCGTCATCCGCACACTGCTGGAGTCCGGGCTGCCTGTCCGGTTGATCAAGGAGCTCCTGCCCCGCCTCACTGGCGGCTCCGATGGCGGCACCGACGCGGTGTGCGCGGAGTTCCTGCACGAGGTGCACAGCTATCGCGATCGGCTCGCTGCTCGCATCGCCGTTCTCAGCGATCAGCAGGCGGCACTCGACGCCTACCTTCGCGAGGCCCGCCGTACTGATCTCTGACCGCCGCTTGACCTTGACGTAAGTGTCAGACTTCTACGTTCGCTGCATGGAGATCAACGAGCAGCAGGACACCGCTGAGCAGACGATGCGAGTACTGGTCCAGCGGTCGCACCGGGGGCCGCAGGAACTGACCCTCACGACCGATCAGCGTCGCCCAAGCCCGGGGCCCGGTGAGTACCTGGTCCGCGTGGGCGCTGCCGGGGTCAACTTCGCTGACGTCATGCAGACCCGTGGGACATACGGGGGAGGCCCTCAGGCCCCTTATGTCGCGGGCTTCGAGGCCGCAGGTGAGATCGTGGGTGTCGGCCCGGATGTCGAGAGTCCGCTGCCACTCGGCACTCACGTCGTCGGAGCCGGCCCGGGGGCCTTCGCGCAGTACATGCCGATGCCGGCTGCGGGTGTGCTTCCGGTGCCGTCCGGCTGGAGCGATGCCGCCGCCCTCGGCATGGTGTTGAACTGGGCCACAGCCCTGGCAGCGCTGAAGCCGTTGGGCGAGATCAAGACGGGTGAGGTCGTGCTCGTCCATGCCGCCGCCGGAGGCGTGGGGCAGGCCGCCGTCCGCCTCGCCCGTCACTACGGTGCGCGCGTGATCGCCACGGCCTCGCCAGCAAAGCACCACGCCGTCAAAGCCCTCGGCGCCGACGAGGTTCTGGACAGCCGACTCCCCGATCTGACTGAGGAGATCACCCGCCTGACGGGCGGTGTCGACCTGGTCCTGGAATCAGTGGGGCAGGCCACGTTCAAGACCAGCCTGTCGGTCACCAAACCCTTCACCGGACGCATCGTCGTCTTCGGCGCCGCTTCCGGCGACGCCACGCTGACCACACACGACCTGGTCTTCACCCACCAGGTTCAAGTCAAGGGTCTGCACATCGGTGCGCTGGCGGTCACGGCCCCGTCCATCTACCAGTCGTTGCTCGTCGAGATCGAGGCGCTCATCGCCCACGACGTGTACCCGCCCGGCACCCCTCAGGTTCATTCTCTGGCTGAGGGGGCGATGCTGCTGCAGCAACTCGAAGCGGGTCAGACCCAGGGCAAGCTCGCCCTCGATCCCTGGCGTTAGGAACACCAGTGATTCACCGCGATGCTCCGCTGTCCCCCGAAGGACGGCTGCGACTCATACTGCGTTGCCAACACCGCCCGATCGCCCACCTGGCGGCCGAGATGGGCATCTCCCGGGTGGCTTCGTTTACTTCAAGCGGTTCTGGCTCGCTTTCCGTGATGCGTGCACGGTGGGTGATCTTCGCTGGTGTCCAGGTCCTTGGTCCACGGTCCTGTTCGAGTAGTGGCCAGTTCCTTTGCTTGGTGCCTGAACCACGTGCTCAGGTCGAGGTTGTCGCATGTTGCCGGGGTTTCTGCTGGCAGATCGATGGCTGCCGCCAGCTTCTCGGCGAGCGGTAGTACCTGAGGAGCGCCGGCGACCATGGACTCGTGGTCGCCGGATTCGATGGGCAACCAAATCTCCTCATCGAGCGAGAAAGGCACGAGCACGGTCCAGCCGCAGAGGATCTCCGATTCCTCTCGTGACAGTTGCGTCTGGCACAAGGCGAGGAACCCGGTCATGTCGGGGGTCAGCTTTTCCTCGAAAGCTTGTCCTGAGCCAAGCGAGCCAGAACCACTACTGGTGAATAAAGCCATGCCGTTGTTGAACTGGCCGGCGCCCGCGACTGGTGCAGATCGCGGGCGCCGGTGCTGCTGGGTCAGTGAGGCTGCGCCGTGGCCGTTGCCCAGGCGAACGCCTCGGCCAACTCCTTGAGCGCGGCAGCTGCCGCCTGCGGGGTCATGTTGCTGTCCGCTACGCCGTTGACCTGTTCGGTGATTGCCTTGTAGAACGCCAGGCGCGATTCCTTCGCGGGCGTCGGCCAGCCCGTCCGATGAAGCCACGGTGGTGCCTTTCGTGGTGGGTCGAGACATCGCAACTCGCATACTCATACGGAGGTCTGGCACTTCACTGGCCTGTTTGTGCCCACGTGCGCCCGCATGCCGCGCCCGGAGCCCTGGGACCGGTCGGTCCCGGGGCTCCAGTCCCGCTCCACCTGCCCGCAGCCGCCCCGGCCAGGGCGGCCGTCGTCAGGCGACGCTCAGAACGATCTTCCCGGTAGTGCGGCCCTGCTCGCCGATCTCGTGCGCCTTCGCGGCCTCGGCCAGCGGGACGACGGTCTCGACCACGGGCGTGAGCGCGCCCCGCTCGGCCAGGGCGGCGATCTCGCGCAGACCCAGGTGGTCGGGCTCGACCAGCATCCACACCGCCCGCACGTCGCCGGGGACGTCGGCGGGGACGTCGTCGGGACCGGGCAGGGTGATCAGCCGGCCGCCCGGGCGCAACACCGTCAGGGACCGCTCGGCGTTCTGGCCGCCGAGCCCGTCCAGCACCACGTCCACGTTCCCGACGGCGTCCTCGAAGCGGACCGTGCGGTAGTCGATCACCTCGTCCGCGCCCAGCTGCCGCAGCAGGTCGTGCTTGCCGGCGCTGGCCGTGCCGATGACGTACGCGCCGCGGGCCTTGGCGATCTGCACGGCAAGGTGGCCGACCCCGCCGGCCGCCGCGTGCACCAGCACCCGCTCACCGGTGCGCACCGAGGCGGTGTCCACCAGGGCCTGCCAGGCGGTCAGCGCGGCCAGCGGCAGCGCCGCCGCCTGGACGTGGGTGAGGTTCGCCGGCTTGGGCGCGAAGTGGCGGGCCGGGGCGACGACGTACTCGGCGTAGGCGCCGGCCTGTCGCGGGAACAGCGGCATGCCGTACACCTCGTCCCCGGGGCGGAATATCCCCACGCCCGGTCCGACGGCCTCCACGGTGCCGGAGACGTCCCAGCCGACCGCCGGGACCTCGCCCCACTCGATCAGTGCCCCGCTGGCTCGGGTCTTGAAGTCCACCGGGTTCACACCGGCCGCGTGGACTCGCACCAGGACCTCGTTCAGTCCCGGCTCGGGCCGGGCGACCTCACGCTCCACGAGCATCTCCGGTCCGCCCCACTTCTCCACGACCACCGCACGCATGCTGTCCACCTCACTCTTTTCCGTCTTGATCGGATACCGGCCGCCCGGACCCTTCCCGGCGCGACGCAGTCCACGATCCGGCACCCGCCCCCACCATGGTGTTGGCCGTCTGGCCACTATGTGACAGGATCTGGCCATGAGCGAGATGCAGTGGCCGTGCACCGACCCCCGCCCCGACCCGAGCGCCGACGCGGCCGGGCGGCACCGCATCGCCGTCCTTGCCCTGCCCGGCGTCCCGCCCTTCGAACTCGGCATCCCCTCCCGCGTCTTCGGCAGCGTCCTGGACGCCGGCTCACGCCCGCTGTACGAGGTCACCGTCTGTACCGCCGACGGCGCCCCGGTCCTCAGCGACGCCGGGTTCACCGTGCAGCCCGCAGCCGGTCCCGAGGCCCTGGCCGCCGCGGACACCGTGATCGTCCCGCCCACGCACGCCATGCCCGAGCTGGGCCGCGGCGGCCCGCTGCCGCCCGAGGTCACCGCGGCCATCGCCGGCATCCGGCCCGGCACCCGCCTGGTGTCCATCTGCACCGGCTCCTACGTCCTGGCCGCCGCAGGCCTCCTCGACGGCCGGCCCGCCACCACCCACTGGAACCTCGCCCCCGAGTTCCGCCGCGCCTACCCCCGCGTCAAGGTCGACGAGGAGGTCCTCTTCGTCGACGACGGCGACGTCCTGACCTCCGCGGGCGTCGCCGCCGGCGTCGACCTGTGCCTGCACATGATCCGCCGCGACCACGGCGCCGCCGCCGCCAACCGCGCCGCGCGCATGTGCGTCGTCCCGCCCTGGCGGGACGGCGGCCAGGCCCAGTACATCGACCGCCCGGTGCCCGAACCCACCATCGCAGCCACCACCTCCACCCGCGCCTGGGCCCTGGAACACCTCGGCGAACCCCTCTCCCTGAACCGCCTGGCCGAACACGCCCGGATGAGCCTGCGCTCCTTCACCCGCCGCTTCCGCGACGAGGTCGGCATGACCCCCGTGCAGTGGCTCACCGCGCAACGCCTGGAACTGGCCAAGCAATTGCTGGAAACCACCGACCTGTCCATCGACCTGGTCGCCCACCGCTGCGGCTTCGGCTCCACCAACTCCCTGCGCGCCCACATGCGCACCGCCTTCGGTGTCTCACCCGCCTCCTACCGCCGCACCTTCCATACCGACGACCTGGTGGAATCGCGCGTCTGAGGACACATCAGCGCCGCACATACCCGCTCCGCGGGCCGGCCGGGATCCGCCCGATCATCCGCGTCGGTGCCCCCTCCATCGGTGAGGGCGTCCCTGAACGGCTGAGCTGGCGTTCCCGGGGACGTCTCGGCGATGGCGAAGGCGTTCGTGCGCGGCAGGCAGGGCGCCTGCGTACAGATCCGCGCCCTCGTCGCCGCTCTACTGGAGGGCGACCCTAAGGGTGGGGTCGTCACCGTGAGCGGCGGGCCGGGCAGCGGCAAGACCGCTCTCGCTGTGCGCCTGCTCGGTTATCCGATGCATTACCAGGAGCGAAGCCGGCCGCGGTTCGTGACGCCGTCAGGAACCCTGCCCGCCCATCTCCTCGAGGCAGCCGGCGGACAGGCGCAGCCGCGTGACCTGTTTCCCCCGTCTCCACCTCTACCACGCCGCACAACACGCCGGGTCCGTCATCGTCGACGAGGCCCAGCGCATGGCCAGGTCAAACGACAGGCTGGCACCTGCCCTGGCCGAGGTCCTGCACAAGGTGCCGCTGGCCGTGGTGTTCCTCGATGAACGCCAGATCATCCGCCCGGGCGAGGGCACCACCGTGGAGGAACTGCGCGACGCCGCCTGGGCCATGGGACGCGCCCACCACCACTGCGAGCTGGCAGGCTCGTTCCGGTGCAACGGCTCCGCCGCCTACACCACCTGGGTCGACAACCTCCTCTACGGCACCCCCACCCCCCGGGACCCGACACGACAACTACGGCCTTGATCTCGCCGACGACCCCTTCCAGCTCCAGCACTGGATCGAACAGGCCACCACCGCCGGACACACCGCCCGCACCACCACCGGGTTCTGCTGGACCTGGACCCGCACCCGCCCCCGCGGCGCCACCACCCTCCCCCTCGACATCACTGGAACGCCGCCGACACCCTCACCAACCCCGACGGCCTGAGGCGGCTTTCCAGGTGCGGGCTGGGTTCTTGGCCGTGGCGGGGACGTCGATGGCCCCTCGCCCCCCCACAACCAGCTCTGGGCCACCCATAGCGGCGGACACCAGCAGATCGGCTGCATCTGCAGCGCCCGAGGTCGAGCAACCAGCCCACCTCCAAGGGCATCGTCGTCCGCCTGGAACCCACGGGCGACCGGTCCCGGCCGGCACCCGTCTGGCCGGGACCGGCGACGTCGTGTCCCGGCGGGGCCGCGCACGGGTGGAGATGCGCGGGCCGCGCAGGCCGGCCATAACCCGGGGGGCGAAGGGCGCGGAGAGCGCTGGACGGCCCTGGGCGGCGGAGTGGATGGCGGCGAAGAGTTCCTCCGGGCGTTCGGCCTTGAGCAGGTAGCCGGACGCGCCGGCCGCCGGACAAGCCGGTGATGCACCTGCCTTCACCAAGGTCATGGCCCGCCTGCGCGTCCCCCGCCTACGAGGACGGCCTCTTGGCGGCGTGCGGGGAGAAGCGGACGGCATTCGGCTGTGCTCCGCTCACCGACGCCGCTCCCGGAGCTCCGCCAGGTCCGCGAAGCCGGACTCATCCCTGAGGATGACCGCAGTCGCCCCAGTAGGGTGCGGTCATGTCGAATGTGGGAGCGGAAGCCGAACTTGTCCAGCGCTTCGCGCAGCGAGGGATCAGGGACGGCCAGCAGGTTCTCCTGGGCGGGATCCTGCGAGCACTGGATCCCCGCGGCCTGCTCACTCAGCACGCTGCCTCGCCGGGCACAGCGGCGGTCGCTCTCTCCAGGGCGCACGCGGTCCTGCATTCCCGCGGCACCGCGGCCAATGCCAAGACGGCACAGCCCTATGAGGTCCCGGCTTTCCGCATCCAGATCGACGCGAAGAACGCAGTCGACAGGGCCTGTACCTTCGCCGCGGCCGATCAGCGTCTCGCCGATGCCAAGGCCTTCCTCCACAAGATCGTGAATGATGGTGCCGGCCAGTTGAAGCAGCCCGCACAGTGTCGTGCGCTGGCGAAGGTGATGGACCGCCATCGGCTCGATTTCCAGGACGCGATCGCCGACCTCGCGGCCCGTGCGTGGCAGTCACCGCCGTCAAACGACTGCCTGGCGTGGATTGCCGCCGAGACAGCGGCGCTGTGCCTGTCGAGCGAGCGAGACTACGACCTCCTGCTTGACGACGTGCACGCCCTCCTGCGCCATCCGGACCCGGTCGGCGGCAAGGACTTGATCGATGTGCTGCTCCCGGCACCGGCGCCTTTTAGGGTGGTCTTGGTGGTGGAAGGCGCTGCCGGGCTGGCCAACGCAGGTTGGCTGATGCCTGCGGACGCCGATTGCGTACAGTTCCCGCTCGATGGGCTGCCCGCGAAGTGGGCCTACGGGAAGGCCGAACTGGGCGCCCTGGCCGCGGTGGTGAGGGCGCGCATGGAGCAGCGGGGGGTATGGGCGGGCGGCAGCCCCAAAGCAGTGCTGTTGACGTTCCGGGTGCCTGCCTGCGATCACGGCGCGGCGATGCTCATCGGTCGCCGTAAGGCCGCCGAACTGCTGGACCAGTACGTGGCCGGCCACCGTCTCGCCGAGCTGCGGCTGGGCGAAGAGACCCTCGTCTGCGGAGAGGCTACTGGGCGCACGAGGCGCTTCGCGGGAAGCCTGTCCGCCCCCGCTGCGGCAAAGCCGCTGACTGGCCACTGGCCGCCTCAGTTGCACGAAGGCATGCGAACAGCCCACATCGCCCGGTCCACGCAGGGCCTGACGGCCAGTACGGGCTTGTGCTGGGCGACGATCGAGGCACTTGGCCTGAAGTCCGGAACGCAAGCCCTCGCGAAGACCTTGAGCCTGCAGGCCCTGCGCCAGCAGGTGACGTCCGCCTACCAGGAGCTACGCGTGGCGGCGCTCGGCAGGCACACTGCCGCAACCAGTGCGCTTGCGTCTGCTGAGCAGCGCAGGGCAGGAGTGCTGCGTGAGTACGACCGGGCAACGGCCGAGGGCCGCGCGGTCCCACCCCAGCTCAGGGAGGCCGTGGAAGCGTGCCGGAAGACTGTCGAAGCTCGCACGCGCGAGTGCGCGGCGGCCGAGGTCGCCTTTCGCCGGCCGTTGGAGGTGCTTGACCGCTGGACGGAGGCGAGCGGCCGTGGACGAATCGCGGACGTCAACCGCTGGCTCGACGTCCTGGCGCCGCCCACGGCGGTGCCGGCAGACCTTGCGGAGGCCGTCAGCGCGCTCGATCTCCTGACCCCCGCTGTCGGAGGATGGGCAGCCCACGTGGTGCGAACCTGGCAGCAGCGCCTCTCGGACGCTGAGGCCACCGTGAAGTGGAGCCGGGAGGCCGAGGACCGCTTCAAAGCAGCGCTGGAATGGCTGTACGCCACCCGCAACACCGCGCTGCACGAAGGCCGGTTCGAATCCGAGACCGGGACCCTTGACGCGGCGGGCGGACGGGCTCTGGTTGATCTCACATTGGAGGTCCTTGGCAACTGGTACCAGCACGCGAGCACTGGGGACCTGGCACTCAAGGTTGTCCGCCAACTCGGCACACGCCAGAAGTCGATCCTGGACGAGCTTGAGGTCAAAGGCGTCCGAGGCTTGCATCTGACACACCTGACCAGTCCCACATCGACCGGTACGGACCGCCCGTGACGTCAGGGGGAAGGGGTGAGAGTGGAGGTGTCCTGCCAACTGAACGAACCGGCTCGAAAGCCGGGCGGGGACTCGAACCCCGGTCTCCTCCTGGTGAGCCAGTGCGATGGTGAATCGCCGTACCCGAGGTATCTCCGGCCCTGACTGGACTATAACTCCCGATGCCTGCCACATGCAGCCGATCCACGCTTCCAGCAGGAGGAACTGCCTTGAGCGAGCCGCCGGACAGGGTACCAGCAGCCCACTGAAGTGCTCGTTCCAATGGGGCACGAGAGGCGTCGCGGTGGAGCCCTGCAGTACCGGGCGCCCGGCCGAGGGGTGGGCAAGGTGCCGGTACGCAAAGACGGGGCCTCGGCATCCGTGAACATCTTCTGGGCGAGGCTCTGCCGCGTTCATCCGCACTCCGGTGTGCGGTAACCGCTGGCCGTGAACTACCGGCTGCCGGTGTCACGTTGTTGCGGATGCGGTGCAGGAGGTCGTCGACGGTGCGCCGGGCCCGGAGCAGCCGGCGGCTTACCGCACGGGCACGAGCATTCGCGGGCCCGTTCAGCGGCCCGGTGGCCCGGTGCTGTCCCGTGACGGTGACGGGGGCGTCGCCGCCGAGCGCCCGCAGCATGCCGTCGTAGGGGCAGCCGTCTCGCAACCGTTCTCGCGGTGGACCAGGTGGGCGAATGTTGCCGACCACGACGGCACCGACCCCTACGCCCCCGACCCGGGGCAACGGCGGTTCTTCGACCGGTGGCCGAACCGGTCTACGCGACAGACCTGGTGCGGGTGTGTCAGTGCTGGAGGGCGTAGATGGACCGCGACCACTTTCTCCGGCACCACCCGCCGGAACGGCTCCCACAACTTCTCGGGCACCACCGTTCAGCAAGACTGGTCATGCTCAGCACAACGATGCGCGACTCAAAGGAAACACCCGGGCGGGGCCATGCGGCAGAGCCCGCATGAGTGGACGCGGGAGATCTCGTCCGGCTACGACCACATCGTGACGCGCAGTGTGCTGAGGGCCGGGCGGATCGCCTCGGTCCGGGTCAGTGGTCCGGTGTCGAGACTGCTGCTGTGCAGTGACGGGGTGTCGAAGGTCCTCTCCTTCGAGGTGATCACCGCTTCGCTCTCCGCGCCGGAGAGCCCCCGCCGCGCCGCCCTCGCACTCCTGACCGCAACGCGTTCTCAGCGGCGCGCCCGGGACAGCGTTGCACTCAGCGTTCTGGCGCGCGCCTCGCAGTGTGGACAGGCCTGTTATAGGTACCGTCCGGTGGGCACGGTCCGAACGCGGCGTCGGCGCCGCCGTCGGGGAACGTCGTGGCGTGTGGCGAGACGGGTGGCGGGCCGGCTGTAGTCAACTGGGATGCGCCGCATGCGGGGCACGGTGGCGGTAGCCCGCTGAGCAGATACTTTCGTCGCTTCCATAGAATCCCGCCGGTGAAGAGACAGGTGCGGTTCACAGAGCAGGTTGCCCGGTTCCGGGACCACTACATGCCTGCAAGAGATCGGGACACGTTCCTGCGTGTCGTGGACAGGATTGCCGCCGACCCTGAGGGCGCCAACAGCCATCTCGCCTTCACGACTGACTCTGTGACGCGCGAAGTCTGGGAGGACCACATACTGATCAACTACGTGGTGACGAGCTTCTTCGTAGTCATCATCGATCTGGACATCTACGACGCGTCCCGTGGCTTCAACGAGGTGTAGCAGACCGCTTGTGGGCGGGCGCGGCTGGAGATGGGAAGGCTGAGGTCACTCACCGCTGCTTCCCCGCCGGGTCGACCTCGGGGTGCGTGCACCGGACGGGCTTCCCCAACTCCCGGGCGTAGGCGATTTCGACCCGCGTGCGGGGTACCGATGTAGTCCCCGACTACGAGCACCTCATCGGCGAGCCGGACCTTCGCCCGGTGCAGTCCGTCGAGGCGGACCTTGCCGGCCTCGGCTTCGGCCTCGTCCGCCCACAGCGGATGCGGCTGTTTCATGTCGCAGCCCGGGCGACCTCCCCGTCCACGCCCTGGCTAGATCGGGCGCAGCCGTCAGTCGAAGTTCCCGAGGCTGCACAGGCTGTTCCTGTCGATGTGTTCCTTGGGCATGCCGAGCTCGGTCTTCCAGTGCACCCGCTCTTCGATGAAGCGGAAGTTGCGGAGCAGACTGACGCCGTCCAGAGCGTGGAACGAGGGGGACTGCCGTCGTGCTTCCTGTTCCTCACGGTCACGGCGCAACTGATCAGTCCGCCCCTGCCGGGTGCCTTCAGGAGAGCCCCGACAGGCCGCAGGTATGCACTCGCAGAAGGACTCACCAGCACCGCGGACTGCCCTCCGGCCTGGAAGGGGAACGGCCGTGCCGTCGGCTGCCGCCGCCCATCCGATCAGCGGTTGTTGCTTGGGCGGTAGACGCTGAGGTCGCCGTAGGCCGACAGGACGCCGGCCAGGTCACCGGATTTGTCCCGCAGGGTGGTGTCCAGGAAGGCGAGAGTGGTTGCGGCGACGATGCGGGGGCTCTCGGTGCGGCCCAGGGAGCCGACTGTCGAGGGCACAGGCGGCAGGTACAGGGTGCCGTCCATGAAGGTGAGGTGTGCGGCGCCGGGGACGGTGAGCCGGTAGCTCGTCGCGGTGTTACGGGTGGTCGAGGGCGGCGACCACATAGCCATGGCCGGCCAGCTCCTCCGCCCAGGCGGTGTTCTGGGTGCGCACTTCGCCCGATCCCGGAGAGAACAGCACGACGGGGAAGCGTCCGCCCCCGTCAGCTTCCGGGGCGTTGAAGACCGAATGGGTGTGGGCACGTGGGATGCCGTCGACCAGGAAGCCCGGCAGGCCGACCTCGCGGGCGAGGGCGCCGGAGACGGTGCGCGCCTCGTGCTCCGTGCGTCCGAGGTACTGGGCCCGCTGCGTGCCTGCGGGGCTCTTCTGCGCGGGGTACCAGAGCTGGACCACGACCGTGCGCCGGTCGTGCGGATCGGCGGTGAAGGTCTCGGGGCAGCGTGGGTCGGTCCACTGCACCACGCGGGTGCCGACCGCGAAACGGCCTGACGGCTCGGGGAGCCCGGGTACGGGAAAGGCCCAGGCGGCCACCGGACCTGTGACGATCAGGCCGACGCAGGCCACCGACCCGGGCAAGGCCAGCCACCACCGGGCCCGCCACGTCGGCCGACCGGTACGGCGTCTCAGGAGGGGAGAGAGGGCGAACGGCAACGCGACGACAGTGCCTGCCAGTACTGGCAGCAGCTGCCAGCGCCCACGGCGACACCAGCGTTCCTCCGGCCGTTTCACGGTGCCGGGGCGGCCCAGGCACACGCCGTGCCGATCCGCCCCGTTCCTGCGCGCCCGCTACTCGGGCCGGCCGAGCGCCCACCCCGAGACATCGGACAGCCGCCCGCGCCACAGCGGCAGCCGCAGCGGAGCCGCACCGCCGAGAAGGAGTGTGGCGTCCCGCAGATGGATCCACCGCGGGAGCAGCTGGGTGTCCTCGTCGGTGCGGAGCTCCTTGATGCCCTGGTCCACCGTCTCGGGGAACTCGGCGATGAGGTTGGCACCCTCGCCCTCGACCTGCCGCAAGCTTCTGGCCCAGTCCGCCTTCCAGGCCTCGTGCCCGATCACGTCACCGTGCAGCACCCCGGCCGGCACGGTCAGCGTGAGCGGCAGGCCCGAACGCATCTCCCGGTCGAGCAGCTGAATCAGCAGCTGAAGCTGGATATCGGGCACCGGCTCGGTGATCACCGTGGCCGAGTCGGGTGCCCCGCCGACGGACTCGTTCATGAGCTGTTTCCCTTCGCCGCGGCGGCTGCCGCCGAAAGAAGGCTCTTCCGGCCCATCCGCACTGTCCGATCCCGCTCACCTTCCCGGAGAGGGCCGTCACACGCCCGCCACAGCGGGCTTTCACGCGTGCGAAGCAATCTCCTGATACGAGCGGGTCGCCCGGGCAGACGAGGCAGATACAGCCGACACCACCCTTTCCACAGGGTGAATTCGCATGACCGGCCAGCCCGTCGCACCCGGCTCCTCCGCCATGGCACGCCTACGCAGGAAGCCTCCCCGGCAGCTCCCTCGCTGGCTGTGGCCCCACAACCTCGGCGGGCATCAGGCGCCCGAGATTGCCGCCGCGTTCGTCGCGCGGCTGAACCCGACACCGTCCGCCCGGGCGGTCCAGGATCTGCTCCTGCTCACCTCGGAGCTGGTGACGGCTCCGGCATGCCGGAGCCGTCACCGCCGTGTCGTTCGGCACGGATGACGGGGCGCTCAACATCCGGGTCGCCGACCCCAGCCCCGCCCCTCCTCAGTGCCGCGTCCCGGACATGACCGGCGAAACAGGCGGATTCGGCTGGCCGATGGTCCTCCGGCTGGCCAGCAACGTCACCGTCTACCTCAGCGGCAGCCGGGCAAGACCATCCTGGTCACCTTGGCACACTGACCGTTTCGGGGACGCGGAACACAACGCTCTGGACGCGGGAACGGCCGTCGCCTGGGGGCGTCACAGATAACGGCGGATCGGTACGACCGAGGCCTCCCGGATCCGCTGGACCACCGACCACCGACCGCCGCTGCCACCCGCGGCCCTCGATCAGCTCGCTCGCCCGCATGTCCTGATCGAGCTGCCCGGGAAACGGACGCGGGAGGAGCAGGTGAAGACTGCACCGGAGAGGGCGGCGGTCGCGTGTGACGGCTGGTTCCAGGGGCACACGGGGTCCATGGCTGTCCTGAGAAGAATGACCCGCCCTCTGTTGGCAACCCCGTTTGTCATCGAAGGGGCGCGTGCGCTGCGCAGACCACTCCCCCTCGCAGCGGGCACCGAGTCATGGGCACGGCGCCTCGGGGCCCCTGCCGGCGATCCTCTGCGCGTGGTGAAGCTCAACGCCGCCGTGCAGATCGGTGGGGGCGGACTGCTCGCTCTGGGGCGCCTCCCTCGTACTGCCTCCCTTGTCCTGGCCGCGACCCTCGTGCCGGCCACCCTCGTCGAGCACGCCTGGTGGAAGGAGGAGGACCCGGAGCTACGGAAGGACCAACTCCTCGCATTCACCCAGCGCATCGGGCTGTTCGGCGCTCTGCTGCTCGGCGCAGCCGACACCCACGGCAAACCGTCGGCGGCCTACCGTGCCCGCACGGCCACCACGCGAGGCCGGAAGAAGGCCCACCGCGCGGCGGCGAGGGCGGGCGGACGCGTGCACGCTGCAATCGACACCGTCGGCTCCGGCGCCTCGGCAGCCGCGAGCGGGACGGAGCGGGCCATGCACTCCGCCGCCGGTTCCGCACGCGCGAAGCTGCCTCACCGGTAGATTGGCTCCGGGGTGTCGACGGCCCCTCGGCCGGCCGGCGGACCGAGCGCGTTGCATGCGGTCCTCCGCCCTGATCGGGCCGTCGCGAGCGCGTGGGCGTCGCCCCCGCGGCACCCGGCGGTCGGATGCGCACCGCCCCTTCCTCCGCCCCAGTCCGCCTTCTGTTCCTGCGCATGCTCCTCAACTTGCCTGAGTCTTAAGGGTTTCCGGGGGCATGCGGAGTACAGGAAGGAGGGCCAACGGATGACGACTCCCCTCAGACAGCTGCCCCGCCGCATGCCCATGTGGGCGAAGGCGGTGACCGCCTTCGTGCTGGTGCTCGTGGTGCTGTTCGCCGGAATCAGACTGGCCGTACTGCCAGGCATCAAGGACCTGCTCGGAACCGAGACGACCGACCGCTCAGGCCCCGCTCTCCTCAGGTCCATCAAGGACATGAGCCGCTACGACGCCGCCTCCGGAAACTTTCAGGTGGTCGTCGACCTGGAGAAGGACGCCAAGTATCTGCCGGACGCGGTTCGCGGCTCCCGTACGCTCTATGTGGGTGCGGGCACGGTGGAGGCGTACGTCGATCTCGGCCAGGTCGGCACGAACGGCGTGACGGTGAACGACGACCGCACCTCGGCCACGCTGCGGCTCCCGCACGCGCGGCTCGGCAAGCCCGCCCTGGACGCCGACCACTCCTACGCCGTCTCCAAACAGCGCGGGCTGCTCGACCGCCTCGGCGACGTGTTCTCGGACAACCCCAACAGCGAACACGCTGTACAAAAACTCGCGGTCTCCCACATCGGCGATGCCGCCAAGGGCAGCGGGCTGACCACGAGAGCCGAGGCCAACACCACCAGAATGCTGGAGGGTCTCCTGCACTCCCTGGGCTTCAAGGACGTGCGCGTCTCCTACGGGGCCTGACGGCGGGCACCACCGTGCGCCGGACGCCGTCGCCCCACGTACGGCAAGTGCCGTCGCGTCTTCGACGTCGCACACGTAGGGCAGGCCATCTGGTTCACGGCCCTGAGCATTCCGGGACGACAACGCGGGGCACCACCTGGTCGCCCTCGCCACATGCAACACCCGCACCCTCCGCAGGACAGGTACCGGAGTGGCCGGAGGCCTTGTCCCCGCCACCTGGTGGGGCCGAAGCCCTGTGGAGCCGACCGCAGGACCCGCACCGCCCGTCCGTGCCCCCCCCTGGCCGAGACGTGGCGGGGAGGTGGCAGGACCCCCAGCCCCGGGCCGGGACAGAAACGGGAGCCCCCAAGAGGACACCGGAGCAGTGACACCGTTACGGCCCATTCCGGCACAAGAGCCGAAACGGCTCACACCTACTGATACTCCAGGCAATGGATCTCCCGGAAACAGAGGAACTCATCGCCGTCGGAGCGAGCTCAACATCCACAGGAATGACCCATCAATCCGCCGTGGCCGACCCCTATTCGTGAGCAACTGGAACTGAACCTGATCGGTGCCGCACTGTCAGAGGTCGCTGTCGATCCCAGTGACGGCAGGCGCTCCCAAAGGTGCGTCCTCCTCCGAGAACCCCATCTCCTGCAGGGCGGTGGACACGAGCCGCACGGCATTCAGTTCCGCCTGGTACTGGTCTGCGGCTTCGACTTCGAGGCGGATGGAGAACGTGCCGTCATCGTTGACAGTGAGCAGATCGAGCCCTTCACTCTCGCTCAGGTCGGTGTGCTGCTCAGCCAGCTTGCCCTCCAGAGTCGCGCGGGACGTATCTGTGACGCCGGCGACAATGGTTCCCGGCACAGTGATGACGAAGGTGGTCATGACAGCTCCTCGCGTACGACGGTACGTCTCACGTATCGCTCCGGCTTCCCTGATTCTCGGAATTTATCGAGGATCCGGCCCCAAGGCCGCTGATCCCGCACCGACGCGCGCGGTGGGCGCCGAACAAGGCTTCTGCTGCGACAAACGCCCCGATATGCCGTGCGACGAGCAGCATCGCGTACGGGTGGCAGGTGTGACGCCACCGACGCGCAGGCGCACCTCCTGGGGGCAGTCGCGTCTTCGCGCGCTGCTGTAACGGCGGAATGGGGCGAAGGTGGAGGTATGACTATGTCACTGACCTCACCGGGAGAGACACCACCGGCCGAGGGCTCCATAGGTGAAGTCCATCGACAACCGGCGGACGGAGGTATCTGGGAGCACCCCAGGCTATGGGCAGGACTGATCCTCCTGGGATCGATCTTCTTCGCCGCGTACTTCGTAGCGCGGATATTCGGCTACGGATGACCTCTCGGCGTTTGGCGGGGACTGAAGGCCCTGGCGGCGGTCGCCGCGTTTGCTCCTGCTCCAGCGAGTGCCGAGACCACGGAGCTTGCCCAGTCCCCCTCACCGCCATGCGCCCCGTACATGAACCGACCGGTGCCCGAAGGGACGGTGGGGCGGGGGCCACCGCGCCGACTCATCGCCTCGGCACAGCCTCCCTGCCACCCGGGGCCACAGTCTCCGCAACCAGCCCGTGGGACCGTCCGAAAGTCCCCGGCGCAGTGACACCCAGCAGACGCGTGAACCCGCCGAAAGAGTTTTTCACCGTGCGAACGGGTATGGGGTCAGTGGTCGCCACGGGCGACAAATCGGTAGAAATATTCGAACGATGCAGATCAGGGAGAGCTTGATGTCCTCAAAACGACGCCGCAAGAAGAAGGCACGCCGCAAGAACGGCGCAAACCACGGCAGCCGTCCGCAGACCTGAGAGACACCGCGCACCCGGGGGCGTTGTTCCCCGGCCCGCCGATGGGACATCGACCACCAGGTCGGCGGCTCACCCGTGTGGCCTGCGTTCAGGCCACACCTTCGCCGACCGGTCTCAGGGCAGGATCTAATCCACGTAACAGCCGTTCACCCGCAGGGCACCGCCCGTGGTCGCTGATGCGCACGAGGAGGCGAGGCAGACCACCATGTGGACGATCTCCTCCGGTTCGATGTGCCGCTGCACCAGGGACTGCGGCCGATGGCTGCGCATGAACGCGCGTTGCGCCTGGTCCCACGGAAGATCCTTGTCGACCAACTCGCAGACGAACTTTTCGACACCACCGGTGTGCGTGGGGCCGGCGATGACAGAGTTGACCGTCACGCCCGTGCCCGCGGCGTCCTTCGCGAAGCCGCGGGCCACCGCCAGGGCCGTCTTGGATACGCCCCAGTGGATCATCCCGGATCATCCCGGCCGGAATCAGGCCCCAACCTTTCTCCTTCGTGCCCGGGAGATGGGCCCGGGTCATTCCGACCGAGGCCCAGCTGTTCACCTCGAAGTAGCGCCGCCATTCGCCTCCCCTCCCCGTGCCCACCATCGTGGTCAGTGCCGCGGGCCTGCTCGGCGGGGTGATCCTTTCAGGCATAGAAGTCCGGTCGATCACTGCGGAGGAGGCACCGGATTCACGGACGTCCCGCCCTCACCTCACCTGTGCGCGAGGGCGCCTACACGTCCCAGGCAGAGGGCCGCCGACTTGTACCGCCGCACTCCTGCACGACGCCCACCAGGACCGGGTGCCTCTGCGTACCCGTTCGACAGGACACGAGCTGGGACGTTTCAACAGGCTGATCCGGGTCAGGCGTTGGTTGTTCCTGAAGTCGATCACAGCAAGGTGTGAGTGACATGGCTGCCAACGAAAAGGCCCAGGCCAAGACCGAACAGGCCAAGGGGAAGATCAAGGAAGCCGCGGGGCGCACCACGGGCAACGACCGCCTCACCGCCGAAGGCCGGACCGACCAGGCCAAGGGCGACGCCCGTGAGGCCAAGGAGAAGGCGAAGGACGTCTTCGACCAGTGAGGCAGGCTCCCCCTTCCGCCGGAGCGGACCGCCACCGGCGATGACAGATGAGGGCCCGGCACCGAGTGCCGGGCCCTCATCTGTCATCGCCTCCGCCCAGGAGAGAGAGCACCCGGCCTTACGGGCTGACGACCCAAGCTCTGTACGGGCACAGCATTACCCCGACCATTCATTGATCACGACTCGACACTTCCGGCCCGGCACCGGCGCCCCTGGCGGCCGTCTGCACGCGCGACGCCTTCCACACCACGGCCGACACGTTTCTCCCCGCGGCCCCCTGATGCCGGACTCGTCCGCGTGTACTTCGGGGCGGGCTCGGGCGCCGCGCACGTTGAACAGGACAAACACCTTTGCAGGCGGGCCCGCGCTCGGCGCTCCCAGCGTCTGGTGGCGCTACGCCCGGACGGCTGACAGGCTTGGCCAGATGGACCGTGACCGGATGGACGAGCAGCTGCTGGATGGTTTGACCGTCGACACCAGCAGGCCCGAGCAGCCGATCCTGCTCGACGAGGCGGGCAGGCCGATCAGGACCTGGCGCGAGAACTACCCCTACGACCGCAAGATCCGCCGCAAGGAGTACGAACGGATCAAGCGCATCCTGCAGATCGAGATGCTCAAGCTCCAGCGGTGGACCAAGAGCACAGGCGCACGGGTCGTGGTGGTCTGCGAGGGGCGGGACGCCGCCGGGAAGGGCGGCACCATCCAGCGGTTCACCGAGCGCCTCAACCCGCGTGGCGCGCGCATCGTGGCCCTGGACAAGCCCACGGACCGAGAGCGCGGCCAGTGGTACTTCCAGCGCTACGTGGCCCATCTGCCGGCGCCCGGTGAGCTCGTGTTCTTCGACCGCTCCTGGTACAACCGGGCCGGAGTCGAACGCGTCATGGGCTTCTGCAGCCCGTCCGAGTACGAGCTCTTCCTCGGGCAATGCCCGGAGTTCGAGAAGATGCTCGTCGACGACGGCATCATCATGGTCAAGTTCTGGTTCTCGGTCTCCCGCGCCGAGCAGCGCACACGCTTCGCCATCCGCCAGGTCGACCCGGTCCGTCAATGGAAGCTCTCCCCCACCGATATCGACTCCCTCGACCGCTGGGACGACTACACCACTGCGAAGGTCGACATGTTCCGCGCCACCGACACCGAGCACGCGCCCTGGACCGTCGTGAAGAGCAACGACAAGCGCCGGGCACGCCTCGAAGCGATGCGCAGCCTGCTCGCCCGTATCGACTACACGGCGAAGAGCGAGGAGGCGGTCGGCAAACCGGACTCACTCGTCGTGGGTCCAGCCGCCACGCTGCTGGAGCCAGGCGAGGAGGACACCGCCCTCTCGCCCACTCCCCTCGCCCCGCACGCCGATGGACCGGGCGAACACCCCTGACCGCTCTCAGCCGCGTGTGGCTGTGACGTCTCCGTTGACAGTGGCCAGAGTCATGGCGTGGCCCTTCCGCTCCGTGGCGGAGGGGAACGCCACCGAGGTCCTGCCGTTACGTGTCGTCGCGCCGACGGTGTACTCGGGCGCGTCGCTGGGCAGCGTCACCCGCACCGAGCCGTTGGTCGTGACGGCGTCGATAAGGGACGGTGAGGTGGTACTGCCGAGCGCCACGTCACCGTTGACGGTCTCCGCGTGCAGACGCGCCGAACTCAGGGTCCCGGCGCGCACGGAGCCGTTGCGGGTGGCCATCCGGACGGTGGCCTCGTCGAGGCCTGACCGGGCGACCGTCACATCCCCGTTGACCGTGGTCAGGTCCAGCGCCGTCGCGACGCCGGCCACGTCGATGCCCGCGTTCCTGGCGGTGACCGTGACCGGGACGCCGGCGGGGATGCCGACCGCAGGCATGCGGGTGCACTGCCCTTCGTGATCGCCCTGCTCGTCGGACTCGGTCTCCTCGTGCCCGGCGCAGGACAGATCGAGGACCCAGGTGTCGTCGCGGTGGGACCAACGGCTTTCGACCCGGGCCTCGATGACCACCCGGTCGTCTTCGGCCGGCCGCAGACGCACGCCGTTGTCGGTCGTGATCGCCAGATGCGTTCCCCGGCCCAGTTCTGGCGGCGCTCCATCGCGCCGTGCGCCCGGGTCCCCGCCGCACGCGGCCAGGAGAGGAACAGCCGCCAGCAGTGCGGCCCATCGCGATCGATGCGTGAAAGCCGTGAGGGTCATGTTTCTCGCCTTCCCCGCGCGGGCCAACCCATGGCACGCGACCGTGTGGCTTCGTTCATTTCCTTTGGGTTCTGGCACACACTCCGTGAGGACGATCAATGGCCCTGGGACTCGTCACCATCCGCAGGGCACGCCGCCGTGGAGCACGGCATCCCAGTCCTTCTCCAGACCCGTGGCGAAGCCATGCAGGCGGGGCAGGTCCAGGGTGCGGGTAGCGGTGATGCGGGTAGCGGTGATCCAAACTTCGAGGTGGGCCGGAGCGAGTTCGAAGGATCTCTGCGAAGCCGCGGACGTACGCGTGGAGGGCCTTCAGTTCAACCGTGCGTAGGTTTCCGGCGCTGCGCGATCCGTTCGAGTACGTGTGTGGCCGCAGGGGTACGCGACGCCTCATGGGTGCTCTTCTCGCGCTGGCCTCGGCGGTCTGCTACGGACTGGTGGACTTCGCCGGCGGCCTGTTGTCCCGGCGGGTCCACTTCGCCGTCGTCACCTACTGGGGGCAGGTCGGCGGTCTGGCTCTCGCCCTCGTCGCTGCTTTCGTGCTTCCCGCCGATGCGGTGCGGGCCACGGACCTGTTCTGGGGCGCACTGTCCGGCATCGGATCGGGTGCGGCCATGCACTTCCTCAACCGGGGCATGAGCCGCGGGTCCATGAGCGTAGTGATCCCTGTCAGTGCCGTGACCGGCGTGGCCCTGTCGGTGGTGTGCGGGGTGTGCTTCCTGGGCGACCGCCCGACCGTGCTTGCGTGGCTGGGTATCGGCGTCACCGTACCCGCGCTTTGGTTCGTCGCTCGGGGAGGGGTCCGGCGCGGAAACCGCATGCGGGGCGGGCCTGCCGCCGTGGACGGGTTGATCGCCAGCCTCGGGGTCGCCGTGCAGTACGTAGGGCTCGCCCAGGCCGACCCGGCCAGCGGGCTGTGGCCGGTGGCCGCCGGACGGCTCGCGGCGCTCGCGGCCCTGTCGCCGAGTACGGTGCGCTACGCCCGCCATTTCCGCGAGCCGTGGTCCCGGCAGGTGCAGGCCTTGGGGATCGGCGCGGGCGCGGCCGTCGGTCTCAGCCTCTACCTGCTCGCCACCCAGCAGCAGATGCTGGCCGTCGCCGTCGTACTGGCCTCTCTGTACCCGGCCATTCCTACGGTCCTGGGCCTCACCGTCCTGCACGAGAAGATCACCCGTGCGCAGGCGGTGGGCCTGGTGGGCGCGGCGGGGGCAGTCGTACTGCTGACTGTGGGGTGACCGCGGGAGACCCTCGCCGGGCAGCAGATCTTCGCTCGTGCGTACGTATGAATCCAGCCATACGAGGAAGGCGACCCCGGTGCCACCGGAAGATCCGACTGGAGGAGAACCGTTGAACCACGGAACCGCCCTCAAGAACATCTTCGTGATCGGCCTCGACGAGGCCAACCTCCGCACTCTGCGTGCGACGCCGCACGCCGACGAGTACCGCTTCCACCCCCTGCTGAGCATCGAGGAGCTTCAGTCGGGAGAGGTGTCCGTACCGGATCTGATCGACAAGGCGACACGGATTCTCGATGCCTTCGACGGCAGCATCGACGCGATCGTCGGCTACTGGGACTTTCCCGTCAGCGCTCTCGTGCCAATCCTCGGCCGGCGGTACGGCACCCGCTCCACCAGCCTCGAATCCGTCGTCAAGTGCGAACACAAGTACTGGGCGCGCCTGGAGCAGGAGAAGGTGGTCGAGGAGCACCCGAGGTTCGGGCAGGTGGACCTCTCCACCGACGACCCTGCTGTGCCGGAGGGGATGAGCTTTCCCATGTGGGTCAAGCCGGCACTCTCGTACTCCTCGGAACTGGCCTTCGGTGTCAAGGACCAGCAGGAGTTTCGCGAGGCCGTCGCCGAGATACGCGAGGGCGTCTCCCGCGTCGGCCGTCCCTTCGAGTACGTGCTCGACAGGCTCGACCTGCCTCAGGAGATGGCCGGTGTGGGCGGCCAGGTCTGCCTCGCCGAGGAGACGCTCACCGGCGTCCAGGTGGCGGTCGAGGGGTATGTCCACCAGGGTGAGGTCACCGTCTACGGCGTCCTCGACTCCATCAACTACCCCGGTTCCTCCAGCTTCCTGCGCCACCAGTACCCCTCCGCCCTGCCGGAGCCGGTGATCCGCCGGCTGCACGACGTGTCCGTGCGAGTGATGCGGCAGATCGGTATGGATGCCGCCACATTCAGCATCGAGTACTTCTACGACCCGCAGACGGAAGCGCTCAATCTGCTGGAGATCAACCCTCGGCACTCGCAGTCGCACGCCGAGCTCTTCGAGTACGTCGACGGGGTGCCCAACCACCACTGCATGCTCAGCCTCGCGCTCGGACGCGACCCCCAACTCCCTTACCGCCAGGGCTCGTACGAGGTCGCCGCGAAGTGGTACTACCGCTGGTTCGCCGACGGCACGGTGCGCCGGACGCCCCGCGCCGAGGACATCGAGCGCATCGAGCGGGAGATCCCGGGCGTACGGATCGACGTCGTGCCCGACGAGGGGCAGCGGCTCTCCGACACCGAGCAGCAGGACAGCTACAGCTACGAGATCGCCCACATCTTCACCGGCGGGGACAGCGAGGACGACATCCGCGCCAAGTACGACCAGTGCCTGGCGGCCCTCGGCCTGGAGTTCGCGGACACCGCGCCCGGCGGCAGGGGCCGGAAGAACGCCTGACACGGACCGACCGGAAGGAGCTGCCTCACCACATGCGCTACGTCAGCAACCTGCCCCACGCCACCAAGGAGGAGGAGCACGTCGTCGTCCCCGCCCGGGACGGCACTCGCCTCTCCGCCCGCATCTGGCGGCCCGTCTCCTCCGACGACGAGCCGGTGCCCGCGGTGCTGGAGTACATCCCGTACCGTAAGCGCGACCTCTCCGCCGTACGCGACTCCATCCACCACCCTTACATCGCCGGCCACGGCTACGCCTGCGTACGCGTCGACCTGCGCGGCACAGGCGAGTCCGAGGGCGTGCTCGCCGACGAATACCTGGAACAGGAACAGACCGACGCCGAGGACGTCCTCGCGTGGATCGCCGAGCAGCCCTGGTGCGACGGGAACACCGGCATGATGGGCATCTCCTGGGGCGCCTTCGCCGCACTCCAGGCTGCCGCCCGGCGCCCGGCGAGCCTGCGGGCCGTCGTCCTCGCGTCGTTCACCGACGACCGCTACGCCGACGACATGCACTACATGGGCGGCGCAATGCTCTCCGACAACCTCGCCGAGGCGGGCACCATGTTCGCCTACGCGACCTGCCCTCCGGACCCGGCGGTCGTGGGTGAGCGGTGGCGCGCGATGTGGCGCGAGCGGATGGAGAACACGCAGCCCTGGATCCTCAACTGGCTGCACCACCAGCGCCGCGACGACTACTGGCGGCACGCCTCCGTGTGCGAAAACTACGCCGCCGTCGAGGTCCCGGTGCTCGCCTCCAGCGGTTGGGCCGACGGCTACTCGAATGCCGTCACCCGCGTTCTGGAACACCTCGACGTACCCCGCAAGGGCCTGGTCGGCCCCTGGTCGCACAAGTACCCGCACCTCGGTGAGCCGGGACCCGCCATCGGCTACCTCCAGGAAGTCGTCCGCTGGTGGGACCACTGGCTCAAGGGCGTCGACAACGGCGTCATGGACGGACCCATGCTCCAGGCATGGATGCAGGAGAGCGTGCCGCCGTCCACCTCGTACGAGGAACGCCCCGGCCGCTGGGTGGGCGAGCCCTCCTGGCCCTCGCCGCACGTCACCCCGGTCAGCCACCGGCTGCTGCGCCACCGGATCGCCGAGGAGGGCGCCTCGGCGACCGCCGGTGAGCCCATGACCGTGCAATCCCCACTGTCGGTCGGTCAGTTCGCGGGGAAGTGGGCGTCGTACAACGCGCCGCCGGACCTGCCCTACGACCAGCGTGAGGAAGACGGCGGGTCCCTCGTCTTCGACACGGAACCGCTCCAGGAGCCGGTCGAGATCCTTGGTTGCCCGACGGTCGAGCTCGACCTCATGGTCAGCGAGCCGGTGGCCACGGTCGCCGCCCGGATCTCGGACGTCGCACCCGACGGCAGCGCGACCCGCGTCACGTACGGCGTCCTGAACCTCACCCACCGTGCGGGCACCGGCGAACCCGAGACCCTGGAGCCGGGGAAGCGCTACCGTGCAACCGTCCAACTCAACGGTGTAGCACAGGCGTTCCCGTCCGGCCACCGCATCAGGCTCTCCCTGTCCACCTCCTACTGGCCGCTCGTTTGGCCGGCCCCGCGCCCCGCGCTGCTGAGCGTGTACGAGGGCACCAGCACGATCACGTTGCCGGTGCGCCCCGTCGCCGAGCCGGACGAACTTCCCCGGCAGCCCTTCGGTGAGCCCGAGGGCTGTACTCCGCTGGCCTCCACGCAGGTCAGCCCACCGGAGGAGCGCTGGGAGGTCCGGCGGGACCTGATCGGCTACCGCTCCGCGCTGGAGATCGTCAAGGACCGGGGCACCGTGCGCATCGACGACCTCGGTCTCGGCACCGGGCTGCGTGCCGAGGAGCGTTACACCGCCACCGCCGACGACTTCACCTCCGTCACCGGGGAGACGGCCTGGACGATGCGCTTCACGCGTGACGACTGGGACGTACGGGTGGAGACCAGGACCGAACTCCACTGCACAGAAAAGGAGTTCTTCCTCGACGCCACCCTCGACGGCTACGAGGGCGAGCGGCGGGTGTTCTCCCGCACCTGGAACGAGACCGTTCCCCGGGACGCCCTGTAAGGCTTTCCGCTGTGGTGGTGCCCGCGGCAAGTCGGAGAACGTCTAGGACCTGTTGTGCAAGTGGCGTCGTCAGTCGCCGGTGTCGTCGCAGGGATCGACGTACCCCAACAGGGGCAACTTCCGGCTCGCCGCCCGTCTGCACAGGTCAGCGATGGATGGACGTACGCACGTGACTTCGACCGCGCCTGTGAACCGCGACGGCTCCCTCACATGCCGGCAGGGCCTTGCGGCCGGCGCCCCCGAGCCACTGAGGGAAGCTGTCCTGACCGGCAATGTTCTCCGCGTCTCGCTCGACCCCGAAGCGCTGGAAGACCTGCGCGTGACGGACCACGAGATCGAGGTCCTCATCGAAGCCCGGCCGAAGACATCAGACAGTTCCCGAGGACCTTTACGCCCTGGCCCGCCGGGCCGCCGGACCGCCGGGCCGCCGGGCCGCCGCCGAAGACCGTGCCGGCTTCCGCTACGGCCTGGCCCTCGTAGTCCACGCCCTGGCGGAGATCACCGCAGGCCACCCCCATGCCGCCGCGGACCTGCTGACCAGCCTGGGCGAGAAGGCGGAACGGATCGGCGGCGTCCATGTCGAACGCGAAATCATCCAGGACACCCTCCCGGTCCGCGTGGAGGCGGAGTTCGGCGGCGACGGCGCGGACGTGGCCGGTGAGCTGGAGGGTGATCTGGCGGTAGTCCCGGATCGGGAACGTGTCGGGGCAGGTCCAGGCAAGGACGGCCGTGACGAGGCTCTCGTACGGTTCGCGGTCGAGCGGGAGCCCGGCTTCGAGCTGTCCGTCGGGGTCGTACAGGACCGTGTGCGTGCTGGGACGCGACGGCGGCGTGGCCGGGGCGTCGGGTGGCAGGCGGGCGGTCACCGCGCGGTGCCCGTACGGTGCGCGGCCTCGTCGTCCTGGCCCTCCGGCCCGGGGTTCGCATCGCGGGCGACGATCGCCTCCGGCGTTTCGGCGGCCTCGTACTGCCCGACCACGGACCGGTGGCGCTGTCGCTGTTCCTGCGGTACCGAGGTCGCGATGCGGCTGACCTCTATCCGGTCGGGAACCCCCCGGCTGCAAGAAGTGGACCCGGAACTCTGTAGACGCGGGGAGCGCACCCATTCCGGAAGGAGCAGGACAACCATCGCTCGCGGGCAGCCGGGGAGGCACCTGCGCTCACCCGGCCGGGAGAACCTCGGTGTCTGGTCTTCGCCATGGCGGGAACTCGACACCCTCCGCCGGTGCGCGAGGAGTTCCGGACCGGATAAACCGTTCCCATGCGATCCATACCCAGACGCCGCTACCTCCCCGCCGCCACCGCGCTCACCATGGCGCTCATCGGCTGGGGATCGGTCACAGCCCCGGCGGCCGACGCCGATCCGGCCGCCCGGACCGGTTCCAGCGGGCCGGCCGGCAAGTCCTACGAGATCACCCTCGTCACCGGTGATCTCGTGCACTACACCGACCTGCCCGGCAACCACGACGTGGTGACCGTGGACCCGGCCGAGGACGGCTCCGCCGGCGTCGAGGTGCAGACCCGCGGCGACGACACGTATGTCATCCCGCGCCAGGCAATGTCACTGCTCGCCGCCGGAAAGCTCGACGAGCGGCTGTTCAACGTCACCGGACTGGTGGCGATGGGCTATGACGACGCACACACGGGCACCGTCCCGGTGATCGCGACCTCCCCGGCCGCCGCCCGTACGCCGAAGGCCGCCCCGGCCACGCCCAAGGGCGCCGAGTCGGTCCGTACGCTCTCCTCGATCCATGCGAACGCGCTGCGCGCCGACAAGGGCCGGGCCACGTCGTTCTGGAAGGGCATCGCGCCCGGCTCCGACCCGAAGTCGCTGTCGGGCGGCATCGGCAAGCTGTGGCTCGACGGCAAGGTCGAGGCCTCGCTCGCCACCGAGACCGCGCAGATCAAGGCCACGGACGCCTGGCAGCAGGGCCTGGACGGCACGGGCGTCAAGGTCGCCGTGCTCGACACCGGCGCCGACCTCGACCACCCGGACCTCGTCGGGCAGGTCGACGCCACCGCGAGCTTCGTGCCCGGCCAGAGCGTCGACGACGGCAACGGCCACGGCACGCACACCGCCTCCACCATCGCCGGTACCGGAGCCGCCTCCGGCGCCAAGGAGAAGGGCGCGGCCCCGGGGGCCCGCCTCCTGGTCGGCAAGGTGCTCGGCGACGAGGGCACCGGCGAGGAGTCGTACTCGATCGCGGGCATGGAGTGGGCCAAGGCGCAGGGCGCGGACATCGTGTCGATGAGCCTCGGCACCCCCGACGGGTCCGACGGCACGGACCCGACGTCGCAGGCCGTGAACGAGCTCTCCGCAGACGGCGGTCCGCTGTTCGTCATCGCGGCGGGCAACGCCTACGACCCGGGCACCATCGGCTCCCCGGGCGCCGCCGCCTCCGCGCTGACGGTGGCCGCGGTCGACAAGAACGACGACCGCGCCGAGTTCTCCAGCCAGGGCCCGCTGATCCGCACGCACAGCCTCAAGCCGGACGTCTCCGCCCCCGGCGTGGACGTGACCGCCGCCGCCTCGCAGTCGGTGTCCGGCTGGACGGGCGGCCTGTACCGGACGATGAGCGGTACGTCGATGGCGACACCGCTCGTCGCGGGATCGGCCGCGATCCTCAAGCAGCGGCACCCCGACTGGACCAGCGAGCGCATCAAGAACGCACTGATGTCGACGTCGGACAAGACCGCCGAGACGCCGTACGCGGCGGGCACCGGCCGGGTGAACGTAGCCTCGGCCATCAGCACCACCATCGAGGCGACGGGCTCCGTCGAGGCGGCCGCGTACGACTGGCCGAACGCCGACGCGAAGACGGCGACCCGCACGGTCACCTACCGCAACGAGGGCGACGCGGACGTCACGCTGGCCCTCGCCCTCGACACCGACGCCGACGCGTACACGCTGTCGCAGTCCTCGGTGACGGTCCCCGCGCACGGCACCACCGAGGTGACCCTGACCCTCGCCCCGTCGAGGGTCCCGGCGGGCACCACGTTCTCCGGCCATGTCGTCGCGACGGACACCGCGAACGGCCAGGCGGTCGCGCACACCGGCTTCGCCCTCTTCAAGGAGGCGGAGATGTACGACTACACCATCAAGTTGACGGGCCGGGACGGAAAGCCGCAGTCCGGCAACGTCACGCTGCACACGGCGGACTCCACCGACTCCGCGGTCATCGCCGTCGACGGTGAGAAGACGCTGCGTCTGCCGCCCGGCCGCTACACCACCACGTCTTACGCCGAGGTGCCCGGCGACACCGCCGACTCGCTCGGCCAGGCGTTGCTGGTCTCGGACGAGGCCACGCTCGGCGACGGCCAATCGTCCGGCACGGCCGATCTGGACGCGACTAAGGTGCGCAAGGCGTACGCGGTCCCGGAGCGGGAGAGCGAGGAGACGCAGGCTGTCTTCAACCTCCAGCGCACCTACGACGCCGGCGCGGGCATCAGCTGGTCCACCTCCTGGCTGCTGGCCGCCAAGTACGACTCGCTGTACCTGGCGCCGACGAAGAAGGTGTCGGACGGCTCGATGAGCGCGTTCCTGCACTGGCGGCTGCGGCAGAAGGCCCTCGACGCCGAGACCGGTTCCGGGCGGGACATCGAGCTGACGCCGCAGCCGAACACTGCCTACCACGACGGCTCGTCGACGCTGCGCACCGTGTACGCGGACCGGGGCGCGGCTGCCGACTACACCGGCCTCGACGTGCGCGGCAAGGCCGTGATCGTCGACCGCACCATCGACGTCACCCCGGCCGAGCGAGCGCAGGCCGCAGCCGACGCGGGCGCGACGCTGCTGGTCGTCGTCAACGACACCCCGGGGCGCCTGTACCAGAGCTACGGCGGCGCCGGCGGGCTCACCGTCGCCTCCGTGCGGCAGGGCGACGGCGCACGTCTGGTCTCGGAGGCGAAGTCGCGGAAGGGCCGGCTGCACGTGAAGCAGCAGCAGTACCCGGGCTACAGCTACGACCTGGTGCAGCAGTTCAAGGACGTCATCCCGGACAAGTCCCTGGCGTACAAGCCGGACGACCACGATCTGGCCCGCGTGAACAACAGCGTGTACGCGGTGCCGGGCACCCTCGGCTACGGCGGGCGCTACTTCATCCCGGCGTGGGGCCCCGGTCTGGGCGGTGACGGCTACGAGAAGTGGTCGCGGACGACGACGGAGTACGTCACCGGCGGCACCAGCGCCGTCGGGTCCTGGTACGAGCAGCACACCGGACTCGATGCGGCGGACGGCTACTTCGAGCGCGCGTCGACGGACTCGTACGCCGGTGGCCGCCGCTATGACGCCGCCTGGTTCAAGCCGGTCCAGGTCCCGCGCCTGGGCGAGAACTACGTCCCGTACCAGACGAGCAGCAACGCCCTGAACTGGAACGTCGCAATGTGGTCCGGCGGAGGTGACGAGACCCATGTCGGGGCCGGCGGCGGTGCCAAGCAGACCACGCTCTACCGCGGCGACACCCAGCTGGCTACGTTCAAGGCCCAGTCGGGCCGTGCCTCCAACATGATGGCGGGCTCGTACAAACTCGTCGCGACCGGGCAGCGCACCAACGCCGCCTGGCCCGGCACCACGAGCACGAGCACCACGTGGGGCTTCGACTACAAGCCGCTGCCGACGGGCACGGCCCGTGCCAATGTGCCGATGCTGAACCTCACGTACGACGTCGACACGGATACGCAGGGCAGGGCCAGGGCGGGCAAGCGCCTCAACCTGGGCCTGCGTTCGGCGACGTACGACGGGGCGACCGCTGCAACGTCGGCCACCCTTCAGGTCTCGTACGACGACGGGGCGACCTGGAGGGACGCCAGGCTCAAGCGGGCCGGTGACGGCCGCTGGACGACGGTCCTGGACACGCCGCGCGACGCGAAGTCGGTGTCGTTGCGGGCCGCGGCCGGGGCGCCGGGCGGGCTGACGATCGGCCAGGACGTGATCCAGGCGATCACCCTGAAGTAGGCAGGGCCGCGATCAGGGTGGGTGTGGCCGGAGGGGGGTCACACCCACCCGTGCTGACCGGCGTACCAGCCCAGCTGGAGCCGCGAAGTCGCGCCGGCGTGGGACATCATCAGCTGGATACGGCGCTGCACGGTCCGGGCCGAGAGACCCACCTGCGTGGCAACGGCGGTGTCGGTGAGCCCGGCGAGCAGCAGTCGCAGGATGTGCACGTCGACCGGGTCGATGCCGACGCCCGCCGCCTCCTGGTAGGGGCCGGCGCGCTCCCACACCTGCTCGAAGAGTTCCCGGGCCATGTGGGCAAGGCCGCCGCGCAGCACGACCGCCGGGTCGACGTCGGCGTCCCGTCCGTGCAGCGGCAGCATCGCCACGGATTCGTCGCAGAGGATCAGCTTGTACGGCACTTCGGTGACGGTCCGCACCCGGACCCCGTCGGCCAGGGACTGCGCGACGTTCTCCGCGGCGCCCGGTTCGCGCAGGAAGCCCTGATCGATGACGGCACGCACCCGCACGTCGCGGGCCATGGCCGTCACCTCCTCGCTGTCCGCGGGGGTGACCACCTGGGGCCTGCCCGCCGAGAAGATGTCGATGGTGCGGCGTGCGGACAGCTGCAACTGCCGGTAGCGGGTGCCGATGGCCTCGCTGCCCTCGACGATCTCGACGAGTTCGCGCTGGGCACGGTCCGCGGTCGCCATACGGTACGTCTCCGTGAGGCGCGCCACCGTCACCTCGGCGCGCTGCAACCGCTCGCGGTGCGCTGCGAGCTCGGCGCCCAGCGCGACGGCCGGGGGCGCCGCGGAATACCGGTGGCCGTCGGCGGCGCGGACGACGAGGCCACGGGTCACCAGGGAGCGTAGTGTGGCGGTCGCCCTTTCGGCCGGCAGGCCAGCCGCGTCGCCGATCGCTTCCACACGGACCGACGTCCGGGCGATGAGCATCCGGTAGACGGTCGCTTCGTCCGGCACGAGGCCGAGCTCGTCGAGTTCCATGCCACCGCCCTCCGCTGTCCGGTGACCATCGGGCACCGAATGCATGGTAAGCCCGAGCGTCTCAGCCACGCGGTGCCCGATCAATCCCGGGATCAGCCCTCGACAGCACCGGGTAGGGGCCCTCGTGCACGGTGATCCGTACCGGCACTCAGCCAGTGGCTAGGGCGGCCGAAGTGCCCGCACCGTACGGCCGCACGAGCACGGAGTCCGCGTGCAGGGTGACCCGCACCGGTGCGAACTCCGGCGCCTCCACCCGCGATTCTCCCGTGCCGGGGTTGCGCGCATAGCGCGGGTGCGCGCCCGCGCTGATCTGCCGGCGGATACGGTGTCCCGCGGCGAATCGGTACGCGGTGACGCTCATCGGGACGGTGACAGGGCCGGTTCCTCACCTGACGTACGCAGCTGGGCGAGCCCGTCACAGACGTTGGTGGAGCGGCCCGCCGCGTCCACGTCGCACAGCTGGGTGAAGACGTCCGCACCGGGGCCTGGTCCGATGCGGGTGACCGGCTGGTGGAGTCGGCGCTCGCCGTACCGTAGGCCCGTGAGCAGCAGCATTCCGTCCCCAGCCGATGCGCCCCCGGTCGACGTCACGATGCCGGACGGGGCAGGCCTTCGCCGAGGACGGCAACCAACCACCACTCCGCGGGGCGCCTGCGCAATGTCCCTTGGGCGGCGATCCCTCCCGTAGTGGGGGTGATCCGCGTACTGAAGGATCGCGCCGGCCGAAAGGCTGCTGTTCGACGCGGCCACTCACCCTCGTGAACACCCCCACGCCCAGCACCACTCCCTGCACTATTCCGGCTGCGCTCGCGCATCGAGGCCTTCGTCCCATGGGTCTCCCGCCTGGCCCTGCGCCTGGGACGGGAAAGCGAGGTCATCCTCGACGATCCGCACGGCGCGATCGGTATCGCCCGGTTTCGCCGCAACCTGGCCTGGCACATCGCACGCCGCCCGGGCGGCCTGGTGGCACTGGCCATCCAGTACGGGCGCATGCGCACCGCGGTCAGCGGCGGATACGCCGCCCGCGGCCGCGATGGCATTCATCAGCCGCTGGGCGTAGAAACCGCCCGGTCCGCCTCCGACACCCTCACCACCCTCCACGACGACCTGGCACGCGGGGTGCGCATCTCCGGGCCGGCCGCGCGCCGCGCGATCCACGCCGCGGGGCAGGCGGCGACCTTCGCCGGGTCGATCCGCACCCACCGTCAGGCCCGCGACATCCCCGGCAACCCGGCACTGACCGTCCAAGACAACCCGCGGTCCTTCCTGATGTGCGTCGACGACCGGGACCGGGCCTTGTGTCACCGCCGGACGCCGACGAAGCGCGCCTGGACCGCTGCCAGTCGTCGTGCCGGAACGCCGCGCGCACCGACCACCATGCCGCCCAGCTTCTTCATTACTCCCATGCCCCAGGCCCCCTCAAAGGCGGTTCCCGACCCCGTCGCCGATCGCCTTCGACCTGGCCGTCGACGGTACGTCGTTGCCGGGGTCCTCCCCTCCGCGCCACTAGAGCGAATCTGTCCACCAGGGGTAGGGGGCCCGAAAGGTTCCCCGGCGGCGGACAGGGGCAGGAGCGCCTGCAGGCGGCACCGGCCCGGCTCATAGGGTGTATTCCATGTCTGCCCCGCTGAGTTCCACCAGAACCCGCGCAGCCCTTCGCACCTCGGCACGTGTATCGGCCGAGCTGCTCCTGGTCCTCGTCATGACCTCGGTCGCCCTGTGGCTTCTGGGCCGCATGTGGTCGGTTGTCTGGCCACTCATAGTCGGCTTGCTTCTCACCACTCTCACATGGCCCCTGACGCGTCGCCTACGGCGACGAGGGTGGCCGCCGGCCCTCGCGGCCTCAGCGGTGACAGTGCTGTTCCTCCTGGTCGCCTCGGGAGTCGTGGCGCTCATCGCGGTGCCTGTCGCCTCCCAGTCCGGGGAACTGGGCGACGGTGTGGTCGAGGGCATCCAGAGGCTGCGTGAGTGGGCCTCAGGCCCGCCGCTCAACATCGGCGACGACCAGATCACCGGGGCGTTCGATTCAGCAACCACCCGCATCCAGGACAGCGTCGGCAGCATGGTCACCACCGTCGTCATGGGGGTGAGCACCGTACTCAACGGAGTCGTCACCGCCGTCCTGGCGTTGTTCCTGATGTTCTTCATGTTGAAGGACGGCCCGAGGTTCCTGCCGTGGCTCGCACGTCAGCTGCCCGGCCGGCTCGCCGACGATGTGCCGACGGTGGCCGCGCGCGGTTGGGAGATGCTGGGCGAGTTCGTGCGTTCGCAGGCATACGTCGGCTTCCTCGACGCGGTCCTGATCGGTCTCGGCCTGTGGATCGTCGGAGTTCCGCTGGTGCTTCCCCTGGCCGTACTGACCTTCGTGTCCGCGTTCGTGCCGATCGTCGGCGCCCTGTTCGCGGGCTTCGTCGCGGTGCTCATCGCCCTGGTGTCGAACGGTCTGACCGACGCGCTCATCGTGCTGGCCATCATCGTCGTGGTGCAGCAGCTCGAAGGCAACGTGTTCCAGCCCATGATCCAGAGCCGGGGCCTCGGCCTGCACGCCGCGGTGGTCCTGGTTGCCGTGACGCTGGGCGGCAACCTGGCCGGCATCGTGGGCAGCCTCCTCGCCGTACCCGTTGCCGCGCTGATCGCAGTGGTCTGGAACTACGTCCGCGAACAGCTGAGCGAACCGCGACGGGAACCGGAGACCGACCCGGCCCCGGACGGGGCCGGCGCCCCGGCGTAGCGCCGCCGCACACAGTTCGCAGAGGAAGACCGCCATGCTCCATGGCGGCCTTCCTTCGTCCCGTGCGCCGGGACGGGACCAGGCCACCGGTCGGCGTCGCGATCCGGGCGCTGTGATCTCACTCCTCCGTTCATCCGCCGTCGCGAGTGACGAAACCCGTCAGGCCGTCGGATCTGCCTGGCGCACCACCCGCATCGAGCGGACCTTCGACGGCGTCGGCCAGACCCTCACCGAGTCCGCTCTCGGTGACAAGGCCAAGACCGGCGACGAAGAATGCACGACCACCACGTACGCCAAGAACGCGGCCAAGAACATCCTGAACCTCGTCTCCCAGACCCAGACCGTGGCAAAGGCCTGCGGGACGAGCGTCCAGCTGCCCCAGGACCTGATCTCCACGACGCGCTACTACTACGCACAACGCCACCAGCCTGACGACCGCCCCGGTCAAGGGCGACATCACCCGCCGCGATGAACAGGACAAGAACGGCACCGGCTACCTCACCACCGCCACCTACACCTACGACCAACACGGTCGTACGAAGACGTCCACGGACACCGTGAAGAACACCACCAAGACGGTCTACACACCAGCCACTATCGAGGCCCTGACCTCGACGGTCGTGACCAACGCGCTCGACCAGCCGACCACCACCACCTACGAGTCGGCCCGCGGCGTCGCCACCGCCCAGGTGGACGCCAACGGCAAGCGCACCGACGCCGTCTACGACGCGCTCGGACGGGTCATGGAGGGTGCGGCAGCCAGGGTGGGCGAAGGCCGACCACGACGATAAGCCGTCCACGGAGTACGCCTACACATCAGGGCGGTGGCGCTCCAGCGGTTTTGCAGGTGTGGTGCCAGGGCCGAGGGCTGCGGCGGTACGTCGGCCTGTTGGCCGCCGAGTGACAGGTGGAGCAGGGCTTCGTGTCCTTGGAACTCGAAGGCTGTCAGTGCGTAGCGGAGCAGGCAGGAATCCGGTGATGAAGGCGAGTCCGATGGTTGTCTCGAGGACGGCGAGCAAGCACAGGGAGATCTGGGCGGGGATGAGTCCGAGGGTCAGTTCGGTCATGGCCCGGACGGCGAAGTCCTCGGCTGCGCTCGCGCGGGGAAAGAACTTCAGGACACCGAACCAGCAGAAGATGAGGCCGACGCAGATGCGCAGGACGGTGGGGCTGATCCGCGTGTAGCGGTGAGCATGAGATGTGAGGCGGTTGCGCAGGGTCTGTCGCGGACTCAGCCGGGCCGGTGGCCGGTCGGCAGGGTTGGGGGTGCCGACGGTTCGGGTGAAGGTACTGGGCATCGTCAGTCCTCCGCTGGAGACGATCTCGGGCGCAGTCCGAGGCCCGGGGGCCTGGGTGCCGCGGCGTGGTTGCGGCTCGCCGAGGGGAGCCGGGGTCGTGGCTGGTCTCGGAAGAGGGAGGGCCCCGCAGCAGGCGGTGCCTCCTGCGGGGCCCGGTCAGCCGATCTTGGTCAACTGAAGTTGACGTCGCTGCACAGGAAGTACTTCTGGTCCATGTGTGATGCCTTCCAGACGGTCACCACGACGTGTCGTCCGCTGTATCCCGACGTGCTGACGTCGGTGGTGTAGTGGGCCTGGTAGGGGTAGCGGCCGGTCTTCTTCACCAGTTCGAGGTCGTTCCACCCGATCAGCTGGTACTCCGGGTTGAAGCCCTGCTTGGTGACGTAGACCTCGAGCCAGTCCGCGCCGTGGCGCGCCTCGTCGTACAGGTCCACGGTGAAGTCGGAGTCCAGGTCGGTGGTGATCCACGGCCCGGGTCGGTCGAGCGGTCGGTAGTTCGTCTCGCCCTGGCCGCCGGCGCTGCAGATCTGGCCGTCGGGGATGACCTGCTTGTAGTTGTCCCCGGTGTTGTTGGCGTAGACGGCCTTCCACGCGCCTATGGCGTTCGCGTTCTCGTGGTAGGTCCGGTAGCACATCGGGTCCTGTGCCTCGTTCGGCTCGCTGTAGCCCCACCGCTGCAGGCAGCCGTAGTTGCGCGTCTGGGGGGTGATGACCGTGCCGTGGGCGGACGCTGTCGGTGCCAGCGGAAGCAGGCAGAGCAGGCCCGTTGCCAGGACGCCGGCGCTGACGGCCGTACGGCGGGTCGGTTTTGCGGATGCGAGGTTCATCGTGCTCTTCCTCCGTGTGTCGGGGGATCACTGGCCGAACCGGCCAGAAATTTACGTGCACATGACAGACGATGGTGTGGGTCGGGTTCAGGTGTGGCTGCGGTCGCTCACCTCCTTTCTGCGTGTGCGCTGCGTGAGCTGCGCGGTGAGAGCCGGCAGGTCGGTCAGGGACCACCGGCCGGGGCCGAGGGCGGCGATGAGCAGGAAGGCCCAGCAGAAGAGGGCGGCCTGCTCGCCGCCGTTCTCCAACGGGAACGGCCCGTCGGGCTGGTGTTGGACGAAGTAGGCGTAGGCCATGGATCCGGAGCACAGGAGAGCCGCCGGGCGGGTGGCCAGTCCGACCAGCACGAGTGAACCGCCGATCAGTTGGATGACCGCGGCCCACCATCCGGGCCACTGTCCGGTGTTGGGAGCCTGGCCGTGGGGTCCGCCCAAGACGTCGAAGAGGGTGGCGGCTCCGTGGCAGGCGAACAGCAGCCCACTCACGATGCGGAAGAGGCTCAGGACTGGCTGTTCGAACCTGGTTGTTGGCATGCGCGGGCTGTCTTTCTGCGAGGTGACGGGAGGGAGGCGCCGCTGCGTTGTCCACCGGCGGCCGCCTGGGTGGCGGCCGCCGGTGCCGAGGCTGACTAGGCAGTCAGGGTGAACTTCTGGCTGGCCCACGTACCGCAGTCCCACAGGTGGAGGCGGGCTCCGTCGACCGAGCTCTGGCCTTCGACGTCGAGGCAGCGGCCAGACTTGAGGTTCTTCAGTGTGCCGTTGGCCTGGAAGGCCCACTTCTGGCTGTCCCAGCCGCCGCAGTCCCACAGGTGTGCCTTGGTGCCGTTGGCGGTGGCGCCGCCGACGACATCCAGGCACTTGCCGCCGGACTTGAGCTGCTGACCATCCAGCGCCCATGTCATCGACGCGACGTTCGCGCAGGTCCACTGCTGGATCTCGGTGCCGTTGGCCGTGCCCGCTCCGGCGCGGTCGAGGCACTTGGCGTTGCCGCCGTTGACGATCCGGCCCGTGCCCGTGCCCGGGTCGGGGTCAGGGGTGTTGCCCCCGGGGCCCCAGGCGTTCCAGTTGTCCCAGTTCTCGGCGTCGAAGCCGATCCTGCCCAGCTTGTCCGCGCCCCAGTTGGTGCCGGACTTGTCGATCACGGTGCCACCGACGGTGTAGTTCTCGAGCTTGAGGCCCTTGCTCTGGCTCGTTTCGTTGCCGAGGGTGACCTTCTGGCCGGCGGTGTTGGTGTAGCGCTTGAGGAGGCTGACCTGGCTGCTCGGGTCGAGGCCGTTCCAGGCGTCGATCTTGAGGTTCTTGATGTGGATGTTCTCGGTGCTCGAGAGGGCGAAGACGCGGATCGCGCAGTTGGTCTGGCCTTCGACGGTGATGTTCTCGAAGGTCATGTTCTGGACTTTCGTGTTGGGGTCGCCCTTGGTGGTGGACCCCATGTCCTCCCAGTGGGAGGAGGAGTTGAGGATGCAGGTGTTGTACTTGACGTCCTTCCAGTACATCCGGTTGTGGATGACGTGGGTGTTGGTCACCCGGACGTTGTCGATGTTGCGGGGTGTCCAGCCCCACTGGATGACGGGGCCGTTCTCGTTCTTCCAGATGACGGTGTTATCGATGTTGACGTCGCTGTGGTACATCTTCAGGACGTCGTCGTTGGCGTTGAAGAAGGTGTTCTTCATGCTGCTGCCGCGGTAGAGCTCGATGCCGTCGGTCTGCCAGTACCAGGAGCCGACCTGCTTGTAGTTGTCGACCCGCATCTGGAAGGTCTGCTCGTTGCCGTAGACAACGAACGAGTGGTACGGCGGTTCGTTGATCGTCACACCCTGCAGATCGAGGTACTGCTGGGCGTCGGCGGACTGGAACTGGAGCATCTTCACGCAGGAGGCGTGACAGTTCGACGCCCCGCTGAGGTGGTCGTAGTTGTTGTTGGTGTCCGCCTCGTAGACGTACTGCTCACCGGAGAGAACTCCGTACCCGGTGACCTTGTACAGGCCCTGGTTGTCATGGAAGAAGCGGAAGGCGCCCTTCACGTACGCGCCGGGCGCCAGGTAGACCCACTTGACGTTCGCCGGGAGCACCGCGTGGTACTTCGAGCCCATGGAGTAGGTGCCCGGGCGGAAGTAGATGATGTCCTGACTGATGTTGTTCAGGTTGGTGACCTGACCGGGCTCGGGGTAATAGATGCTCCCTGACGCGGCAGTGGGGATCAGCCGCTCCTTCTCCGCACCGGTCGGTGTCGGCTCGGCGAAGATCATCATCGAGTTGCGCGGCTCGGTGTGGATGGCCCGGTTCCCGCCGCCGCTGTTCGTGGTGAGCTTGCCGGCGTCATTGGCAGGGCCGGACATGTCGTTGTAGGCCGTGTACAGCTGCGGGTCGAACTCGACCGAGAACCGGTAGCCCTTCGCGTCGTAGGGCACCTTGATGCGGACGGTCTTGCTGTTGACGAGCTCCTTGTCGAACTTCAGGCTGCTCGGCTTGATCTTGACCTGGTCGGCCGAGGAGATGCTCTGGTCGGTGCGCAGCGACACGTCCACCCAGACGTCGGCCGTGTACTGGAACGACGACCAGCTCATGGTGAGGTTCGCCGCGGCGGAGAACTCCGCGCCGTCCTCCTTGGTGTAGCCGATCTTCCCCTTGCCGCTGCGGGGGATGCTCATGTAGGCGAACGAGTCGTACTTCGTGGTCGGCGCCGCGGCCGTGGCGACCTTCACGTCGTAGAAGGAGGACCGCCGCACCTTGTCACCGCCCACGGGGCTGGTGGTGTTGAACTCGTGATTGTCGTGCCACCAGGTCTGCAGCTGCTCGCTGTTCGCGGTCTCTCCCGCCGCGCCCGCCGCGGGTGCCGGGGCCGCGGCGGCAAGGGCTGCCGCGGGGACGAGCTGGGCCGGCGGCAGGGGGGTGGCCGAGGCCAGGGCGCCGGCCGGCACGACGGCGCCGGCGAGCGCCAAGGCCAGGCCGGCGGCGATGGCCGCCAGCGGGTTGAGCCGTCGCAGTCTTCCTGCGGGCATGGTGAAGTCCTCTCCTTGATGAATGGGGGCACGGCCCCCAGGTGCCGCCGGAGGCGGACACCTATGGGGGGCTGGGCGCTGAGGCCCGTTGCCTGGCGGCGTCCGCGGTGCGCGGCCTCGGCTCGCCGGGTGACCAGAGGTGCGGACTGCGCGGCACCCGTCTGGGCGGCCGGCGGGACCTGCTTCCTCTCCTCTCGGGGGGAGTTGAAGGGCAGAGTTCACGCGTGGGGATCGCTCTCAGGGCCGGGAGCACAGCACACCGGTCGTGCGAGCGGGATGACCGGTCCGGCCTGCCCCGGGGGTGAGGGGCTGCAGGTACGCCGGAGCCCTGTGGCCCATGCTCCGGCCGTGTCCCGGCTGCCGGTTAACGTCCCGTCATTTCTTCGCCATGTCAATGAAATGCGCGAGATTCGTCGACCGCGTTCGCGAACAAGCAGCCGACAAATACGGCAAAGACGTGCAGTGCGGTCATCGGCAATGAGCGGTCATGGCTCGTCACGGTTGCGTAACGCACTGTTTTCTTTCTTGACGCACCAAAAGCGTGGGGGACACACTCCCGTCATACGCAGTCGACAGGGGCGTATCCCGGCCGGCGGCGTCGCAGCCGAAGGAGGCGCGATGACCATCCCCGTAACGCTTGGCTACACCGGATTCACCGCTGCTGGGTCGCCGCGGCGCCCGCATCGGGTTCGATGGCGGTGAGCCGCCCCCGACCGTCCTGACCGACTACCACCTGGAGGTACCGCGTGATGAGCCCGTCCAAGATCCGGTTTTCGGAGCTTGTCAGTGAGCAGACCCGTGCGGAGATCTTCGCGACCGTCCTCACTGCTGGGCCTATCTCGCGCACCCAGCTCGCCCAGCGCCTCGGTTTGGTGCCCTCCTCGGTGACCCGCATGCTGCCGCCGCTTCTCGAGCACGATTACCTGCGTGAGAGTGACACCGCGCCGAGCGGGCGCGGGCGGCCGCAGAAGATGCTGCACGTCAACCCGGACAAACACCTGGTCGTGGGTCTGAAGATCGGCCCCGCGCAGGTCTCGGGAGTCGTCACAGACATGGCGGCCAATGTCCTGGCCCGTGCAGAGGAACCCTTGGATGACTGCACCCCTCGAACCGCCCTGTCCGCCGCCGCCTCCCTGACCGGCAGGCTCCTCGCAGAGGCGCCCGACGTGGCGGACAGGGTGCTCGGCCTCGGAGTCGGTGTCAGTGGCCACGTCGACTCCGCGGCCGGGGTCTGCCGCTACTCAGCCCTGCTCGACTGGAACAAGGTCGATGTGGCCGGCCCTCTGATGGAGGCGACCGGACTGCCGGTGGTCGTCAACAACGACGTGAATACCCTGGTCGTCGCAGAACGCTGGTTCGGCGAAGGCCGGGACATCGACTCCTTCGCCGTGGTCACCGTCGGTCCCGGCATCGGCTGCGGCCTTCTTCTGGACGGCTCCCTATTTTCCGGCGCCACCGGACTTGCCGGAGAATTCGGCCACCTTCCCCTGGATCCCGCCGGCCCCATGTGCAGCTGCGGCCGCCGGGGCTGTCTGGAGGCCCTGGCGGGCGACCGGGCCGTTCTGCGCCACCTGCGGGACGCCGGCATCGCCTGCGACACCATTGGTGAAGCTATCGACCTCGCGCGGAGCGAGGGCGGCTCGGCGAACGCCGTGGCCCGCTCCGCGTTCGCCGAAGCCGGCACGGCCCTCGGGCGGGGCATGGCCGGTATGTGCAACCTGCTGAACCTGCAGAAGATCATCATTGCCGGGGAGGGTGCGGTCGCCTACGACCTGTTCGGCCCCGCTATGGCCGCAGCGCTGGAAGCGCAGGCATTCTCCACGGCGGCTTCGGACTGCGACATCCATGTCGACCCCGTCCGGCACGATCTCTGGGCCCGAGGCGCGGCCTGCCTCGTCATCCGCGACGCGGTGGGCGCCGCAATCTCCTGACCCCGCCCGGCCGGCCAGGCGCACCTGCGGCCTCGCACACCCCAATGACATCACTAGAAGTAATCAAGCGAACACGATGAGGTTTGACGTGCCCGTGAATGAAGCCAATCCCGCCGACTCCTGGTGGAGCGAGGCGGTGGTCTACCAGATCTACCCGCGCAGCTTCGCCGACTCCAACGCGGACGGAATCGGCGACCTCCAAGGCATCATCGAGCGTCTCGACCACCTGTCCCAGCTCGGCGTCGACGTTCTGTGGCTCTCTCCGGTCTATCCGTCCCCGCACGACGACAACGGATACGACATCAGTGACTACCAGGACATCGACCCGCTGTTCGGCACTCTCGACGAGTTCGACCGGCTCCTGGACGCCGTCCACGAGCGCGGCATGAAGCTCGTGATGGATCTGGTGGTCAACCACACCTCCGACGAACATCCCTGGTTCACCGCGTCCCGCGACGGCGGCCGGCAGGGAAGCAAGCGGGACTGGTACATCTGGCGCCCCGCCCGTGACGGCATGGAACCGGGCACCCCAGGCGCTGAACCCAACAACTGGGGGTCCTTCTTCTCCGGCCCTGCCTGGACGTACGACGAGCCGAGCGGCGAGTACTACCTGCACCTGTTCTCCCGCAAACAGCCCGACCTCAACTGGGAGAACCCGGTCGTTCGCCAGTCGGTCCACGCCATGATGCGCTGGTGGCTCGACCGTGGGGTCGACGGCTTCCGCATGGACGTCATCAACCTCATCTCCAAGACACCCGGCCTGCCCGACGGGGCCGTGCACGAGGGCAGCCGGTACGGGGACGGCAGCCCTCACTACATCTGCGGCCCCCGCATTCACGAGTACCTCGCCGAGATGCACCGCGAGGTCTTCGAGGGCCGTCCGCGCCAGCTGATGACCGTCGGGGAGATGCCCGGTGTCACCGTGGAGGAGGCCAGGCTCTTCACCGACCCCGCCCGCCGCGAGGTCGACATGGTGTTCCAGTTCGAGCACGTGGGGCTCGACCAGGGCCCCGGCGGGAAGTTCGACGTCCGCCCGCTGAAGCTGACCGACCTCAAGGCCAGCCTCGGCCGCTGGCAGACCGGCCTGGGCGAGACAGGCTGGAACAGCCTGTACTGGAACAACCACGACCAGCCCCGCGTCGTCTCCCGCTTCGGCGACGACAGCCCCGCCCACCGCGACCGGTCCGCCAAGCTCCTGGCCACCGTGCTGCACCTGCACCGCGGCACCCCGTACGTCTACCAGGGCGAAGAACTCGGCATGGCGAATGCCCCCTTCGCCTCCATCGAGGACTTCCGCGACATCGAGTCCCTCAACCACCACCGCGAGCAGACCGCTCTCGGAGTCGACGAGGAACAGATCCTGGCGGGGCTGCGCCATCGCAGCCGGGACAACGCCCGCACTCCGCTGCAGTGGGACACCACCCAGAACGCCGGCTTCACCACCGGCGTGCCCTGGATCGCGGTGAACCCCGACCACACCCGCGTCAACGCCAAGGCTCAGATCGCTGACCCGGACTCCGTCTTCCACTACTACCGCCGCCTCATCTCCCTGCGGCACGCCGAGCCCGCCCTCACCCACGGCGGCTTCCACATGCTCCACCCCGACCACGAGCAGCTCTACGCCTTCACCCGCCACCACGCGGCATCCGGCACCGAACTGCTGGTCCTCGCCAACTTCAGCGGAGCCGACCTCACCATCGACCTGCCCGACGGCTGGGAACACAGCGAGACCCTCATCGCCAACGTCCCCGCCACCACCCCTCTCACGGCCCCGCACACCCTGCAGCCCTGGGAAGCCCGCGTCCACCGCCGCACCGCCTGACCAGCCCCACCTGAGCACCCGTTCCGCTCCCCCCGCACCGCCCTGACCCTGCACACCCAAGGAATCCTCATGACGAACATGCGCTTCCGTGCTCCACGCCGCACCACCCGACGAGCCCTGCTCGCCGTGTCCGCTCTGGCACTCGTGGCACCGCTGACCGCCTGCGGCGGCGGATCGGACACCGCGGCGGGAAACGGCAAGACTCTGCGCCTGTGGCACTACGAGCAGGAGGACGGTGCCCTGAGCAACGCCTGGGACGCGGCCATCGCCGAGTTCAAGAAGACCCACCCCGACGTGAAGGTCGTCTTCGAACGCAAGACGTTCGAGCAGATACAGCAGAACGCCGGCATGATCCTCAACTCCGACAAGGCGCCCGACGTCATGGAGTACAACAAGGGCAACGCCACCACCGGACTGCTCGCCAAGCAGGGCCTGCTCACCGACCTGACCTCCGTCGCAAAGGAACGCGGCTGGGACAAGAAGATCAGCGAGAGCGCGTCCGTCACCGCCCGCTACGACGCCAACGGCGAAATGGGCGGCGACAAGTGGTACGGCATCCCGAACTACGGCGAGTTCGTCCTCTCGTACTACAACGACGACCTGTTCAAGAAGTACAACGTGGCCAAGCCCACCGACTTCAAGAGCTTCGAAGCGGCCCTCGCCAAGTTCAAGGCAGCCGGCGTCACACCGCTGGCCAACGCCGCCAACGACCACCCCGCCGGCCACTGGCTCTACCTGCTCGCACTCTCGCAGGCCGACGACACCTGGGTCGACAACTACCAGCTGTACAAGGGCAAGGTCGACTTCCACGGCCCCGAGATGACCTACGCCGTCAACAAGTACAAGGAGTGGCTCGACAAGGGCTACTTCGAGAAGAAGGACGTCGGCCTCAAGGGCAGCGACATGACCGAACAGTTCGTCTCCCAGAAGCGGCCGATCATGGTCGGCGGAAACTGGTGGTTCGGCGGCCTGACCACCGACATCAAGAACTTCGAATGGTCCACCGCCCCCTACCCGGGCAGCGAGAAGACCCTCGGCTCCGGCGGCAACCACTGGGTCGTCCCCACCAAGGCGAAGAACAAGAAGCTCGCCGAGGACTTCATCGACATCACCATGTCCGACAAGATCCAGAAGCGGATCGGCGAAGAGGGCAACGTGCCCCTCGCGGCCAAGGCAGACAGCATCACCAACCCCAAGGCCCGCGAGCTCATCACCGCCTTCAACACCCACCAGGCCAGCAACGGCCTCGCCTTCTACCCGGACTGGCCCGTCGCCGGCTACTACGACACGTGGATGGCCGCCACCCAGAACCTGATGAACGGCACTAAGCCCGACAAGGTTCTCGACGAGCTCGCAGCCCCCTACGAGAAGTACGCCGCCTCGCGGCGCTGAGGCTGACACACCTCCTCGTCCACGCGTCAGCCCCTTCACTTCCGGGGACGGCGGCCGCCCGCACCGGGCCGCCGTCCCGCCCATCCAGGAGCAACAGTGAAAACCACACGTCATCCGCGGCCCACGGGGTACGCCGTCTTCCTCGCGCCGGGCCTGCTGCTGAGCCTGCTCTTCCTCGTCGTCCCGCTGGTGATGACCTTCTACTACAGCCTCACCCGGTGGCAGGGCATCGGAGACCCCACCTGGATCGGCTTCGACAACTACACCCGCCTCTTCAGCGACGCCGACTTCTGGGCCTCCTTCCGCAACATCGCCTTCGTCATCGTCGGCATCGCGGTCGTCCCGACCCTGCTCGGTCTGTTCCTCGCAGCCCTCTTGTTCGACTACATCGGCAAGAAGCACGGCGACGGAGTCGTCAGCCTCTTCCGCTCCGGGCTCTACCTTCCCCAGGTCATCCCCGTCGCCGTCACCGGCCTGATGTGGGGATGGATCCTCGCCCCGGAAGGCGCCGTCAACAGCGTCCTCGAAAAGGCCGGCCTCGCCTCCCTGGCCGAGAACTGGCTCGGTGACCCCGACCTCGCGCTCTGGGTCGTCCTCGCCGTCCTGGTCTGGATGCAGCTCGGCTACCCGCTCGTGCTGTTCCTGTCCGGGCTCCAGCGCATCGACCCCGAACTCTACGAGGCAGCCTCCCTCGACGGCGCGACCTGGTGGCAGCGCTTCACCCGCATCACCGTGCCCATCCTGCGCCCCGAGGTCTACGTCGTCCTGGTCACCACCACCATCGCCGGCCTGAAGGTCTTCGCCCAGATCTTCGTCCTCACCGGCGGCGGCCCCGGCAACTCGACACTGGTCCCCTCCTACTTCGCGTACCAGAACTTCTTCGAGCGGGCCGACGTCGGCTACGGGTCAGCCATCTCCAGCACCATCACGCTGCTCGTGCTGATCATCGCCGGAACGATGCTCACCCGCCAGGCCCGCGAGGACGGATGACCATGACCATGACCACAGATCCCACCACGCACACACCCTCCCGCACCCCTGCACCAGGACCCCGCGGCCGTAGCACCCGACGCCAGCCCGGCAAAGCCACCGGAAACCGCCGCACCCCAGGTTCATACGCGGTCCTGGCCGCCATCGCCGTCTTCGTCCTCGCCTTCCTCGCACCCTTCGCGGTCATCCTGCTCAACTCGTTCAAGACCAGCGCCGACTTCCGGGCCCACGGCTCCCTGTCCTGGCCCACCGAGTGGAACTGGAGCATCATCGCCGACGTCTGGGAACGCGTCGGCTTCACCCAGAAACTCCTCAACAGCGTCCAGATCAGCCTCGGCGTCGTCCTCATCGCCGTCCTGTTCGCACTCTTCAACGCCTACGCCATCGGCATCGGCCGCGTCCGCTGGCGCACCGCCTTCCTCGTCTTCTTCCTCGGCGTCAACGTCCTGCCGCAAGAAGGACTCGTCTACCCCATCTACTACCTCTTCAAGGAGATGGGTCTCTACGACGGGAAACTCGGCTACACCATCCTCGTCGGCATCACCTACAGCGCCTTCGGCACCTACCTGCTCTCCTCCGTCTTCTCCAGCTTCCCCCGCGAACTCATCGAAGCCGCCTCCATGGACGGAGCCGGCCGCTGGACCATCCTGTGGCGCATCGTCCTGCCCATGAGCTGGCCCACCCTCTCGGTCATGTGCGTCTTCTTCTTCGTCTGGAGCTGGAACGAGTTCCTCTACCCCCTCGTCCTGCTGATCTCCAACGACAACCAGACCGTCCCACTCGGCCTGTCCGTCATGCAGGGGCAGTACACCAGCGACCCCACCGCCATGAGCGCCGCCGCACTCCTCGGCGTGGTCCCGATGATCGTGTTCTTCCTCATCTTCCAGCGCTCCCTCACCCGCGGCATGACCGCCGGCGCCGTCAAGTAACCGCCCACAGGGCGCCACCGCCACCCCGGATCCGGCACAAACAGCCCCGCTGCCGGATCCGGGGCTCATCCATGCCCGGCACGCACAGCCCACTCACGGCCCTCACGGTCAAGCACTGCCCGCGCTGTGCGGGAATCGCGGTGCGTCCGCAGGAGCGTCATGTCGTCAGGGCAAGACCGTGGTGCAGGCCGTACCCCAGAAGGCACTCCCCCTTCAGGGCCTAGGGCCTCTCGTTTGGATCACGCTGTGCAAGCCTGCTGGGTGGGTGCCGATCAGTGCGCACGGTGGTGCGGAGGACTTCCGCGATGGCTCACTGGAGCAGTTCGAAGTGGGGGTGGTAGGGGGAGGACGGGCAAACGTGGAACTGCAGGTTATTGCCGCCGGTGATGTCGATCAAAGTGAAGTTGCCGTCCCGGGCGCCCAGGGGTGGCGGGCCCGGGGTCGGCCGGTCCTCCTTGGCGGTCCAGATCGCGCTGCCACCGTCCCATTCCCATGAGGCGATGGTGAAGAGCGGGACCGCCTCGGTGCCACACTCTCGGCAGGCGCGGTCGACGGGGTCGATGGGGCTCCAGCGGATCCAGCCGCCGGTTTTCCAGCCGGGGGCGGTGCAGAGGTTGTTCAGGTAGAGCTCGCCCGGATCGTCGGCCCCGCACCTCCGAGCAGCACGGCGTCCGATTCGCCCGCGCCTTGCGCCGCCCCCTTTTGCCAGCCCTTCTTCAGCCGCCCGAAACCGGCCTTCGCAGTCTCCATTCCGAGGACGCCACCCGCCCGTCCCCGGGATGGGCCCACACCTGCGGCAGCGTCGGCGCCGCCGTCCCACAGCCGCCTTCGAGACTGAGACACGCACCTCACGGATCTGCAGCAAGGACGCGTCCAAACGGAAGCTTCAGCCGTCCACTCCGCACCGAAATGCCCGACTGCAACGCAGCGTAGTCAGCACGGGAGTCAGCACCGCCCTCGCGAAACATACTGAACAGTGCAACTCGGACAGCCTTCTCCCGCCCACCCCCGAAGCGGAAACGGGCTCGCGCCCCCTCCCCGTAGCGCCCGCCCGCACACCGCCCACGCGAACTGTGGTGTCCCACCACATACGCCTGTGACCTGCCCCTTCCTACGGTGTGGCGACACAACCCCGCCCCCGCCCACCGTCCGGAAGTGGTACCCATGGCCGCCCCAGCAACCGCTCCCCCGCCCGCCTCCAACCTCCGCCGTATCGTCGCCGCCAGCCTCATCGGCACCACCATCGAGTGGTACGACAACTCATCCGATCGAAGCTATGACCTGCTGATTTGCTGAGATTGACCCGCCGGAGTCAGCACCGAACCAGCACCGGAGATGCTTGTGCCGGGTGAGAGACCGAGAAGCGTGCGCTGCGGCCAGCTGGGGACTCGGCCATAGGCTCCGAAGGAGGTCACCCACCGTGACAAGCTCACCCAATCGGCCGCCCAATCGTGCGTGGACGGCAACATGAAACGCCGCCCCACTCGACGGCCGAGCTCGGGCCCCTCCGTCCACAGGTGAGCCTGCCCCGAGGGAAGGCATATTCCGCTGGCATAATCCACACTTGTCGAGCCGCGAGACGATCCAGTACGCCCCCGCCGTGGGTCTCCTCGTGATTCCGGGCGATCCGGGGAAGGGCTCCTCCCCGGGGTTCGCGGTCTTCGACGACTCCGTCCCCGCCCTGCGCGTCGTCCTGGACCGGCTGCGGCCGGAGGACATCAGGCCAGCGGCGCCCAAGGCGGAGCACAGTCCGCGAAGGGCTGACCACGGGCGAGGTCCAGACCCGTCTGGCCGTCCGCGACGGTGTAAATCACCGAGCCTGGCGGCCAGACGTACACACTCACCGCCCGGCGCCGCGGCGGCCAGCTTGTCGCCAGCTCCACCCCGGCATCCAGGCATACGGCAACTCTGCGCCCGCTACCAGGGCTCCGGCCGTACCGCGTGAGTACAGATTGTCGACCGCAGCTGATGAACAGCACGACCTACCCCACAGACATCGAAAGCCCGTGCCCGACGGTCACTGCCCCCGGGGTGCCGGCCAAACAGAGCTCAACACCCCGCACTCCGGCACCATCAGCGCCCCGGAGAAGAACCGGCTCCCTCGACTGGCCGCGCTGGCAGGTCGTACAGACCGAGCGCCGTATCCGGACAGAACGAGAACCAACTGATCGAAGGTGCTTTCTTATGCCCCGCGGGGATGCGGGGTGGTCTTCTTGGCAACGACCTTCAGGTCGGTGGAGGCGGATTTGATGCCGCCCACCCGGAACGTCAGCTGAGTGGTTTCGGTCGGCGTCGTGACGGTAGCCGTAACGGCGACCCACACCCTGCAGTGCTGATGCTGCTGCGAGATGTCGAGGTCCATGTTCGGGCAGGTCAGAGTCTGTCCGTCGTCGGACAGTTCTGCGGCGAAGCTTTGTGCTTTGTCCCCGCCACGTGAACCCACGGTCATCTGATGTTTGACCCCGCGTTCAGGCTTGAAGGCCAAGCCGGCTCCTGGGGGCAGAGTCGCGGTGATGGTCTGCGGTGGGACTGGTCCTTCCTGGCGGACTTCCACCCCCGGGTACGCACAGGCGTTGCTGCCCCGCACCAGTTCCTGCGGCGCCCCTCCCGGCGTCACGGAGAACTGGGGCCCTTCGATGATGGTACCGCTCAGCTCGAGGCCCGGGTGGCGGCCCACGACCAACTTCCCGTCGTCGTAGGTGGCGGGGGGCACCGCGGTGACTGCCTTGATCGGAATGGTGTAGGTCAGCGGGCCCTTGTTCTCGGTGCAGGTGTTGAGGTGCAGGTGGTGGGTGACGACCATGACGCTGCGGTCCTGCTCGAACCGGGTGCCCAGGCTCCCTTTCAGCGCGTCGTCCCCGTTGTAGGAGTAGGTGGGCCCGTCGGCGAAGGCGAAGCCGGTGGGTGCGGTGAACGTCTGCACGACGTTCCCCGCGTCGACGGCCTGCCCCGTGCGGTAGGCGGTGAACTCCACGGTGAGTTCGGCGGTCTCACCGAGACTGGCCTGCGGCACCTCGACCTGTCGGATCTTCAGGCTCCGCTCCTGGGGACCCGCGATCTTCCGCACCCGGCCGTTGGTGCGGTCGGCGATGTACAGGTTGCCGTAGGGGTCCAGTGCCAGCCCCGCGGGGTTTTGCAGCCTGGCCATTGTGGCCTGCTCATTGTCCCCGCTGAAATAATTACTGAACCTCCCCAGGTTGTTGCCTGCAATACTGTTGATGATGCCGTCCGGTGTTACCTTCCGCACCCGGTCGTTTGCAGTGATGTACACATTCCCGTAGATGTCCCCCACGACCCCGGTGGGATTGAAGACCGCGGCTCTGGCAGCCGGTCCGCCGTCGCCGAGATTCTGCACGCCGGGGTTCGACCCTGCGCCGGCAACCTTCGTGACGACGCCGTCGGGGTCCATCTTCCACACCCTGTGCCTGCCATAGTCGACGATGTACAGGTTGCCGATCTCGTCCAGGTGCAAACCCTCGGGTCCGTAGACTGAGAGGTCGGCTGACACCGTGACGATTTTGCCGTCCGGGGTCACCCTCCGCACCCGGTTTGTCTCGTATTCGGCGATGTACAGGTTCCCCGCACTGTCGCATGCCAGACCCTTCGGCCGTTTCAGGTCGGCGACCGCCGTGGTGATCTTGCCGTCCGGAGTCACTTTGCGCACTCGGGAGTATTCGGAGATGTACAGGTTCCCCTTGGCGTCCAACGCGAGCCCCCAAGGATCCCGGAGCCGGGCGTCCACCGCGGGCCCGTCGTCACCTTCGTCACCTTCCGTGCCATCTCCGGCTACTGTGAACATCTTGCCGTCCGGGGTTACCTTCCGTACCCGGTGGCCGCTGTTTTCGGTGACGAACAAGGTGCCGTCCCGGGCAACCACCAGGCCCGTCGGATAGTTGAAGCTGGTGCTGGGGGCACCTCCGCCGCCGCTGCGACCCTCGGCTTCGGTGTACTCCACCGAAGTGATCACACCTTCCACAGGTGCTGACGCATGCTGACCGTTCGGCGAGGCCGGAAATGCCAGTGGCATGTTCAGCTCAGTGAAGTCCACAGTCTGAGTCACGTTGATGCTCCTGTCTTACGTGCGCGATACGAGTGGCCGTGGACGGCCTCGCACGGCACCTTGGCGGTGAGCGGCCTATGGCGATGTGCCGCTCCATCGGAAAGGGCTGCCGAAGAAGGAAGGGGCCGGCAGCCATCTACGGGCATCGTGTATCAGGTCTTCACAGCCCGCATCTGTAGGAAATGCCACCACCCAACCCGGCATGAGCCGGCGACGGCGTCGTCGGCCAGTGGGCCACTGTCCTTCACCGTCTCGACCACGCTCCGTGACCGGCGGCGCGTGCGCTACGAGAGCCTCTGCTGCACGGGTCTGGAAGCGGAACCCTAGGCTGAGCGCCGCTTCACCCTGGCCATCACCGGTGACCCACCGCGCGGGCCTAAAAGGAGGAGTACCTGCCAACCTGGTGCCAGTTCTCCGCCTGGACGCGGACGAAGCTGACGTTCCGCCGTTCGGCGGGAGGCAGTAGCTGCACTGGCCGCCCGCTCCCCGGAACGGAGTGGGCGGCTGGCGTGCTTTCCGCTCGCTCACTGCGGCGCTGCTGGCCCGCGCCGGCCATGGCTACGCCCGCTTCCTAACCCGCATCACCGAGGCCGCCACGGACAGCGGACACGGCACGGCGCCCGGCCCGGAAGACCCGGGGGCGGGCGCCGCAGCGTTGATTCGTCAGGCCGCCCACTCCAGCCCGAGGGCGGCGAGCTGGGCGAGTGTGTCGGCGGCGAGCTTGGCCCGCCTAGTCTTGGAATTCGTGAGAAACACACCCAGCTTCACCCCGTGCTCCTGGCCGTCGATGACCACGGTTTCGATGGGGGCTTGGGGGAACGGTCAGGCTGCCGGTGCGGTTCTTGTACTGCTCCAGCGCGAGGACGCCTCACTCGAACGCCCGGCCGCCGTCGCCGCCATTTTGGCCGGGCGCGGCGGGCATAGGTGTCAGCCCCAGCGCTTCGAGCCGCTGCCGCTGCTCGGGCAGCAGCGCCTTCCACACCGCGTGCTCACGTTGCCGGTTGATCCATGCGCCGACGTCGCAGCCGTGGACGACGACGCCCGGCAGGACCTCGGTCAGCCCGCCTTCCTCGGAGAGCAGGGCGCGGGCGGTGGCGTAGTGGCGCTGCCACTCAATCGACCACTCGGGGCGCCATTCCGGGTCGATGGCCTCCAGCGCGGCCCGGTCCTCGTCCTTGCCGAGCCCGCCGGCCTTGCGCAAATTGGCGAGCCACTGACCAACCGCCACCCCGTCGACCATGGCGTCCTTCGGGGCTGCGAGGCTGCCGTGGACCGCATGGTAGGTACGAGCCGCGGTGAGGTCGCGTCAGAATCCGGCGTCCACGACGGACCACACCAAGCCCACCTCGTTCAGGAGATCGGCTCGCCACGCTTTCAGCGTGCCGAGCCGGAAGGCCCGGGGAATCCTGCCTCACGCCGCTGACCCAGCAGCGGCATCGCACGAGTGCAGTTCGGCAGCGTGGTCGTCACACGGCTGCTTCGTGATCTCGACGACAGGAGGTCCCTGCCCTTGAGTGTGCAGGCGATGAGGAGGGAGCCGTCGCGCCCCCTGGGGTGGGGGCGCGACGGCTGTGGGTTGTTCAGGTGATGTTGATGGTGGTGGAGGGGGAGGTCTTGTCGTCGATGGTGAACTGCACGGTGGTGGGGCCGTGGGGTGTGCCACTGCCGGCGCTTACGCAGACGTAGATGATCGTCTGTGTGGTGTCGTCGGGGATGGCGAGGTCGACGTCGGTGAAGGTCAGTGTCTGTCCGTCGGGGGAGAGGGTTCCTACGTATACGACGGCGGGCTGGTGACCGTCCCAGACGGTCAGCTGATGATCGGGGCTGCTGGGTGTCCCGAAGTGCATGTCCGCGCCGGCCGGGAGGGTGACGGTGACGGTCTGCAGCGGGACTGCGTGCGTCGCGGTATTGCGTACCACCAGCCCCGGATATACGACTGCCCCTCCTGGTGCCGCCGCCACGGGGGCGCCGCTGGCGGCGACGGTGAAGCCGGGTGTGACTTGGACGGGTGTGGAGGGCGAGGTCTTTCCCGCGACCGTGAAGGTCACGTGGGTGGTGCCGAGCGGCGCACCGCCTGCGGCGCTGACGCGGACGTACAGGGTTTTCTCCGGGCCGGTGGCGGCGTCGGGGTCGACGTTGTCGAAGGTGAGTGTCTGTCCGTCGGGGGAGAGGGTCCCCGGGTGGGCGGCGCCGCCCAGGACGGTTAGCTGGTGGTCCGGGGCGCCCGCGGTCCCCCACTGCAGATCATGGCCGGCGGGCAGGCGCACCTCGACCCTCACGAGACCGATGGTGGCGCCCGTGCCGGGCGGGAGGATCGTCACTCCGGGGAAGCCGGAGTCGCCGCTCTGGACGAGGTGTACGTCCGGCGGGCCACCGGGCAACACCTTGAACGTCGCGGTCGCGTCGAGCGAGAACTCCACCTTGCTGCTCCCTGATTCTGTGGTCACGGTGATGGGGCCGGGGGTGGTTTTGGCGGTGAGGGCGGGGGTCTTGGCCTGGCCCTTGGTGTCGGTGGTGACGGTGATGGTGGTCGCGCCGCCGGGGAAGGTGGCGTCGCCAGAGGTGATGGTGAAGGTGACCGAGGCGCCGGGGATCGGTGTCTTGCCATCGGAGGACAGGGCCGTCGCGGTCAGTGGCTGGCCGAACGCTGTGCCCTGGTCGGCCATCTGGCTGTCGTCGGCCGTTGCCTGGAGAAGGCCCACCGGCAGCCGTGCTACTTCCAGGGCGAACGTGACCTGCGCGCTGTCGGTCTTGGCGGTCACGGTGACGGGGCCGGGGGTGGTTCCGGCGGTGAGGGCCGGAGTCTTGGCCTGGCCGGTGCTGTCGGTGGTGACGGTCACGGTCTTCTTGCCGCCGAAGGTGGCGTCCCCGGCCGTGACGGTGAACGTGATCGAGCTGCCGGGAACCGGTGTCTTGCCATCGGAGGACAGGGCCTTCACCGTCAGCGGCTTACCAAACACCGTCCCCTGGCCGGTCTTCTGACCGTCCCCCGCCGTCGTCTCGAGCTTGGCCGGGGACAGGGCCCACGAGAGGACCACCTGTCCGTGATTGCGGGAGTCGCCGACGGGCGACGTATACAACGGGTCGTCCTTGCCACCGGCCCTGGCGCCGCTGCCTGCCACCGTGCGCCCGTTGGTCACCCCCGGGCCCTGCACGAAACTACTGCCGCCGCCTCCTCCACTGATGTACCCGAATGTCCCTCGGACACCGGCGATTCCTCCCCCGCCGCCCGCATAGCCGCCACCACCGCCACAGCCGGCGTTGGAACCTGCACCCCCGCCGCCTCCCATACCCGGGATCGGCACTGTGCCCGGCGCCATTTTCCCGCGACTGGCCTTGGCTCCGTCCTGGCCGGCATTGCCGCCACGCCCTCCGCTACGGGCTGATTTGTCAACGGACCCGGGGGCGCCGCCCGTGGCCCCGGAAGCCCCTTGCGCGGGCTTCCCTGGTGACTTGTATTTCTGCTGCAGTACGACGCCTTGGGCGGCGCTGCCGTTGGTGCCGCCGCCCGCGCCGCCCAAGGCAGTGATGCCCTTGGCGGTGATCGTGGATCCTCCGCCTCCTCCGGCGATGAGGATCGGTTTGTTGTGCCGTTTGCTGAACAGGCCACTCATACCGCCACCATGGGCTGCGCCGCCCATGTCCACGACGACCTGCAGAATCTCCCCCGGCACGACGGTGAGGTCACCGGTCGCGTACCCGCCTCCGCCCCCCTCCACGTTCATGGTGTGGGATCGCGTGCCGCCGGCTGTGCCGCCGCCGCCCCAGCAGTGGGCGGTGAGGGTGGTGACGCCGGCGGGGACCGTGAAGTTCTGGACCTTTCCGGTGTGGTTGAAGCGTTTCACCTCGATGTGGGGGGCGAGGGATAAGCTCGCTGTTTTGGGAATGGTCTGGGTCATGGCCAAGTGTCCTTTCCGTAGCAGGTCGAGCGGATCGGTGGTGGTCCGTGGATGGCGTCCAGCCCCGGTGGTCCCGGGCTGGTCGTGGCTCCGCGGTCGGCGCCGTCGCTTGCGAGAGTTCCGGCAGGGGCGCCCGCCTGCCACCGGCGTGCACCCTGGGTGGGGCCTTCGGCATGCAGGGCTTCGATGGCCCTACACCACAGGTCGAGGTCGTCGACTTCGCTCAGTTCTTTCGAGCGGGCGAGGGCCCGCTGGGAGGCGTGGGCCCAGATACCAGAATCCTTGAGGGAGGTGAGGGCGTCGATCCAGGCGGTCGCGTCGTCGCGGTAGGCGAAGATTCCAGCCTCTCCGAGAGCTTCGACCAGGCCGGGGGTGGGGTGGGCGATGACCGGGATGCCGGAGGCGAACGCCTCGATCGCCACCCGTCCCCACGACTCGTACAGGCTCGGCATCAAGACCACCCGGGAACGGGCGTAGACGTGCTCGCGCATCTGCTGCCCGGGCACCGATTCCAGGACCTCGCAGTTCGGCAGCCGCGGCGGGGGCATCACCTGCTGCCCGTAGGCGCCCTGGATCCCCAGGAAGTTCCACTGCGGCATCCAGGCTGCGATCTGCCAGAACAGCTCCCCGCCCTTGTCCGCGTTCAGGTTCACCAGAGTCACGCAGTCGCCCGGCTCGGTGCGGTACTCGTGGGCGATCACCGGGGGGCGCACCACGATGCTGCGGCGGGGTAGGAACTCGGCGGGGTAGCGGGCGTAGTAGATTTCCGCGTCGCGGCGGATCCACTGGCTGTTGTGGACGACGAGGTCGGCGCCGGCGGCGTTGTGGAAGCTCTCGGCGAAGTTATCGTGGCAGATCACCACCACCGGGATACGGCCGTCCCGTGCGAGCCCGGCCACCAACGGCACGTTCTCGTAGTGGGAGACCAGCACATCCGCGGCGCGGGCCCGGGCGGCGAAGTCGATGCCCTGCTGAAACGGGACGACCCGCACCCCGTCGATCTCGTACTCCTTCTCGGTCTTGCCCGGATGGGAGAGCCACACCTCCACCCGGTGCCCCCTCTCGGCCAGCGGCCGCAGCATGGAGTGCAGCATCCACTCCGAGCCGGCGTTGTGGTCCGGCGGATACCCGTACACCCGGGCCACGACGGATGCCCCCCGCCCGGTCACCGCCCCGGCACCCAGCCGGTACGGGTCGTGTGCCGTGCTGTCGTCCTGCACGTAGTGCCTCCGAATAAGGTGGGGCCCGCGAGCAGGCCCGCCGGTGGTGCGACCTCATGGGTCCGCTCCCTGCAGCGGCGAGCGCAGCGAACGGTGGACGGCGGTCGAGCCAGGGCGACAGGGCGGGCCAGGGTGCATCGCAGCAGCTGCCCGACGGCAGCAGATCGGGCCTGTACCGCTGTCCCGACAGCAGTCGCACCGCTCTCCGCACGAAGATCAAGTACGGCATGAGTATGTTGCTGACCTGCATAAAGGCGTCGCGCAGGAACGTTGCTCCATCGGCATCCACACCCCAGGTTCACCCTGACGGGGGTGCGTACACGGCCCCCTGGGGCGTACGCGGCGGCCCAATGGCCGCACAAGGACAGGGCTCCGGGCGTACGCCTCGCGCCGCTCCACGGTGTCTGCTCAGAGTCGTACACCTCGGCCAGAGGCATGAAGTGGTCGACGTCCAGCCGCGCTTTGCGTCGGTCACCACCAGGTTGTCGTACACACTGCGCCAGGAGCCCCCAGCGAGTTTGCAGCCGGCCGTGACTTCGGGTGCGTTCACGGCTTCGGAGAGGATGACCTCTCGGCGGTGTCGCAGCCGTCCGAGGCGTTGAGCCCGCGGTTCCAGTGCTTGTAGAGGGTCCGCTTGTAGCCCTCCCGGTGCTCCTCGGCGACCGGGAGCCGGTCGATCGCCTCGAGCAGTCCCAGCGACTGCCGGGCCCCGGGGGTGCCGTCGGGGGTCTGCGCGGGGGCGTAGGAGGTGAAGGGGGGCTCTTCTGCCGGCAGGGGGGTGGTGAAGTGTCGGCGGCGGCGAGGGTGGCGAGCAGGGCAGGGCGGCGAGGGCGAGCGCGGGCAGGGCGCGTCGCAGCAGGGAGATCGTCACGAGAGGTGGTGTTGCAGCCGTCCCCTGCCGGGCTGCGGGGCGCAGACGTTATTTCACCCGATCGCGAGCCCGGTTCACTTGAAGAAACGGAACTGCCGGCCTCCAGCGAACCGTCGTTGCGGGCTTCAGGTTCGAAAGCGGGTGGCGGATGAGAACGATCATGGCCTGAGCACCCAGTGCGTTGCATCCCGGTTCTTGCGCTGGGCCGGTACTGCCGGGCGCTGGGTGCCGTTGCACCCTTGGCCGCGGTCGAGGGGCTAGCGGTTCTGGTCCGTCTTGGCTGGCCGCCGGCCGCCGACCCGGGTGGGGCAGCGGGCCGGCGGCCGGCGGAAGGTGTGGAGCGAGCCGTGAGTAGATGCCTGCAACGGGTCCGGGGCCCCGCGGGCGAGGTGTGTCAGATACCGGCAGCCCGCCTGTCCTACTGGTACGTGACGTGGATGAGCGAGGAGGAGCACGCGGGCGGGCCGCCAACGAGGAAGCTCAGGTTCGTGTCGCCCAGCATGGCGTCGTGCGTGGCCTGTACCCCGGCCAGTACCGCGGACTTCGAGCCCTTGCCCGCCACCGAGAGATCCACGTTCTCGACGGTGAGGCCCTGCCCGTCCGCCGACACGGCCCCCGCGTAGTCCGTAGGCACCCACTCTGTGCCGCGCATGACCCCCACGATCAGCTGGCCGGTGAACCGCAGTCCCTTCCCCAGGGGGAGGGACACGTTGATCGTCTGCGAGGGAACCTTGCCGTCTCCGGTGGCCTGGACCTCCACGCCCGGGTAGCTGGTCGTGCCGCGAGGCAGTGTCACCGGATTGCCCGGAGACACCAGGAACTGACTCTGGGGCACCGGGTCAATGCCGCCGGATGCTGTGTAGCGGTAGTACACGCTGCCGAGTTGGAACGCATCCTCGAGCTTGGTCGGGTCCCAGCTGAGTTTGCTCACCGAGCCGCCGTAGTCCGTAGTCTGGGGCCACACCAGGAAGCGGTAGTATCCGGTCTTGTTGCCCTTTTGGCTGAGGTCCATCGGAGGCAGCATCGTCTTGCGGCCCGTGCCACTGTCCTTGTGGGCGACGGCCTTGCATACCTGCGGGACCGGGGTGTCGGGGGAAGGCGTGCCGTCCTCGTGCACCAGTTGGTAGTAGACGCTCTCGATGTTGTTGTTCGGGACGCCCTGCTGACCGTTGCGCGGGTTGACCAGGTCGATGATGAACTTGTCGCCGGGAATGTAGCCGCTGTCCGTTACGTAGCCGAAGCCGGCCTGGCTGTTCGGTTTTCCGCCCCAGTTGCTGTCATAGGGCAGGCGGACGAAGGGGCGGCCGACGTGCGGGGCGTCGTTCTTGCCCCAATCCGAGGCAAGGACGTCGATCTCCGGGGCGGCTCTGCGGACCTCGCCGTTGTCGAGCGTGACCTGTACAGCGATCGTGTACTTGAGGCTGGCGTTGCCCGGACGGGGGTTCTTGTCGACGTTGAGGTCACCGCGGAGCGTGAAGGTGATCACGTCGAAGCCGTCCAGGCGGGCCTGCTCGATGACCTCGTATTCCTGGCCGACGCCGCCCCGGCCGCGCGGGACTTCCGTAGCCCGTTTGTCGAGCTTTCCGTTGCCGTAGAACGAGTACCGGACCTCTTTGATCCGAACACCCCTCGGGACACGCAACCGGCCATCGTAGCGGAACTCGGAGTCCCACCGGCTGAAGCGGTTCGCGTACCCGAGGGTACGGATGGCCGTCAGGTCGGGGCTGTATTCGACCTTTGGCGCCAGGAGAGTGGTCATTACGGTTCCTTTCGTACGGGAACATCCAGCGGAGACCTCTGCATGATCATCAAAACCGAATGCATCCGCAGCCGCACCTTCGCCACACGGGCTCAGGCGACCTCGCGGACTTCGGCACACCGACGGTTTCCAGAGCAGCCGACGTGTCCAGAGACGGCTCGGCTACCTCAGCCCCGTCGAGGGGCAAGCTGCCGCATCGTCAAGTTGGTGCGCCCGTAGACCGTGACCAGCAGTACCGGTCCTCCAGCAACAGGCGCGGCGACCGGGACCGCGCCTGCGCTCAACGACGGCGGCCAGCTCACAGCCTCTGCACAACCGCAGGTCAAGCCCCGTTTTGCCTGTGGTGAGTACTCAGACTTCCCCTTGGCTCCTGGCCTGCCCGCTCTGGGTATGGAGGTGGGTGGGGTAGGGGCTGGTCTGTCGGCAGCGGGCAAACCGGGGCGTCGCTGCGCTGGCCTCGGGAGAGTTGCGGCGGCCCGGTGAGCGACCGGTCGTCTGCTAGCCGATCCAGCGGAAGTGGACGACGGCGTCGTCGCAATCGCGGTCGCCGCCGTCCTCGGTCGAGAGAGTCGTGATGACGATGGGAGGGAAGGACCTGTGCGTCGCATCAGGGAGATCATCACGAGACGTGGTGTAGCAGCCGCCCCTTGCCGGGCAGCGGGGCGACGGCGCTGCGTCACCCGATCGGGACACCGGTTCACCTGAAGAAACGGAACACCAGGACACCTCCTGATACGGCGCGTTGACGCACCGTCCGGCAGGAGCGACGGCCTGAAGGGGCTTGTTCAGCAGGGCAACGGTCTCTGAGGCCGGTCTGCGTTCGGTCTGGCCCCGTTCTCGGTCCCGCCGTCGGCCGCCGAGGGGACCTTGGGGCGGCCGGCCCCGCCATCGCAGGGTCTTCAAGCGGTCGTCGACATGCACGTACAGTGCGGTCAAGAGGGTGTCTAGCTCGGTCGTCACAACCCGATGCTGGACACCCTCCCCCACGTACGGAACTCCTCGTCTAGGCCGGGACGTCGACGCGCCCCGAGCACGCCCGCTGAATGGCCTGCAGGTCCGCTCGCGCAGGGCCGGCTCTTCCGCCGTGGACGCCTGTCCGCACCGTCGCCTCGATCTCAGCCACCACCTCGTCGGTGAGGAACGGCAGGCCGATGCGGCGGTAGTCGGTGTCCACGGGCGTGGACAGGCCGAGCTTGACGGCGTCCCAAGCCCGCAGCGCCGCTTTCTGCTCGTCGGCATGGCCGCCGCCCGCCTGCCGCTCGCCGCGCTGCCGCCGGATCCAGGGCTTTCAGCACCAAACCAGCACGGGAGTCAGCACCGCCCTCGCGAAACATACCGAACAGTGCAACTCGAACAGCCTTCTCCCGCCCATCCCCGAAGCGGAAACGGGCTCGCGCCCCCTCCCCGTAGCGCCCGCCCGCACACCGCCCACGCGAACTGTGGTGTCCCACCACATACGCCTGTGACCTGCCCCTTCCTACGGTGTGGCGACACAACCCCGTCCCCGCCCACCGTCCGGAAGTGGTACCCATGGCCGCCCCAGCAACCGCTCCCCCGCCCGCCTCCAACCTCCGCCGTATCGTCGCCGCCAGCCTCATCGGCACCACCATCGAGTGGTACGACTTCTTTCTGTACGGATCAGCGGCCGCCCTGGTCTTCAACAAGCTGTTCTTCCCCGACTCCGAACCGCTGGTCGGAACCCTCCTGTCGTTCCTCACCTACGCCGTCGGCTTCGCCGCACGGCCCATCGGCGCGCTCGTCTTCGGGCACTACGGCGACCGGCTCGGGCGCAAGAAGCTGCTGGTGCTCAGCCTGCTGATGATGGGCGGGGCCACGTTCGCGATCGGGCTGCTGCCGACGCACGCCACCGTCGGGGTCGCCGCTCCGGTCCTGCTCACCGTGCTCCGGCTGGTCCAGGGCTTCGCCCTCGGCGGGGAGTGGGGCGGGGCCGTCCTGCTGGTGTCCGAGCACGGGGATGCGAAGCGCCGCGGGTTCTGGGCCTCGTGGCCGCAGACCGGTGCGCCGGCCGGGCAGCTGCTCGCCACCGGGGTGCTCTCCGCGCTCACCGCGCTCATGTCCGACTCGGCCTTCGAGGCCTGGGGCTGGCGCATCCCGTTCCTGCTCTCCGGAGTGCTGGTGATCATCGGTTTGTGGATTCGTCTGTCTGTCGACGAATCGCCGTTGTTCAAGGCCGCACTCGCCCAGGCGGAGGAGCGCAAGGCTGCCTCCGGGGCGACGGAGAAGATGCCCGTCGTGGCCGTGCTGCGGCACCACTGGCGCGATGTGCTGATCGCGATGGGAGCGAGGATGGCGGAGAACATCAGCTACTACGTCATCACGGCGTTCATCCTCGTGTACGCGACGACGGCCGCTGATCTGAGCAAGCAGACGGCCCTCAACGCGGTCCTCATCGCGTCGGCGATCCACTTCGCCGTGATCCCGATGTGGGGCGCGCTGTCGGACCGGGTCGGGCGCAGGCCGGTCTATCTGGTCGGCGCGGTCGGGGTGGGGCTCTGGATGTTCCCGTTCTTCGCGCTGATCGACAACCGGAGCTTCTGGAGCCTGCTCCTCGCCGTCACGGTCGGACTGTTCTTCCACGGGGCGATGTACGCGCCGCAGGCGGCGTTCTTCTCGGAGCTGTTCGCGACCCGGATGCGGTACTCGGGCGCGTCGATCGGCGCCCAGTTCTCGTCCGTCGCGGCCGGTGCCCCGGCGCCGCTCATCGCCACCGCGCTGCTCGCCGACTACAAGAGTTCGACACCGATCGCGCTGTACGTGATCGCCGCCGCGCTCATCACGGTACTGGCCATCGTCTGCGCCAAGGAGACGCGGCACCGGGACCTGGCGGACCTGGAACCCGCCGCCGGGCAGGACGCGCCCGCGAAGCAGCCGGCGGATGCCGCCCGGAACGGCGCGTAGCGGCCGCTGAAGGCGGGGCTCCGGATGCGGCACTAGGCAACCGCTCGGAGAGCGGCCCCGGCGGCGTGAGCGATGAGGGCGTCGTCGGGTTCGGCATCCTTGCTGTCGCGGCGCGAGAGGACGGCCAGGACGACGGGAGCGGCCCCGGGTGGCCAGATGACCGCGATGTCGTTGCGGGTGCCGTAGCCGCCGGTGCCGGTCTTGTCCCCGACCTGCCACCCGTCGGGAGTACCGGCCCGGATGGTGTGGTCGCCGGTCGTGTTGCGCCTGAGCCAGTCGGTCAGTACGGCCCGCTTGTCCGTCGGGAGAGCGGTACCGAGCACGTACGCGCGCAGATCGCCGGCGAGGGCGCGGGGCGTGCTGGTGTCGCGGAGGTCCCCCGGGACCGCGTCACTGAGCGCCGTCTCGTAGCGGTCGCAGCGGGTGATGCTGTCACCCAGCGCGCGCAGGGCGTCCTGGAGGCCCCGGGGGCCGCCGAGTTCACGGAAGAGGAGGTTGGCCGCGGCGTTGTCGCTGTAGCGGACGGCTGCGTCGCACAGCTCACGCAGGGTCAGTCCGGCGGCGAGATGCCGCTCGGTGATCGGCGAGTTGCTGACGAGATCGTCGCGGCCGTAACGCACGAGCCGGTCGATCTGCCGCAGCGAGTTCCTGCCGAGTACGGCGCCGGCGAGCAGTGCCTTGCAGGTGGAGGCGTAGGCGAAGCGTTCGTCGGGCCGGTGGGTGACGGTCCGGCCGCTGCCGGTGTCGAGTGCGTAGACCCCCAGCCGGGCGTCGAACTTCCGCTCCAGTCCGACGAACGCGCGCTCCGCAGGGGACTCGGCGGGCGGTGGTGACGGGGACGGCTTGGCGGCGCGCGGGGTCGGACCGGATGTCGTCGCGGCGGTACGGTCCGGGGCGGCTGTACACCCGGCCATGGGCAGGGTCGCGGCCCCGGCCAGCACGGCAAGGGCTGCACGACGGGATACATGGGTTCGGCGGTGCATGAGGTGCGGACGTTCCCTTCTGCAGGGGTCGTTCGGACAGGGCAGGTGCCTGCTCATCGTGCGAGATTGCTCAGGAACCGCGCAGCGACCGGGCCCGCGTCGGCGCCACCGGACCCGCCGTCTTCGAGGAGCACCGCCCAGGCGAGGTCACTGGCGCCCTGGTAACCGATCATCCAGGCGTGGGTGCGCGGCGGGTCCTCGCTGCCGAATTCGGCGGTTCCGGTCTTCGCGTGCGGCTGACCGGGCAGGTCCTTGAGGGCGCGGGCGGAACCGTCGGTCACGGTGGTGCGGAGCAGGGCGCGGAGCCGGCCGGCGACCTCGGGGTCCAGCGTCTTCGGTGCCTGGTACTTCTTCTTCACCGCGTCCGGCACCAGTACCGGCTGGTGGAACGTCCCGCTTTTGACGGTGGCCGCTATGGACGCCATGACCAGCGGAGACGCCTGAACGCGTGCCTGGCCGAGGGTCGCGGCGGCCTTGTCGTTGTCGCTCGTGGAGACGGGAACGCTGCCGTCATAGGTGGTCGTGCCCACGTCCCAGCTGCCGCCTATGCCGAACGCCTGCGCCGCGTCCCTCAGGTCGGTGTCGGAGAGCCGGTCGCGGGCGTTGACGAAGTAGGTGTTGCAGGACTGGGCGAAGACGTCCGTAAAGGTCGAACCGGTGGGAAGTTCGAACTGGTTCTGGTTCTCGAAACGCTGCCCGTCGACACGTGCGAACTTCGGGCAGGCCGCGGGGTCGCCGGGTTCCGTTCCGCCGTCCAGAAGGGCCGTCGCGGTCACGACCTTGAAGACGGATCCGGGCGGATAGCGCCCTTCGAGAGCGCGGTTGAAACCGCCGGGACGGTTGGCGGCGGCGAGTACGCGCCCGTTGCGCGGGTCTATCGCGACGATCGCCGCATTGACCTCCACCCCGGTCAGGGCATCGGCCGCCGCCGCCTGGACGCGAGGGTCGATCGTGGTGCGCACCGGGCGGCCCTCGGCCCCTGCCGCAGTGGTGAGGTCCTTGACGGCGCGTCCGCTCTGCCGGTCCGCGACGACGACGGACTTGGCTGCGGTCCTGCCCCCGGAGAGGACATCGTCGTAGCGGGCCTCCAGGCCGGACGTCCCCTTGCCGCTGACGGGATCGACGGTTCCGGTGAGACTCTCCGCGCGAAGTGGGTCCCCCTTGGAGTCGAGCACCTTCGCCCTGGTGTTCCTGCTCTTGAGCGCAAGGGTCTGCCCCGATTCCAGCTCCGGGTGGACGACCGGCGAATGGAACTCGACCTTCCAGGTGCCCGATGAGTCGACCACCTGTGCGCCGGAGCGCCAGGTGACGTCTCCGGCGCCCGGTACCGCCATGGTCACCGTGAAGGGGAAGTGAATCTCCCCCTCGCCCTTCTTCGCCCCCTCGCCTTCGACGATGGTGGTCTTGGAGGGCTTGAGATTGGTCAGGACCGACGTGAGGAGCGATGCGGCGTCGTCGGGGGTGTCGGTATAGCCCGCCGCCTTCCGCGCGTCGTGCCCGGCCCATGCGGCGAGGAAGGCGGTCAGGGGCTCGCGGGCGGCAGCCACGTCCATGTCGTCCTCCTTCGCGTCGCCGCCCCGGAGCCCGAATGCGGCATAGCCGCCTCCTGCCAGCACGAGAACGGACAGGACCATGACCAGGGGACGCCGCATGCCTCGCGACCGGCGGCGGCGCGGGGCGGAACTGTCCGGGCTGTAGGTACGCCTCAAGGTGATCTCCGTCTCTGGTCGTGCGGTCCGCACCGGATGGCCGGCCGGATGCGGTATCGGCGTGGGCGGGGTGCCTCGGCTCGGCAGCAGCTCGGTGCCGGACCGGCCGAAACCGGTTCCCGTCGGGAGTCAAGCCCGCTGCCTGACCGCGTGTCGAATACGATCTCGGCGACTAATCGATTCGCAGCACGTATCAGTACAGGCCAGGGGGTGCAGAGTGCTGACGGAACGGCATCTTGAAATCTTTGTCGCGGTGGCGGAGGAGGAACACTTCGGAGCTGCGGCGCAGCGGGTGGGCATCACCCAGCCGCCTCTTTCACAGGGCCTGCGGCGCCTGGAAACGCTGCTCGGTGTCCGTTTGTTCGACCGTGACAGAGGAGTCTCCCTCACCGAGGAGGGGACTCAGCTGCTTCCGCACGCCCGCAAGGCACTGGCCGCGCTCGTGGCACTCCGTGAGACCGGGGCCCGCGAGCAGGCCGACGGCCGACGGCTGCGGCTCGGGCTGGCTCCCGAAGTGCCGACGCCCCTCGCGGCGGGCGTGGCGGCCGCGCCGGTCCGCGCAGGCGAGCGGACGCGGATCGGCATGGTGACGGCATCGACGTCCGTGCTGCTCGGCGACGTTGTTGCCGGGCGGCTGGACATCGCCGTGATCCGGCACCCCTCCGTGCTGCACGGTCTCGCCGGCGGGCGCGTCATCCTTCTGCCGACCTGGATCCTCGCCCCCGCCACTCGCGGGGAGGTACGTGACGCACGTACGCCGCGTCTGCCCGTTGCCGTACGTCCCCGCGCCGAAGCTCCTGCGGCCCATGACCTGTTCATCGACACCCTGGCAAGCCGCGGCCGCCGAGTGGACACTGTGGTGGTCTCCGACGAGCGTGCCGGCCTCGCGCTCGTCGCGGCCGGTCAGGCGGTGCTGGTCACGGCGGACGCCACGCTCACCGCCTCGGGCGTCGAACGGCGACCGACCACGGATCCACCGCTGCCGCTGCGTCTGCGGGTGGCATGGGACCCGCGCCGTCCCGGGGCGGAGGAGGCCGCCAGGACAGCGCGACTGCTGGAGGACGCGCTGACCCGGAAGGTGACACCGTGAGCGGGATACTGCGAGGCAAGGGTGTGGAGAGCACCCTCCGCGGGATGTTCGACGACGCGGGTGTCCGCGGCTGGCTGCACGTGGCGGAACTGCACCGGCCGTCGGCCCGGGTGACCGTCGATCCCGACGAACAACTGCCCATGGGTTCGGTATACAAAATTCCGGTCATGGTCGCCTTCTGCCGGCTCGCGGAGGCGGGGCTGATCGACCCGGTGCGAAGGGTGACGCTGGAACCGGGCGAGCGTGTTCCCGGGCCGACCGGCATCTCCATCCTGCGCGACGCCGTCACCATGTCGCTGCGCGACCTGGTGGTGCTGATGATGACCATCTCGGACAACACCTCGGCCGACGCCGTACTCCGAGCGGTCGGCCCGGACGTGGTCGACGCGGTGTGCCGCAGCCTGGGCATGCCCGACACCCGAATCCACGGAGGCGTCGTCAACACATTCAGCCGGCTGGTCGCCGAAACAGGCACCCACTCGCTGGACGCGGCCCTGGCGCGCGTGGCGGACAACGACACCGTCGTGCCACCCGGCGTGTACGACCCCGCGTACAAGGCCTCGACCACGCCCTCGGACATGGCGCGGCTCCTGCGAGCGATCTGGACGGGTCGGGCCGCCTCCGAGGAGCACTGCGCCTTCATGCGCGGGGTGATGCGCCAGCAACCGTGGACGCACCGGCTCGCGTCCGGATTCCCCTACGACGACGTCACCGTCTACGGCAAGACCGGCACCTTCGGCTCGCTGCGCCACGAAGCGGGCGTCGTCGAACTCGCCGACGGCACCACCTACACCGCCGTCGTCTTCACCCAGGCGGCCCGGTCCGACAACAAGCTCCCACGCGCCGACGCGGTCATCGGCGCTGCGGCCCGGGCCGCTGTGGAGGAACTACGGGGACGCCAGGGCACATGACAAAAGCGCGCCCTGCTGGACGACCGTCCCGGCCGGGCGTCCGTACACGGACACCCGGCCCGTTCCTCACGCCTGTGGGCTGGTCGCCTCGAACCAGGTGGGGCCGTCGGTCATCGACTGCTTGATGCGGAAGAGCGCGAACTCCTGGAGCGGCGGCAGCGCGTCGACGTGGAACCAGGCCACCTCCAGCGACTCGTCGTCGTTGACCCGGGCGGTGCCGCCGGTGGCCCGGCAGCGGAAGGTGACGTCCAGGTACTGGCAGCGGTCGCCGTTCTCGTACTGCACGGGTGGCAGGGCCTGGGTGAGCACCACCCGCTCCGCCACGCAGTGCACGGCCGTCTCCTCGTACACCTCGCGCTCCGCCGTCTCCGCGGGCTGCTCCCCGGGCTCGGAGATGCCTCCGATCACCGACCACTTGCCGGTGTCGGCACGCCGGCCGAGCAGCACTCTGCCCTCGTCGTCGAAGACGACGGCGGTGACGCCGGGCAGCAGGAGCAGCTGTTGACCCGCGGTGGCGCGGATCTCGCGGATGAAATCAGGAATGGCCATGGCACGACCCTATGCGGCGCGCCGAGCGACTCAGCGGGTACGTCGTGCGCGCACCGTGCGCAGGGCCACCCAGCCGAGGCCGGTCACCGCGAGCAGGGACAGCAGCCCTTCGGGCAGCGGGCCCATCCGGGTCGCCGGGGTCAGTGAGGAGCGCAGCGGCACCTCCTCCACCAGGGCGTCCGGCGTGAACATCTTCGTCTTCCTGACGATGGTGCCGTCCGGGCGGATCACCGCGCTGACACCGCTGGTGACCGGGACGACCACGGAACGGCTGTGCTCGACCGCGCGCACCCGGGACATGGCGAGCTGCTGGTAGGTCATCTCGCTGCGGCCGAAGGTGGCGTTGTTGCTGGGGACGGCGATCAGCTGGGCGCCGTGCTCGACCGTGTCGCGTACGGCGTCGTCGAACGCGGCCTCGTAGCAGGTGACCAGCCCGACGTCGGTGCCCGCCAGGTCGAAGACGCCGACCTTCGTGCCCGGTCCGAAGTCGCGCTGCACCCGGTCGACGTCCGAGCTGAAGACGCGTGCGAGGGACCGCATCGGCATGTACTCGCCGAACGGCTGGATGTGCCGCTTGTCGTAGGTGGCCACGGGGCCCTTGTCCGGGTCCCACTGGATGAGGGTGTTGCGCAGCTTGCCGGTGTCGGGTTCGACGACCGCGCCGACCACGGTGGGCACACCGATCGCCTTCACCGCGTCGTCGATGACGATCCTCGCGTCGGCGTTGCGGTAGGGGTCGAGGTCGGAGGAGTTCTCGGGCCACAGGACGAAGTCGGGCTGGGGGACCTTGCCCGCCTTGACGTCGCGGGCGAGCTGCTCCGTACGGCTCGCGTGGTTGTCCAGGACAGCGCGGCGCTGCGAGTTGAAGTCGAGGCCGAGCCGCGGCACGTTGCCCTGGATCGCGGCGACGGTCGCGGTGCCGTCCTCCGCGGAGTCGTCGACCAGGGGCAGGGCGGCGAGGGCCGCGACGACGGGGACCAGGACGGCGGCGGCTGCCGCGGCGGCGGCCGTCCGGGGCAGTGCACCGGTGGCGCGGCGGACGCGGAAGCGGCGGACCGCCTCGAAGAGGCCGAAGCCGCACAGCACCACGGCGAAGGAGAGGAGCGGGGTCCCGCCCAGGGCCGCGAGCGGCAGGAAGGCGCTGTCCGCCTGCCCGAAGGCGATCTTGCCCCAGGGGAAGCCGCCGAACGGCACCCTGGCCCGGACCGCCTCGTCGAGCGTCCAGACCGCGGCCGCCCAGAACGGCCACCCGGCGAGCCGGGTCACGGCGGAGATGCCGATGCAGCCCACGGCGATGAACAGGGCCTCGGCGGCGGCGAGGGCCAGCCACGGCACCGGCCCGACCTCTTCGCCGGTCCAGTGCAGCAGCGGCAGCATGAAGCCGAGTCCGGCGAGCAGACCGAGGCCGAACGCGACGCGGAACCTGCGCTCGAACAGCACCCAGCCGAGGAGGGCGAACCCGGGAAGAACCAGCCACCACAGCGGCCGGGGCGGGAAGCTCGCGTACAGCATCACCCCCGAGGCGACGGCGGCGGCGGGCCGTGCGAGGCGCGGCAGCAGACGTGCGGCTCGGGGGGCGGAGTCAGGCTTCTGCGGGTCGCCGACCTGGGCGATGGTGGTGCTCACCCGGCGGAGTCTACGGTGGCGGGCCGGTTGTCGGGGAGCCCTGTCCTATGGGCGGAATACACACCGCCGGATCGTTTCTCCGCATCTTCCGCACATCCGGGTGCGGTGGCCGTTAACGTGTGCGCCAGTCCCCCGCAGACCGGGCCGTATCCGGCCCTCGCGGACGGGACGGTCACAGGCCGGGGGCGGACGTGATGGCTGTACCAACAGTGCGGGAGCCCGAAGGCGGCAACGCGTCGGACGCGGCCGGGGCACTGATCCTCGCCGCCTGTGCAATCTGGTCGCTGATCAGCGCGGCCGGGCGCGAGACCCGTCCCGAAGGGGTGCTGCTCGCGCTGCTCGCCGTCGCGGCGGGTTTCGCCTGCGGCCGCATCTGCGGAACGCTGCTGCCCGTGGCCGCCGCGACCGTCGCCGCCCTGGCCGCCCTCGTGATGGCGCTCGTCCGGCGCCATGGCCTGCCCGGCGCGACGGCCACGGTGGACGCCGTGCCCGGGCACGCCGGGGCGGCCGCCGCGCTGCTGGTCCTGGCGGCGGGTGCGGCCTGCTGCGCGGCGGCCGCGGCCCGGCGGGAATCGCTGCGGTTCACCCTGCGGCTGCTGGCCGCCGGTGCGGCCTGCGCCGCGCTCGGCCTCGGCTCCGTCGCCGGGTTCGCCGCGGCGGCGGGCGTGCTGCTGTGCTCGCTGGCCGCGGCCAGGATGCGGAGCCGGCTGTTCGGTCTCGCGGGCTGCGCGCTGGCCGCCGGTCTGATGGCCGGAGCCTCGTGGGCGGTGGCGAAGGGTGTGCTGCCCGACGGGCTCGCGGTCCTGCTCGAGGGCCGGCTGACCGGCAACCGGGTGCGGCTGTGGCAGGACGCCGCGCGGCTGGCCGCAGAGTACCCGGTCATCGGCACCGGGCCCGGCCGGTTCGCCGAGCTGAGCCCCACCGTTCAGGAGACCTTCGGTTCGGACGGCAAGGCGCACTCGGCCGCGCTGCAGCAGGCGGCCGAGCAGGGAGTGGTCGGTGTGCTGCTGCTCGCTGCCGCGTTCGGCTGGCTCCTGTACGTACTGTGGCGTTCGCCGCGCAGCACGGCGGTCGCCCTGACCGCCGGGGCCACGCTCACGGCGCTGGCAGCGCTGGCCAGCGTAGGAAACGCGCTGAGCTTCACTCCGGTGACGGCGGGGGCGGGCCTCCTGGCCGGGCTGGCGTCGGCCCGGAGCCCGATCGAGACCGGCCGGCCGGCGCGAGGCGGTGGCAGGCAGCGCCTCCCGCGCGGCGAGGACGTCGCGCCCGCTCAGGACCCGTGGGCCGACCGGGCCGGGCGGTGAGACGGGCCGGCGTCGGGCAGGGGGTCAGGCTCCGGCCGGGGCGCCGGTGGACGGCAGGTGCAGGCGGTCGCGGATGAACCGGACGCCCGCCTCCGCGTCGTCGACCGTGACCGTGAATGTCCTGCCGTCGCCGAGTCTGAGCACCAGGCCCTCGCCCCGGCGCACGATCACGCCAGTACCCAGCTCGGGGCGCCAGCGGTAGCCCCAGCCGCCCCACTGGCGGGGGGTGACCTGGGGTGCGAACTCCGCGCCCACCACATGGGTGAGCAGGATCCGGCGGCGCGGCAGGCCCATGTGGCCGCAGCGCACCTCGAGGGCGTCGCCGTCGACGCGGACCGCCACGTTCACGAAGGCGAGGGTGCCGAACAGCATGAGCAGTCCGGCAGCCACGCAGCCGATCACCGACATCAGCAGCGGGGCGATGCCGGAGGTCCAGGTGGAGCTGACGGCGAGCTGGATGCCGAGCGCCAGACAGGCTGCGCCCGCGGCCGCGAGGACCCACTGGGTCCGGTTGGTGGCCCGGCCGGTCCAGACGGCGGTATGGGTCTCGGTACCGGTTCGCGTCGGTTTTCGGGGGTGGTCCTCCATGCCAAGCAGCGTACTGAAGAATGCGCGCGAGGGAATGGGTGCCACGGCTCCCGTCGGCCGCCGGAGGGGTCAGCGGGCGGAGCCGACGGCGGTGAGCCCGCGCCCTTCCCGGTAGGCCAGGGCGGCTTCCGGCAGCTCGGACAGGCGTCCGCCGAGGAGTACGGCGAGTCCTGCGGAGGGTTCGGCCGACGGAGCGGGTTCGGCACCGATCCGGCGCAGCGCCTGGGCGGCGACGGCGCCGGCGGAGCCGTGCAGGACGAGCGGCGGGCGGCCGGGCTGCTGCAGGGCGCCGCGGATGCGTTCGGCGACCAGTTCATAGTGGGTGCAGCCCAGCACGACGGCCCGTACATCGGGCGGGGTGAGCGCCGCGGCGGCCGCCAGAGCCTTCTCGATGCCGGCCTCGTCCGCGTACTCCACGGCGTCGGCGAGGCCGGGGCAGGGCACCTCGGTGACGGCCGCGGAACCGGCGAAGTCGCGGATCAGTCCGCGCTGGTACGGGCTGCCGGTGGTGAGAGGGGTGGCCCAGATCGCGACCGGACCGCCGGCCGCGGCGGCCGGCTTGATCGCCGGGACGGTGCCGATGACCGGCAGCGCGGGCTCCAGCTCGGCCCGGAGCGCGGCCAGGGCCCGCACGGAGGCCGTGTTGCAGGCGACGATCAGCGCGTCGGGCCGGTGGTCCGCCGCGGCCCGGGCGACCGCCAGGGCGCGTTCCGTGACGTCTTCCGGCGTCCGGGGGCCCCACGGCATGCTCGCCGGGTCCGAGGAGAGCACCAGATCGGCGTCCGGCCTCAGCCGACGTACGGCGGCGGCGGCGGCCAGCAGGCCGATTCCGGAGTCCATGAGCGCGATCTTCACCCGGTCACCATAGTCGACCGCCCTTGCGGTCCCCGCTGAGTGGGGCAGACTTCGGCCAATGAGCGCCGTTGCCTGGATCGCCGTGGGTTCGCTTGTCGCGTGGGTGTGGCTGTTGCTGGGGCAGGGGTTCTTCTGGCGGACCGGCCAGCGGCTGCCGAGCCGTGCGGACCCGGCGCACTGGCCCTCGGTCGCCGTCGTCGTGCCCGCGCGTGACGAGGCCGACATGCTGCCGGTGAGCCTGCCCTCGCTGATGGCCCAGGACTATCCGGGCCACGCCGAGATCTTCCTGGTCGACGACTGCAGCAAGGACGGGACCGGTGATCTCGCCCGTGAGCTGTCCGTACGGTGCGCGGGGCTGCCGGTGACCGTGGTGTCCCCCGGAGAGCCCCAGCCCGGCTGGACGGGCAAGCTCTGGGCCGTCCGGCACGGCATCGCGCTGGCCCGGACCCGGGAGCCCGAGTACCTGCTGCTCACCGACGCCGACATCGCGCACGAGCCGGACAGTCTGCGGGAGCTGGTGGCGGCCGCCGGTTCGGGCGGCTTCGATCTGGTCTCGCAGATGGCGCGGTTGCGGGTGGAGAGCGTGTGGGAGCGGCTGGTGGTGCCGGCCTTCGTCTACTTCTTCTCACAGCTCTATCCGTTCCGGTGGGTGAACCGGGCGGGGTCGCGGACAGCTGCGGCGGCGGGCGGCTGCGTACTGCTGCGGACCGACGCGGCGGTACGGGCGCGGGTTCCGGAGTCGATCCGGCAGGCGGTGATCGACGACGTGTCGCTGGCGCGCGCGGTGCAGCACAGCGGCGGGCGGATCTGGCTGGGCCTCGCGGAGCGGGTGGACAGCGTGCGGCCGTATCCGCGCCTGGCCGACCTGTGGCGGATGGTCTCGCGCAGCGCGTACGCCCAGCTGCGGCACAGTCCGCTGGTGCTGCTCGGCACGGTGCTCGGCCTCGCGGTGATCTATCTGGCGCCGCCCGTGACGCTCCTCGCGGGCCTGCTGGGCGGCGATCCGCCGGCCGCCTGGGCCGGGGGCGCGGCCTGGGCCGTGATGGCCGGGACGTACCTGCCGATGCTGGGCTACTACCGGCAGTCGCTGTGGCTCGCTCCGCTGCTGCCGTTCACCGCGCTGCTGTATCTGCTCATGACGGTCGATTCCGCGGTGCAGCACTACCGCGGCCGCGGTGCGGCCTGGAAGGGGCGTACGTACACCCGTCCCGAGGCCGCACCGGATCAGTGACCGGCGCCCTTCGGCCTCACTTGCGGCCGGGAGTCCAGTTCATGCCCCAGCCGTACGCCTGGTCGATGGTGCGCTGGGGGCTCACTCCGCGCTGAGGTACGAGATAGCGGGCCTCGCGCTGCACGGTGAGGTCGCTTCCGGTGTTGGTGATCAGCGCGAGGGCGCAGACCGTCGAGGGGACGGTGCATTCGTCGAGCGAGAAGTCGATCGGTGCGCCGTGCTGCGGCTGGAGGGTCACGGTCGCGTGCAGATCCGCGAAACTCCGGGCGCCTTCATAGATGGTGACGAAGATCAGGAGACGGCGGATCCTCGCCTGCTGGTCGAGGTTGACCGTCAGGTTCTCCCCGGAGGCGTTGGCGCCCGTCCGGTCGTCACCGTCGAGCAGGATATAGGGCGGCTGGTGGAGAGCGCCGAAGGCGTTTCCGAGCGCCTGCACGACTCCCTTGCGGCCGTCGGTCAGTTCATAGAGTGCACAGAGATCAAGATCGAGATCCGCGTGGTGGGCGACGGCCCTGCCGAGTTTGCTGCCCCATCCCTTGAACTGCTTGCGCACTTCCCAGTTGAGATTGACGCGCATGGCTCCCGAAGTGCCGCCCTGTTTGGCGAGGGAGACGGACGGCGCCTCCTTCGTGAGCGTCACCTTGGTGAGACGGACGGGCTGGGTGACGGGCGGCGCCGGGGGAACCGGCGGGGCCATCGGGGCGGCGAGCGTCGGCTGGGGGTACTGGGGCGCAGGGGGCGTGGCCGCGACCCGCGTCGCCGGCCGGGGCGGCGGGGGTGACAGGGGTGTGGCGGGCTGCGGCGCCCGGGCGGGCTGCTGGGGTTCGTCGACGGAGATCCCGAAGTCCGTGGCGAGCCCTTCGAGTCCGGTCCCGTAGCCCTGGCCGACCGCCCGGAACTTCCAGGCGCCCTGGCGCCGGTAGAGCTCGCCGAGGATGAAGGCGGTCTCGACCGTGGCGTCGGCGCTGTCGAAGCGTGCCAGTTCCGAGCCGTTCGCCGCGTCCGTGACGCGTACGTAGAGGCCGGTCACCCGGCCGAAGGAACCGCTGTCCACGGAGGCGGCAAGCACCACGCGGTCGACGGCGGGCTCCACCCGTGCCAGGTCGACGGCGAGGGTGTCGGTCGTCTGGCCCGCATCGGTCCGCTTGCCCTCGTGGCGCACCGCTCCGGACGCGTGGACCGGCTGGTTGTAAAAGACGAAGTCCGCGTCGCCGCGCACCTTTCCGGTCCCCAGGAGAAGGAGCGCCGAGGCGTCCACGTCCGGGGTCCCGGGCGCGGTGCGCCACCCCAGTTCGACGCGCACGGCCTGAGCGGCCACCGGAACGTTGGTTCCTTTTAGCATGGTCATGCTCGCCCCCATCGCGAGTACGGCTGCCGAGAGTTTCCCGTCAACCTAATGCCCGTCGCAGCAGGCGGCTCACAGTGACCCCTTTCCAGCATCACGTCGGTGCGTGGCGAAGGGCAAAGACAGCCTTCGCACGCCTTGTCGGGCCGGCACCCGGGGCCGGCCTCCGCGAGCACGTCGATGATGGCGTGGGGCGCGAGCGTCCGACTCGCGGACGCCGCCGCCGAGTTGGAAGAAGGCTCAGCGCCGGACCATGCCGCGAAGGAAGGTCGCCGACCCGCCTCTCGTTCGGCCGTGATGCGGCACGGTTCGCGGACCGTCTTGTTGTGCCGCTGTGTGGCCCGGTTCGTTATGCGCGCTCCTCGCCATGTCTCTCCGTGCAGGACGAGCGCTCCTCCTGGGCCGATGAGGAGCTGAGCGAGGAGAGACCGAGCCTCACTTCCCCGGCACCACCGAGCCTGCGGACACGACGGCTGAGCGGTTCCTCGGCGAGAAGCAGCGCCAGCCCGGCGGCGGCGCCGAGCATGCCGAGGACCGCTACACCGTGCGGGCCGTGGGCGTCCAGAACGGTTCCGCCGAAGAAGGAGCCGGCGGCGATGCCCGCCTGGAAGGCCGCGGAGCAGGCGGCGGAGGCCACGTCCACGTTGCCCGGCGCGATGTGCAGGATCCGGCTGGTGAGAGCGGTGAGCATGCCGGACAGGGACAGCAGAAGCAGCGTGATCGCCACGACCGAGACGACGGGGTGCTCTCCGGCTGCCACCAGGAGCGCCAGAGCCGCAGTCACCAGGGCCACCGATCCGGTCATGGTTCCGCGGGTACTGCGGGCGGACAGCATCCCGGACAGGCTGGTGCCTATCAGCCCGCCCACTCCGCCCACCGCGAACACCGCCCCGATGGAACGCGAGGAGATCCCGGCGACGTCGGCGAGGAAGAGCGTGACGTACGTGTAGAAGGTGAAGAACCCGCCGATGACGACGGCGGTCACCGTCACGATCAGCAGGAACCGGAAGCGGTCGGGCCGCGGGGCGGTGGCAGCCGGGTTCGCCTCCACCGGCGACGAGGGCAGCATGCCCACCACGGCGATCCCGGAGAGCAGTCCCAGGCAGCTCATCACCACGAACGGCACCCGCCAGTCGGTCTGTTGCCCGAGCCACGTTCCGGAGGGCACACCCAGAACCTGTGCCAGCGACGACCCTCCGAACAGCGTGGCCACCACCTTCGCCCGCACCCGCTCGGGAAACATGCCCGCGGCGGCCGAGGCGACCACCGACCACATCACCGCGTGGGTGAGCGCGATCAGAACGCGCGCCCCCAGCAGAACGCCATAACCGGGCGCCATGCCGCACAGCAGCGTGGCGCCGGTGAAGAGCGCCAGCACCACGGCCAGCAGGCGTCGGCGCGGAACCCGCCGGGTCACAGCGGTCAGCGGGACGGCAGTCGCCATCACCACGAGGCCGTATCCGGTCACCAGAAGGCCCACCGATGACAGCGACACCCCGAGGCCCTGCGCGATCTGCGGCAACAGACCCACCGGCAGTGCCTCGACCGTGGCGAACGCGAACAGGGCGAGCGACAGCCCGGCCACGGCGACGAGCGCCCGTCCCCGTGGCACCTGGGCGGGCACCTTCATCTGTGCGTCCGGCGGACCCCCGTTCGCGGTCACACCCAGCCTCCTCACGGTCTGCGCCCCCGAGAGACACCGCGGTACCGGAGGTGAGCGCCTACTCGAACGGACCAAGCGCGCAGCAGAAGACCACGCGAAATTTGCTGTGTCAAGCTCGAAACTTTTCGAACTCGGCATCGTGGCTGCGGTTGCGTGCCGGGTCTCGCAGGGCGTGCCGCACGCCCGCCCCGTGAGGCCGGCCTTCCGGGCACAGATCCGCGGCACGAGGGCATCACGGCGGCCCGGTACGGGAATTGACGGGCGATCAGCCCTTGCCGGCCGATTGTCGCGACGTGACCCGATCGTAACCGGGTCACACATGTGAGGGACTGGTGGCGAGTCGACCGAGGCGCGTATGTTGCCGCCCACAACATTCAACGCGTGAGGACGCACCGCCTGTTCACCGCGTTGCCGGAGTCATCCATCACCGCCGACCCGTGCGCCCCGTGCCGGACGGCCGTTACCTCAGAAAGGGGGCCCTTCCGATGCGCAAGGGAATCCTCATCGCCTGCACCTCCGTGGTGCTCATGACCTCGCTCGCCGCCTGCGGCAGTACCTCCTCGAGTGGCGACGACGCCGACGGGGGCGCGAAGAAGCCGAAGATCGGCGTGATCCTCCCGGACAGCAAGTCATCGGCCCGCTGGGAGGACGCGGACCGGCCGCTGCTGACCGCGGCCTTCGAAGCGGCGGGCGTGGACTACGACATCCAGAACGCGGAGGGCGACAAGCAGGCGTTCCAGACCATCGCCGACCAGATGATCACCAAGGGCGTCAACGTCCTGGTGATCGTGAATCTGGACAGCGGCACCGGCAAGGCGGTCCTCCGCAAGGCCAAGTCGCAGGGCGTGGCCACGATCGACTACGACCGGCTGACCCTCGGCGGCTCCGCCCAGTACTACGTGAGTTTCGACAACACGGCCGTCGGCAAGCTCCAGGGCGAAGGCCTGGGCAAGTGTCTGGCCGACATGAAGGCCAAGAAGCCCGTCGTCGCCGAGCTGAACGGATCCCCGACCGACAACAACGCCACGCTGTTCGCCCAGGGCTATGACGGTGTCCTCGGTCCGAAGTACGCCTCGGGCGAGTACGCCAAGGGCCCCAACCAGTCGGTTCCGGACTGGGACAACGCGCAGGCCGGCACCATCTTCGAGCAGATGCTGACGAGCGAGCCCAGAATCGGCGGAGTGCTGGCGGCCAACGACGGCCTCGGCAACGCCGCCATCGCCGTGCTGCGCAAGAACCACCGCAACGGTCAGGTGCCCGTCACCGGCCAGGACGCCACCGTCCAGGGCCTGCAGAACATCCTGGCCGGAGACCAGTGCATGACGGTCTACAAGGCGGTGAAGAAGGAGGCGGACGCCACCGCGGCGCTCGCGGCGAGCCTTGCCAAGGGCCGGAAGGGGACGACCAACGCCACCGTCCACGACCCGGAGGGCAAGCGCGACGTTCCCGCGGTCCTCGAGACCCCGGTGGCCATCTACCGGGACAACGTCAAGGACGTCGTGGCCGACGGATACGTGACCACGGCCGACCTGTGCACCGGCAAGTACGCCGCTCTGTGCACCAAGTACGGCGTCAAGTAGGCCATGCCGGGCAGGGCGTCCCGGCGGCCCGCGCGGAGCCGGACGGGAGCCGGGGCCCACGGCGCAACGAACTTAAGGAGCCGTCCACCCATGACAGCCACCCCGATCCTCGAACTGCGGGGGATCGACAAGAGCTTCGGCGCGGTGCAGGTGCTGCACGAGGTTGACTTCGCCGCCTATCCGGGGGAGGTGACCGCACTCGTCGGCGACAACGGCGCCGGCAAGTCCACGCTGGTGAAGTGCATCGGCGGGATCCATCCGATCGACTCGGGCGAGTACCTTTTCGACGCCGAGCGCGTACATGTGCACAGTCCGCGCGACGCCGCCGCCCTGGGCGTCGAGATCGTGTACCAGGACCTCGCGCTCTGCGACAACCTCGACATCGTTCAGAACATGTTCCTCGGCCGTGAGAAGCGCCGTGGCATCGTGCTCGACGGCTGGACGATGGAGGAGATGGCCGCCAGCACGCTGAAGAGTCTTTCCGTGCGCACCGTGAAGTCGGTCCGGCAGAAAGTCTCCAGTCTTTCCGGCGGCCAACGGCAGACCGTGGCCATCGCCAAGGCCGTGCTGTGGAACAGCAGGGTCGTGGTCCTCGACGAGCCGACCGCGGCGCTCGGCGTCGCACAGACCGCTCAGGTCCTCGAGCTTGTCCGGAGGCTCGCCGACAACGGTCTCAGCGTCGTGTTGATCTCGCACAACATGAACGACGTCTTCGCGGTGTCCGACCGGATCGCCGCTCTCCACCTGGGCCGGATGGCCGCCCAGGTCAAGACCTCGGACCTCACTCACGCCCAGGTCGTGGAACTGATCACCGCAGGCCGCAGCGGGGACCTGGGCCTCGCCGACACCAACGGAGCCACCACATGACCGCCGCCCTCGCGCCCGAGAAGCCGGAAGGACGGGGCGGAGCCGGAGGAAACGGTGCGGACGACCGCATCGAGGCGCCCGGTATCCGCGCTCTCGCCCGCGCCTACGTCGAGCGGGTGCGCGGTGGCGAACTGGGCGTGCTCCCCGCCGTCCTCGGCCTGGTCGTCCTCTGCGCGTTCTTCGCGGTCCTTCGCCCGGTCTTTCTGACCGAACTCAACTTCGCCAACCTGCTGACCCAGGGCGCGGGCAGCATCGCCATCGCCATGGGCCTGGTCTTTCTCCTGCTTCTGGGCGAGATCGACCTGTCGGCCGGCTATGCCAGCGGCGTCTGTGCCGCCGTACTGGCCATCCTCCTCACCGACCACGGATGGCCCTGGTACGGAGCGGTGGCCGCCGCGATGCTGACCGGAGTGGCCATCGGGCTGCTCCTGGGCATTCTGGTGGCCAAGATCGGGATTCCGTCGTTCGTCGTCACCCTGGCCGCTTTCCTGGGTTTCCAGGGCATCGTGCTGATCCTCCTGAAGGAGGGCACCAACATCTCGATCGAGGACAGGACCGTCCTCGCCATCGCCAACAACAACCTCAGCCCCGCGCTCGGCTGGGGGCTGCTCGCCGTCTGCGTCGCCGCTTACGCAGCCGTCCAGTTCCGTGCCAACGGCAACCGCAGGTCCCGGGGACTGCCCACCTCACCCCCCGCCCTCATCGCCCTGCGCCTCGGAACGGCCGTCGCGCTCGGAGGCCTGGCGGTGTACCTGCTCAACCAGGAACGCAGCCGCAACGTCATCGTCGACTCGCTCAAGGGCGTGCCCATCGTCGTGCCGGTCATCGGAGCCCTGCTGGTCATCGGCACCTTCGTCCTCCAGCGCACTTCCTTCGGCCTGCACATCTACGCGGTGGGCGGCAGTGCCGAGGCCGCCCGCAGGGCCGGCATCAACGTGGCCTTCATCCGCGTCGCCGCATTCGTCATCTGCTCGGCCATGGCGGCTGTCGGCGGGATCATCGCCGCCTCGCGCGGCAACTCCGTGGACCCGAACACCGGGGGCAGCAACGTTCTGCTGCTAGCCGTGGGCGGCGCGGTCATCGGCGGCACCAGTCTGTTCGGCGGCCGCGGACGCGTCATCGACGCCGTCCTGGGCGGCATGGTGGTCGCAGTGATCCAGAACGGGATGGGCCTCATGGGGTACAGCTCAGGCGTCAAGTACGCTGTCACCGGTTCGGTACTGCTGGTGGCCGCAGGGGTGGACGCTCTGTCCCGCCGTCGCGCCGCGCAACGATGAGGTTCCCTTATGAAAGCCGGTCCTTCCCAGGAGGAGATCCGCCGGCACAACCTCAGTACGCTACTGCGCCACGTCCACATCGGCGGACCCGCTTCCCGTACCGTTCTCGCCGAGCGCATGGGAGTCAATCGCAGCACCGTACTGGGCCTGGTCAGTGAACTCACCGGCGCGGGCCTCGTACGCGAAGAGCTCCCCCGGGACACCGGCCGGGCGGGACGTCCTTCGCTGGTGGTACGACCCGAGTCCGCACGCGCCTACGTCCTGGCCTTCGACATCGGTGTCGACCGTCTGAGCGCCGCCCGCATCGGCCTCGGCGGCCTCTTCCTCGACAGGTGCGAGGTCCCCTGGCCGGTGGCGGGCCCCCAGCCCCCCGGCCAGGTCGCGAAGGCACTCACGGAAGCAGCCCGGCACATGCTGACCGCCACCGCGGCGGGCAGTCACTGTGTCGGCGTCGGAGTGGCGGTGCGAGGCATCGTCCGCCACCCTGACGGTCTGGTCCGGTTCGCTCCCAACCTCGGCTGGTCGGAGGAGGACTTCGGCGCCCAGCTCGCCGACCGCCTCGGCCTCGCCGTTCCGATCGCCATCGGCAACGAGGCCAACGTCGCAGCGCTGGCCGAGCATCTGCGCGGCGCCGGAGCCGGCTGCCGCAACCTCGTCTACCTGCACGGCGACATCGGTATCGGGGCCGGCGTCATCGTCGACGGACGGCTCCTGCGCGGCGAGGACGGGTACGGCGGCGAAGTCGGCCACATGATCGTGAACCCGCACGGCGGCAGGCGCTGCGGTTGCGGCGCGACCGGCTGCCTCGAAGCCGAAGCCGGTGCCCGGGCTCTGCTCGAGGCTGCCCGGCGTGACGGCCGCACCCCGGGCCACGACACGGTACGCGCCGTAGTCGCCGCCGCCGACCGCGGGGACGTCGTCGCCGCCGCCGCCCTGCGCCGCGTCGGCGACTGGCTCGGCATCGGGGTCGCCAATCTGGTCAACCTCTTCAACCCGGGAACGGTGATCTTCGGCGGGGTGCTCCGGAACGTCTTCCTCGGGGCGGCCGCGCAGGTGCGCAGCCGCATCAACACCACCGCCCTCGGGGCCTCCCGCGAGAACCTCCGGCTGCGGGTCTGCGAACTCGGCGACAGCGCCGTGCTGATCGGCGCCGCGGAACTCGCCTTCTCGGAGAGCCTGGACAACCCGCTGGAAGTTTTGGCTCGGCTCGACGGGCAGCAGGGGCCCGGGGCACGTACCGGGTCATGAGCCCCGGCCGGTCCGGGTGAGGCCTCCCCCGACAGCGGCCTGCCCCTGCCGGAGGCACGGCAGGGGCAGGCCGCTTGTCGGTCACGGGGAGAAACCGGTGCTGGGGTCAGCCCTTCACGGCTCCGGTGAGCCCGCCGACGATCCGTTTCTCGAAGACCGAGAAGAAGATCAGTGCGGGCAGCATGGAAAGTGAGGTGAACGCCAGGACCTTGGCGGTATCCAGGGAGTATTGCGAGGAGAACGCCTGGACGCCGAGCGGCAGGGTGAAGTTGGCTTGCGAGTTGAGGATGTAGAGGGGCAGGACGTAGTTGTTCCAGCTGCCGATGAACGCGAGAATGCCTACGGTCACGACGCCGGGCAAGGACAGCGGGATCACCATGCGGAAGAAGAATCCGAGCCGGCTTGCACCGTCGATCGCGGCGGCCTCCTCGATCTCGGTAGGAATCGCCCTGAGGAACGGCACCAGAATGATCACGGTCGTCGGCAGGCCGAACGCGATCTGCGGAACGATGACGCCCAGCAGATTGTCGACGAGTCCGAGCTTCTTGATGACGATGTACAGCGGGGTGATCGCGATCACCATCGGGAACATCAGACCCGCGGCGAACATGGAATACATCGCACCCTTGAGCTTGAAGTCATAGCGCGCGAGCACGAAGCTCACCATCAGGCCGAGGACGACGATGCCGACGGTACTCACGAGCCCGACGATGATGGAGTTGGCGAATTCGCCCCAGAACGTCGTCGACTTCAGGACGCTGACGTAATTGCCGACGACCCAGGGGTGCGGAAGAGCGGCCGGACTCGCGGTGATCTGCGAGTTGGTACGGAATCCGCCGAGCACGATGTAGAGCACCGGTGCGATGCAGGCCCCGATGAAAAGCAGCGCGACGAAGTAGGTGAAGGGATGCCCCCACCGCTGCGGTCGGTCACGACGGTCGCGGGGATCGGTGGGGGTATCCGGTGCCGCGGCGGATGAAGGCCGGGAGCCGACGGACGTCACGCTCATCGGTTGGCTCCTTCGGTGACGGCGCCCCGGAGGTCACGGCGCAGGACGAAGCGCTGGTAGACCAGCGCGACGATGAGCGAGATCAGGAACATCACAACCGCGACGGCGCTGCCGTAGCCGTAGTTTCCGGCGCTTCGGCCCTGCGCGACCATGTAGATCGCCATGGTCGAGGTGCCTGCGGTGCCCGACACGTACTGGCCCCAGATGATGTAGACGAGATCGAACAGTTGCAGCGAGCCGATGATCGACAGAAAGGCCCAGATGCGGATCGTCGGTCCCAGCAGTGGCAGCGTGATGCGGCGCTGGACCTGCCAGTAGGACGCGCCGTCGATCTGTGCGGCCTCGAACAGCTCCTCCGGGATCGACTGCAGTCCGGCGAGCATCAGAATCACCGCGAACCCGATGTACTTCCACGAGATGATGCCCATCAGCGTCCAGATGGCCAGCTCCGGGTCGGAGAGCCACTCGGCCTGCAGGAAGCCCAGGCCGATGTGGTGCAACAGGTCGTTGACGGCTCCGTTGCTCTGGAGCATCAGGCTCCAGCCGGTGCCGACGATGACCTCGGAGACGACGTACGGCACGAAGATCAGGACGCGGATGGCCGAGCGGCCGCGGACCTTCTGGTTGAGCAGGAGCGCGAGGGCGATCGCGATCGGGCCCTGGATGACCAGGGAGAGCACCATGATCAGGCCGCTGTGCCACAGGACCTGCTGGAACGCGGGGTCGGTGAGGATCAGCTTGTAGTTGTTGAGGCCGACCCAGTCGGTGGGCGCCCCGTAGCCATGCCACCGGTAGAAGCCGTAGAACGCTGCGAGCGCGACCGGGAAGATCACGAACGCGAGGAACATAATGATCGCGGGTCCGGACAGGACCACGATTTCGAGTCGCATCCTGGCACGGCCGCGGCGGCGCCCAGCCGCTCGCGGCGGAGCCGGCGGCGCGGCCTTCGCCGCACCCCCGACTCCCGGCGTGCCCTGCGACTGGCGGCCGGGGGCCGTGTCAGTACCCAGGGTGTCACTCATCGTCTGCCGCTCAGCCCCTCGAGGCAGCAGCATTGCTGCTCTTGGCGATGTCGGCGGCGGAGCCCTGGCCGGCCATCAGTTTGACGACGGCGGTGTTCATGGCATTGCCGACGTTCTGGCCGTACTCGGTGTCGAGGAACATCATGGAGTAGGCAGCCTTGTTGAAGGCCCCGAGGGCGGAGATGTTGTAGGAGTCGGTGACGACCCCTTGAGCCTTCTTGTTCACCGGGATCACGTAGAACGCCTTGGCATACAGCTCCTGCTGCTCCTTGGTCACAAGGAACTCGAGGAAGCCAACGGCCTCCTTCGGTGCGTTCTTGGACAGCGAGAATCCGTCGAGGCCGCCCATGATGGCGGTCGGATCGCCCTGGCCACCGGCCACGGTGGGGAAGGGGAACCAGCCCAGGTCCGGGAGCGGCTTCTTGTCCGGGGTCAGGTTGGCGATCACACCGGGGTCCCAGTTGCCCATGAGCTCCATGCCCGCCTTGTGGTTCGCGAGCATGCCCGCGGACGACCCGGCACCCTGCTGCGAGGAGTTCGTCAGGAACCCCTTCTGGAAGGGGTCGACCTTCAGGAACGACGCCAGGTCGTCGCCGGCCTTCGTCCAGCACGCGTCGGTGAAGTCGAGCGACTTGGCGGTCTTCTTCATGGTGTCTTGACTGCACGCCCTCAGGGCGAAGTTGTAGTACCAGTGCGCGGCCGGCCATGCGTCCTTGGCGCCGACCGCGATCGGGGCGACCTTGATCGCCTTCAACTTCGCTACAGCGGCCTCGAGTTCGTCCATCGTCGTCGGCGTCGCGGTGATGCCGGCCTGCTTGAACAGGTCCTTGCTGTAGTAGATGCCCTCGGGCTGCGTGTCGACCGGCACCCCGTAGACCTTGCCGTCGATCGAATAGCCTGCCAGACCTGCCGCGCCCGCGTTCGCCTTGCCGGCAGCGCTGAGACTCAGCTCCTGGACCTGGCCGGCGTCGACCATGGCCTGCATCTTGCCACCGCCGCGCTGCAGGAAGATGTCCGGCGCGGAGTTCGAGTTGAGCGCGGTCTGCAGTTTGCCGTCGAAGTCCTCGTTCTGCACCGTCTGGAGCTTGATGGTGACGTTCGGGTGCTGCGAGTGGTACGCCTTCACGGCGGTTTTCCAGTACTCCGCGCCGGGCCCGGGCGTCGCGTTCTCCCAGAGGGTCAACGTGACCTTGCCGTTGGACGCACCACTGCTGTCGTCGTCGCTGCCACCGGCACAGCCGGTGCCAGCGAGCGCGATGCCCAAGCCGATCGCCAGAGCTGTCGCGCCGCGTATCTTCCTCGTCATTGTGGAAATCCCTGATCTGTCGTCATTACTACAGCGGGTGCGCATGGTTGAGTGATGCAGCGGCCTGTCGGCGTTGATCCGGGCGTTCAGGCGGCAGGTCGGCCATGGGCTCGGTGAAGGCCGGACACGTATGTGGGAGTGGCGATCACCGCGGCCCTGCTTTCCGCTCCGGGCATGCTCGTGTGGATGTGCCAGGTGGACGGGCATGTCCGCAAGGAGTCGTTTCCGTTACGGGGAGTTGCCGATGGCTGGGAGTATGCGCTTGGGGCGGAGCGGCAGTCAATGAATCATTTCCGAAAGTTCTTCGAAACTTATTCAGGACTGCCTGAGTGGTTGTCGAAACATTTCGTCACGTGCATGAGTGGATCCACGGGTTCCTCTTGCAGCGCCGCGCAACCCCTTGACGTCACGTCAGCCAGAACCTACGGTCGCGAACCCGCGCGAAATGCTTCCCCGACATGTCGCAACTACGGACGTCTCCAACGCTGTTCCATGAGTACCGCAGCGGGCAGCACCGCTGACCGGACGCCCGCGCGAACAGGGAAAGGGCATCCGTGTCTCCGGCAAGAAGGCCGAACCCATGGCCCGGGTGCGCCGGACGGCGTTCCCCGGGCCCGCGGCGCACTGGGGCGAAGCTCCTTAATGGTGTCACCGCGTCCGAGTCGTTCCGCCTCGCAACCCTCCGTACGTAACTGCGCTCCCACGGCTCCTGGCGTTCCTGCTCTCGGACGGCGGAAAGGGGTCGTCATGCCGTCCCCCGCGCGGCCGACGGCGGCCGGCCTGCCCGAGCGTGCAACGAGACAGCCCGCCGGTTTCCCCACCGGCCCGAAAGCCCACATGGGCGGCGCGCACCGAACGCGCAGGCCGGACGTCCACCGCGCACACTTGTGACGGTGGCGCACCGCACGGGCCGCCATGCCCGCCGGCCTCCTGACCGACCGGTTCCGGGGGTTCGGTTCGAAGCCCTCCGTCGCCGGCAGACCGCCGGGCGCGGGCCCGCCTGCCGCGGCTCGTCCCCACTTCGCCCGGGCCACGCACCACACCGGCGGAAGACAGCGCTGTCAGCGGCGGCTTTATCAGCGTTTGAGCAGGTCAGGCGGTCAGAATCGGCGTAAAAAGGATGACCCCAAGATTGGGGCTCCCCAATCAGCACATCGTGGGCTTAACTTAGGTGCCATGACCTCCCCCCGCTCCACCTACGGCGGCGGCTACTACGCCGCGCCGTCGTTCCCCGACACCCCGATCTACGACTCCCTGGTCGCGGAGCGGGGCACGCCTCAGATCGCACCGATCCGAGTGCCTGCCGCCTATGACACCGGCAACAGCTATCTGCCGGCGCTCCCGTCGGCCCTGCCGGCTCTTCCCGCGGCGCCTTCCCAGCCCCATCCGTCGTACGGCTACCAGCAGCCGATGGCGCAGCAGGGCTACGCGCCGATGCAGCCCGCGCAGTTGCAGCACGCCCCGGCGCCGTACATCCCGCAGCAGCCGAGCGCCGGCCGCGGCGGTTATCAGCAGCAGCCCGCTGCGGGCCGCGGCGGCTACCAGCAGCAGTCGCCTCCGCAGTACCAGCAGCCGCAGCGGCCGGCGCCCAGCACCGGTTACGAGTCGATGCGCCCGGCGGCGCCGCGGCCCGCGCCGGCGCAGTCGCCGTACGAGGACCCGTACAACCGCCCGTACCAGGGCCGGGGCTACTAAGGGCAGGCTTCGCCGGTCACGGCACCGGGAGAGCACTGCCCGCACGCAGCGGCGGGACGCCAGGGAGTGGCTGGCAGGATGGAGGCATGTCCTCTCCCGAACTGAGTGCCGTCCACATCCACCCGGTCAAGTCGCTGGCCGCGTGCACGGTCGGCGAGGCCGCCGTCGAGCCATGGGGACTCGACGGCGACCGCCGCTGGATGCTGGTCGACCACACCGGCAAGGTGGTCACACAACGTCAGCAGCCCCGCATGGCACTGATCTCCGCCACCCCCGCGCCGGGTGGTGGAATCGTGCTGGCCGCGCCGGGGGGCGCGGCGCTGACCGTGGAGGTTCCCGAGCCGCGGGAGACGACCGGCGTGGTGCTGCACCGCAGCCGGCTCGACGTGGTCGAGGCGGCGCGGAGCGCCCACGCCTGGCTGGGCGACTTCCTCGGGGCGGAGGTCCGGCTGGTCCACCTCGACGCGCCGGAGCGGCGCAGGCTCATCGACCCCGCGTACGCACGGCCGGGTGAGACCGTGAGCCTGGCCGACGGCTTCCCCCTGCTGCTGACCACCCTCGCCTCGCTCGACGCGCTGAACTCGCTCGTCGCGGCCGGCGACCACCCCGGCGAGGGGCCGCTGCCGATGAACCGCTTCCGGCCCAATGCCGTGGTGGCCGGCACGGCTGCGTGGGCGGAGGACGACTGGAGCCGGATCGCGATCGGCGAGGTGACGTTCCGCGTGGTCAAGCCCAGTGGCCGCTGTGTCATCACGACGACCGATCAGCACACCGCCCGCCGCGGCTCCGAGCCCCTGCGCACGCTCGCCCGGCACCGCCGGTCCGGCAAGGACCTGCTCTTCGGCCAGAATCTGATCCCGGACACGGCGGGCGTCATCCGGGTCGGGGACCCGGTGCGCATCCTGGGCTGAAATCGGTCTTGGGGAGCGGAACTCCCGGGAGCGGGCGGTGCGTTGGAGAGGTGAGGCGGCTCTCTCCTCGCCTCTCCGGCGCGCGGGCCACGCCGTATCGGGTTATGACGGATACGGAAGGGGGTGCGGGAAGGTGCGAGCGCTCACGGGACTCCGGCGTTGGCGGCACAATCCCCTGTGCCGTGCCACGGACAGGCGCGAGGCGTGGGTGGCGCTCATCGCGCTGCTTCTGCTCGTCCTGGCGGCGCCGGTGCTCGGCTGGCTGTGCGGATCGCGCGTCGACGCCGCGTTGCAGGAGTCGGTGCGGGCCCAGCACGCGGGCCGGCAGCTGACCACCGGCGTCGTGGTGCGCCAGATCCCCGCCCGACAGGTCGCGACCGACCCCGAGGTCTCCACCGGGCGCACGGGGCAGACCCCCGTGGTGGCCCGCTGGCACGGCCCGGACGGTACGGCGCACAGCGCCACGGTGGCCACCGCCTCGCGCGACACCGCGGTCGGGGCGCACGTGCGGATCTGGACGGACCTGGCAGGCAACCCCGCCCTGCGGCCCCTGGACGCGCCGACGGCGCACACCCATGCCGCCCTGGCGGGAGGCGGCGCGGCGATGCTGTCCGTCGTGGTGATCGAGGGCGGGCGGCGCCTGATCGTATGGCGCATGGTGCAACGGCGGTACGAGCGGCTCGACCGGGCATGGGCCAGGACCGGTCCGGACTGGGGCAGGACGGGCACCGGCAGCTGATCCGGTCAACTCCCGGCCCCACGCGCGCTACGGTGGACCGGCCCGCCCGTCACTCCTGCAGGCAGGCCCCGAGGTGACCGCTGCCGCGTGGCCGGTGACCCGGGCTTCACACACGCACGAGGTGGGGGCACAACAGCGCCATGGCACAGGGCACGGTCCAGGTGACGCACACCGGCACATCGCGGTGGCGGCGCCGCACAGGCGAGTACGCCTCCCTCACCGCGGCTCTGGAAGCGGCGGCGGACGGTGATGTGCTCACCGTCGCCCCGGGCACCTACCGGGAGAATCTGGTCATCGCCCGCGCGGTGACCCTGCGGGGCCCCGAGGGTTCCGTCGGCTCCGTGCGGATCGCCCCCGTGGACGGTGTCCCGCTGACCCTGCGCGCCTCCGCCGTCGTCCGGGACCTGCACGTGGAGGGCCAGGACTCCGCCGCCCCGGCCCTGCTGGTCGAGGAGGGCGCACCCGACATCGCGGACCTGCGGATCGTGACCCGCTCGGCCGCCGGCATCGAGGTGCGCGGGGCTGCCCGGCCCACCGTGCGCCGCTGCACCGTCGACAATCCGGCCGGTGTCGGCATCGCCGTGCTCGACGGCGCGGGCGGGGTGTTCGAGGAGTGCGAGATCGTCTCGGCCGGGCAGTCCGGCGTCTCGGTGCGCGACGGCGCGCACCCGAGGCTGGAACGCTGCCGCGTCCACCACGCCTCGGGCGCGGGCCTGTCCGTCACGGGCGAGGGCAGCGGGCTGGAGGCCGTCGGCTGCGAGATCTACGAGATCAAGGGCAGCGGGATACAGGTGTCGGCCCGCGCCGCCGCCCACCTCACCGACTGCACGGTGCACCGCACCTCCGCGGACGGCGTCACCCTGGACACCGACGCGGTGCTCACGCTGGCCGACTGCGACATCCACGACATCCCCGAGAACGCGGTGGACCTGCGGTCGCGGTCCGTCCTCACGCTGACCCGCTCGACGGTGCGCCGCTTCGGCCGTAACGGACTCTCGGTCTGGGACCCGGGCACCCGGGTCGACGCCAACCAGTGCGAGATCCACGACAGCACCGGCGACTACCCCGCGGTCTGGGTCAGCGACGGGGCCACCGTGATACTGGATTCCTGCCGCGTCCATGACGTGCCGGACGCCCTCTTCGTCCTCGACCGGGGCTCGCGCGCCGATGTCGTGGACAGCGATCTCTCCCAGGTCCGCAACACGGCGGTGTCGGTCAGCGACGGGGCGACCGCGCAGCTCGACGACTGCCGCATCAGGGAGGCGTCGACGGGCGCCTGGTTCCGCGACCACGGCAGCGGCGGCACCCTGAACAACTGCACGATCGACGCGGTGCAGACGGGCGTGATCGTCACCAAGGGCGCCGATCCGACGATCGAGCGCTGCACCGTCACCTCCCCCGCCGAGGCGGGCTTCTACGTGTCGGCCGAGGGCCGCGGCACCTTCCACAACTGCCGCGTCACCGGCAGCGAGGGTTACGGCTTCCATGTGATGGACGGCTGCCGTACGACGCTGACGCGCTGCCGTACGGAGCGGTGCGCCCGTGGCGGTTACGAGTTCGCGGAGGGCGTGGCCCACGGTGACGCCTCGGCCACCGGGCCGGTCGTGGAGGACTGCACCAGCGACGAGAGCGGCCTGCGTTCCGCCACTCCCCCGCCGCCCGCCGTCCTCACGGCCACCCAGTCGGCGCCGGGGCTGCTGGGCGTGGTCCCCGCGCCACGTGCGGTGGAGCCCGTGGCGGCCGGGGCGCCGGACGGGCCCACGCGTACGTCCGCGGCCGTGCTCGGCGAACTGGACGCGCTGGTCGGCCTCGACAGCGTCAAGCGGGAGGTGCGCGCGCTCACCGACATGATCGAGGTGGGACGCCGGCGTCAGCTCGCCGGGCTGAAGGCCGCTTCGGTCCGCCGCCACCTGGTCTTCACCGGCTCCCCCGGCACCGGCAAGACGACGGTGGCGCGGCTGTACGGGGAGATCCTGGCCTCCCTCGGGGTGCTGGAGCGGGGCCACCTGGTCGAGGTGTCCCGGGTCGACCTGGTCGGGGAGCACATCGGCTCAACCGCCATCCGTACCCAGGAGGCCTTCGAGCGGGCCCGTGGCGGCGTGCTGTTCGTCGACGAGGCGTACGCCCTGTCCCCCGAGGACTCCGGCCGGGACTTCGGCCGGGAGGCGATCGACACGCTGGTGAAGCTGATGGAGGACCACCGGGACGCGGTGGTCGTCATCGTCGCCGGGTACACGCACGAGATGGAGCGGTTCCTCACCGTCAACCCCGGTGTGGCCTCCCGGTTCTCACGGACCATCACCTTCAGCGACTACGATCCCGGCGAGCTCCTGCGCATCGTCGAGCAGCAGACCGAGGAGCAGGAGTACAGCCTGGCGTCCGGGACGGGGGAGGCGCTGCTGAAGTACTTCACCGAGCTTCCCAAGGGACCCGCCTTCGGCAACGGCCGCACGGCCCGCCAGACCTTCGAGTCGATGGTCGAACGGCATGCGGGCCGGGTCGCCCAGCTCGCCGAGACGAGCACGGACGACCTCACTCTGCTGTTTCCGGAAGACCTTCCGGAACTCCCCTGAGCCCCCTGGCGGACTCGTCCGCCTGGTGGGGCAGGACGGGGACGAGCCGTTCGAGGAGGGCGGCGCGCTCCTGGGCGAAGACGGGGTCCGCCTGGTAGTCGGAGTGCCCCAGCACCGGCTCGGGAAGCGGATGTTCGGGGGTGCGCCCGTAGACCAGCGGGTCCTTCAGCGGGCCCCGGTCGACCTCGGGCCCGGACTCCTCGCCGAGCCGCACCGCGCCGCCGATCGGGTCGGTGGGCCGCCACAGGTTGCGCCAGCAGTGCACCGACCGGTGCAGGCCGTGCAGCTGGACGGGCCCGAAGTAGGCCGGGAACCAGCGCCCGTAGAGCCGTTCGACCGGCGAGCCGTAGGTGAGCAGCGCGACCCGGCCACGGGTCCCGGCGGGCAGTTGCCAGACGGCGGCGGCGGCAAGGACGCTGCCCTGGGAGTGGCCGGAGATGACGAGCCGGCCGCGGGTGCGGGCGGTCCAGCCGGACATGCGTGAGGCCAGGTCGGGGACGGCCCGCTCGGCGTAGCACGGCGGGGCGAAGGGGTGTGCGGCGCGCGGCCAGAACGTCCCGACGTCCCAGAGGATGCCGATGGTGCGCCGGGCCGAGGCGTCCCGGTAGGCGCGCCGCCCGCAGGCGACGAAGAGCAGGAAGCCGAAGCCGATGAGCCAGGAGCCGGTGGACTGCGCCGCCTCGGCCACCGATTCGACGAAGGGGCTGCTGCCGTCCATGGCCAGGCCGGGGACCTGCCCGCTGGCCCAGGCCCCGCCGACCGCGCCGGCGCCGAGCAGCAGCGTGGCGCCGGAGAGCAGGCCCAGCATGCCGGGCGCCGAGTCGGTGAGCGCGGCCGTGGCCCGGATGCGCGCGATCTGCCTGGTCCGCGCGGGGTCGGGCCGCTCCTGTTCGTACTCCGCGTCGACCAGCGGCTCAAGACGGCGGGCCGCGCGGTAGGTCCGCAGGCCGAGCACGAGCCCGGGGATCACCAGGAGCACCAGGAGCACGGGGATGACGGAGGCCTGCCAGCTGAGGAGCACCGGTGGCCCCTCTATGACGGCACTGCGGCCCATCCCGGGGCTGCCGGGACCGTCGAGCCAGTCCGCGACGCGCTGGGCGACCCCGCCGGTCATCACGCCGCCGAGCGAACAGGCGAGCATCGCGACGGCGGGGCCGCCGAGTCCGCGCAGCACGGTGCGCGGCTCGGGGCTGCGCCGGTACAGGTTCAACGACACGGCGGCGAGGACCACCACGAGTGCGCCCTGGGCGAGGGTGACGACGCGGAACATGACGTCACCGGGAAGCGTGCCCGCGGAGGCCCAGCCTGGGCGCGACCAGGCGGCGTGCAGCGCGGCGAGGACGAGCAAAAGGAGGGCGGTCGCGGGCAGGTACGTGACGACGGCGCGGTCGAGCCGGTTGTCCAGGCGCCGTTCGCTCCGGCCGCGCCGGCAGACCACCGCGACCACGACGAGCGTCCCGACGACGAGGGCCGCCTCGATCAGCCTGCCGAACCCTTCGGGCACCGGCCCGCCGACGGCACGGTCCCGGCGGGCCGCCGCGCCGGTGACGAAGGCGGTGACAGTGAGGAAGCCGGCCGCGGTGTGCGCGGCCCGCAGGCGTGCGACGAGCCGGCGTCCGTACCAGAATCCGGGCCGTCCGAGCGCGGGACGCACCGGGGCCGCCGGGCCGGTCCCGGTGGCCGGGGGCGGGGTGTCGTCGTCCTCCGGGTCCGTGCCGGTCAGCGGGCGCTGGGACTCGTAGGCGCTCCAGGTCCGGTTGGACAGGTACCAGAGCAGTCCCACCAGCGCGGTAGGCGCCAGCGCGGCCAGCGCGAGACGGCGGCCCGGCTGGGACCACCAGCCGCCCTGCGCGGCCGACAGGAACCCCAGCCAGGACCGCTGGTCGGAGCAGTCCGGCACGCCCGCGCACTGCCAGGCGGTCAGGTCGAGAGCGACCTCGCAGACGGCGGCGGTCAGCAGGACCGTGAGGCTCAGCGCGAGGAGCCGGACAAGCACGCCGTACAGCCTGATCGCCCGGGGGCGGTGCGTGGCGGCCGGGCGCATCCAGTGGGCGAGGTTGATCACCATGAACGGGAGCAGCAGGAGCCACAGCGCGCGGGAGCCGTTGCCGGACGTCAGGTGGGACCAGCAGTACGCCTCCGGGATGGGCCGGTCCCGGTAGCGCTCGGGATGGGACTCCGCGTCGATGTCGCCGGGACGCCGGTAGATGGCGGCGGTGGCGTCCCCGGTCACCCGGACCGTGCGCGGATCGACGAGCATCTCCTGGGGGGTGGCCCCACCCACGCCGTGGACCAGCAGTTCCAGTGCGGGCCCTTCGCTCTGCGGGGCCTGGATGGCAGGTGTCACGGGGGTGACTCGCTCTCAAAGGTGGAAGCCCGAGGGGGACGCGGCTGATGTCCGGTCACCAGAGTGGTGGACGAGTCCGGCGCCCGCACCGCTCTTACGGAATCTCCCCAGTGCGGCGGCCCGCGACACCGCGTGGCAGGATGAGCCCTCGGCATGGGCTGCCGCACGGCCAGAGGAAGGACCGGGCACTGCGTTGAGCGAGAATCAGAATCTGCTCGCGGAGCAGCGGCGTGCGTTGATCCTCGACGAGGTACGCAGGCGCGGCGGGGTCAGGGTCAACGAGCTGACCAGGAAACTGAGCGTCTCCGACATGACCGTCCGCCGGGACCTGGACGCGCTGGCCCGCCAGGGGGTCATCGAGAAGGTGCACGGCGGGGCGGTGCCCGTGGTCGAGGCGAGCACGCACGAGCCGGGCTTCGAGGCGAAGTCGGCGCTGGAGCTGACCGCCAAGGAGGACATCGCGCGGGCCGCCGCCGCGATGGCCGTGCCCGGCAGCGCCATCGCGCTCTCCGGCGGCACCACCACCTACGCCCTCGCTCAGCGTCTTCTGGACATACCGGATTTGACCGTGGTGACCAACTCGGTCCGGGTCGCCGACGTGTTCCATGCCGCGCAGCGCCCGGGGTCGCCGGGCGCACGGCCCGGCGCCGCGACGGTGGTCCTCACCGGCGGGGTCCGGACCCCGTCCGACTCGCTGGTCGGTCCGGTCGCCGACCGGGCGATCGCCTCGCTCCACTTCGATGTGCTCTTCCTCGGCGTGCACGGGATCTCGGTGGAGGGCGGGCTGTCCACGCCGAATCTGGCGGAGGCGGAGACCAATCGGCGCTTCGTCGAGTCGGCGCGGCGGGTGGTGGTGGTCGCGGACCACACCAAGTGGGGGACGGTGGGGCTGAGTTCGTTCGCCGCACTGGACCAGGTGCACACGTTCGTCACGGACACGGGTCTGTCGGGTGAGGCCCGCGAGGAGATCGAGGCGCATGTGCCGGGCCTCGTGGTGGCGGGCCGGGAGGCGGCCGGCGAGCCGGCGCAGGACTGATCCACGGATTCCGGTCAGCTCGCACTGGGCCCGTGACGTCGCGGGACCGGTGTGTGATCGCGTTCCGGTCAGGTCGCGAAAGGGCCGTGACGTCCTAGGATCGGCATGTGGCCGTCTTCCGGATCGAGCGTTTCACCCCTCTGCCCGCAGCCGAGTCCTGGCGCCGGGTGACGGACTGGGAACGGCATGCCGCGCACGTCCCGTTGACGACGATCACGGTGCCCACCGGGCTGCCGACGCGGATCGGGACCGTGTTCGTGGCCCGTACGGGGATCGGCCCGCTCGCGTTCGACGATCCGATGGAAGTGGTGCGGTGGTCGCCGCCGGCCGGCGGCCGGGCGGGGATGTGCGGGCTGGAGAAGCGCGGCCGCGTGGTGCGGGGCCGGGCCTCGATCGATGTGTACCCCACGCATGCCGGCTCGCATGTGGTGTGGGTGGAGGAGCTCGGCGTGCCGCTGCTGCCGCGGTGGGGCGATCCGCTGATCGCCGGAGCGGGCCGGCGGATCTTCGGCCGGGTGCTCGACTCCATGCTGGACCGGCCGGCGCGGCCGCACCTCTGAAAGCCGGTCCACGGCAGGACGTGTGCCGCGCCCGTGTGACGTACCGTCACCGGGGCGACGCGTGCGGTGACACCTGACGCCGCGGCCGTTATGGTGTGCGCGAAGCGACCGCACGGGAGGTGCGTTCATGGCACGCCGACTCCGCTCCGTAGGCCTCGACTACGTCGATTCCGCCTCGCTGCGGCTGGTGTACGCCGCCGAGGTCTCGGCGCCGCCCGATGCCGTGTACCGCGCTCTCGCCGACGACGTCGAGGGCTGGCCCCGCTGGTTCACCCAGGTGACGGTGGCTCGGCCGATCGACGGCGGTGCGGGCCGCGAGGTGCGGCTGCGGGGCGGAATCACGTTCCGGGAGACGGTCGTCGCCACCGAGCCCGGCGAGCGGTACGCCTACCGGATCGACGAGTCCAACGCCCCTGGTCTGCAGGCCCTCTTGGAGGAATGGCGGCTGACTCCGGCCGGTACCGGCACACGGGTGCAGTGGACGTTCGCGGCGGACGGTTCGACGTTGTTCCGGTTCATACTGCGGCGGGCGCGGGGGGCGGTGGGCCGGTCGTTCCGCGACGCGGTGGGCAATCTGGACCGGCGGCTAGCCGCGGCCGCCGGCTGAGGGCACAGGGCTTGCGGTCCGGATCAGGCCGGACTCGACTCCACGCCGGGCCAGTTGCCGGTGGCCAGGAAGTGGTCGATCGTCCGGGTGTACGGGGCGATGTCCAGGCCCTGTTCGGCCAACCAGGTGTCGGAGTAGTACTTGTCGAGGTAGCGGTCGCCCGGGTCGCATATCAGGGTGACGATGCTGCCGGTGCGGCCCTGCGCGACCATCTCGGCGACCAGCTTGAAGGCGCTCCACAGCCCGGTGCCGGTGGAGCCGCCCGCCTTACGGCCGATGGAGCGCTCCAGGGCGCGTACGGCCGCGACGGTGGCGGCGTCCGGCACCTTCATCATCCGGTCGATGGCGCCGGGGACGAAGCTCGGCTCCATCCGCGGTCTGCCGATGCCCTCGATGCGGGAGCCGCAGTCGCTCGTGGCGAGGGGGTCGTGGTGCGTCCAGCCGTCGAAGAAACAGGAGTTCTCCGGGTCGGGGACGCAGATGCGGGTGTCGTGCTGCATGTAGTGCACGTACCGCGCGATGGTCGCCGAAGTGCCGCCCGTGCCCGCTGTGGCGACGATCCAGGCGGGCTCGGGGTAGCGTTCCATCCTGAGCTGCTGGTAGATGGACTCCGCGATGTTGTTGTTGCCACGCCAGTCCGTGGCCCGCTCGGCGTAGGTGAACTGGTCCATGTAGTGGCCGCCGGTCTCCGCGGCGAGCCGGGCCGACTCCGCGTAGAGCGTGCGCGCGTCGTCGACGAAGTGGCCGCGGCCACCGTGGAATTCGATGAGCCGGCACTTCTCGGCGCTGGTGGTGCGAGGCATCACGGCGATGAACGGGACGCCGATCAGTTTGGCGAAGTACGCCTCCGAGACGGCGGTCGAACCGCTCGACGCCTCGATCACGGGCTTGCCCGGACGGATCCAGCCGTTGCAGAGCCCGTACAGGAACAGCGACCGCGCCAGCCGGTGCTTGAGGCTGCCGGTGGGGTGGGTCGACTCGTCCTTGAGGTAGAGGTCGATGCCCCAGCTCTCGGGGAGGGGGAAGCGCAGCAGATGGGTGTCGGCGGAGCGGTTGGCGTCGGCCTGGACCTTGCGGACGGCCTCCTTGAGCCAGGCGCGGTACGCCAGGTCGGTGCGGTCGATGTCGACGGTCGCCACAGCGCCGCCGTCGTGCTTGTGCTCACTCGTGCCCATCAGTGCGCTTCCCCTCGTACGACCGGTCTCGGCGGGCCCACGATATGCCCCCTGCCTGCACAAGCCTTCACTTTGATGCGCCATAGCACTGCCTTGGCGTCACGGGCGGGTTCCGGTGCTCCATCGCGTCGGAAATGGCGCCTCGCGTCCCATTTCCGCCCTGGTGCACACGGCCCCGGGTGTGCACACTTCCTCTCAGGGGCGTGATGAAGGGGGCGAAGGGGCCGTGCACGAAGCGGAGTTCAGCGAGACGGGTGTACGGATCGACCGGTGGGCGCGTTCGCTCACCCGGGCCGGGCAGGTCACCGTCAAGGACGGCCGGGTGGCCCTGCTCACCAGCTACGGCCGGGAGATCGACAGTGCGCCGGTGGGGACGGTGAGCGCGGGCAGACCGTGGTTCGCGGGCGCGGACGCCACGGTGGCGCGGGTCAACGGGACGCGTTACCGGCTGACGATGCCGCGGCAGCGCGGCAAGCCCGATGACGCGGCCCCTGCCCGGCGCTTCCTCGAAGCGGTGCACCGGGCGGGCGGGCGGCGGGACTGACACTCCGGTGCACCGGGCAGGCGGCGGAGCTGACGGAGCGGGGCACCAGGGTGGGCGGGGCGCTGACGGAGCGGGGCCGCGGGGACACCGCGAGTTGCGGACCCGTGGTCGCGGGGTGACATTGGAGACGCGTCACTCATGGTTCACCGGCGGTGACAACGCGATCCAGGCCGCCGGCCCGGAATCAGCAGCCAGCCATCTGCTGGATCCGTTCCTTCGTCTTCTTCCGGACCTACTTCGGGGAGTCGCAGCCGTGATCAGCGAGCCAAGCAGGCACTGCACGGTGGAGCTCCAGGCCCTGCCGTCGCGGATCGGTCAGGTCCGCAGAATCATCTCGGCGCAGTTGCGCTACTGGCATCTCGATCCTCTGGTCGACCAGGCAGCGCTCGGCGTCACAGAACTGCTGACCAATGTCCACCGGCATGCACAGCCGGACAAATCATGCACCGTCGAGGTCGAGTTGCTGCTCGACCGGCTCACGGTGTCCGTCCATGACCACGACCCCCGGCTGCCGACCGTGCGCCAGGCCGGCGACTCCAGTACGTCGGGGCGCGGTCTCGCACTGATCGCCGCGGTCAGTGAGAGCTGGGGGGTACGCCCCCGGGGCGGCGCGGGGAAGGTGGTCTGGTTCACCCTTCCCACCCCGTCCCTGTTCGCCACGCAGCCCCCGCACGCGCTGTACGGGGCGACGACCGACGGTCCGTTCGAATCCAGCGGGCTCATGGCGCCGGAAGGCGTGTCACCGTCGGTGGCACGGTCGGTGGTCGTCGGCTGACGCGGCGCAGCGGGGCGCCCCCACGCGACGGGGCACCCACAGCAGGAGTGGGGCGCCCGCTCACGAAGGGGAACCCGCAGCAGGAGTGGGGGGGGGGGGGGCGGGGGGGGGGGGGGCCGGGGCGGGGGGGGGGTGGGTGGGGGTGGGGGGGGGGGGGCGGGCGGGGCGGGGGGGGGGCGGCGGGGGCCGGGGCGGCCGGC
>NZ_JBEOSI010000008.1:439561-465042 GCF_040302845.1 Streptomyces sp. NPDC096323
CGCGCCCGTCCCCGCCGCTCCCCCACACCCATAGCCTAGTTCGTGTCCACATACACGAACACAGACCCCCCCCCCCCCCCCCCCCCCCCCCCCCGGGCCCCCCCCCCCCCCACTCCTTTTGTGTCGCTATTCGGTGGCGATGGCGCGGAGCACGTCCAGCCGCGCCGCGCGCCGGGCCGGCCGCCAGCCTGCCAGCGCCCCCGCCGCGATGCCCACGAGGGCGACCACGAGCAGCCGGGCGGGCGGAAGGGCGAAGGCGAACACGGTGTCGCCCGCCCCCTCGGACGCCTTGACCAGGACCCAGCCGAGGAAGCCGCCCAGCAGGAGGCCGCCGGCCGTGCCGAACGCGGCGACCAGGACGGACTCCCAGCGGACCATGGCCCGCAGCTGCTTCCTGGTCTGCCCGACGGCCCGCAACAGGCCCAGTTCCCGGGTGCGTTCGTGGACGGCCAGGGTGAGGGTGTTCGCGATGCCGAGCAGGGCGATCAGGACCGCCAGGGCCAGCAGCGCGTAGACCAGCGTGAGCATCATGTCGATGCCGCCGGCCGAGGACTGCGCGTACTCGCCGCGGGTCTGCACGTCCGGGTTCCCGTACGCGGCGGCGGCCTTCTCGACCGCGGCCTTGCCGTCAGCGGTGGACACCCCGTCCTTGAAGGAGACGGCGACCAGCGCGTCGGAGTCCTGGCCGCGGTGCGGGGCCCAGGCCTGCCGGGTGATGACGTAGTCGCCCGCCAGTTCCGGCTGTCCGTACACGGCCCGGACGGTGAAGGTCCGCTCCTTGCCGTCGGTGAAGGTGAGCCGTGCGGTGGAGCCGGTGTGCAGTCCACGCTTGCCCGCCTCCGTGTCGGAGACGGCGATGCCGTTCGTACCCAGTGCCTTCATGGACCCGTCGACCTTGCCGAGGTCGAGGACCGCGGAGAGCGCCGCCGGGTCGGTGACGGTGAGCGCGCGCCCGGAGCCGTTGACCTCCGCGACGCCCTTGCCGAGGCCGACGGCGGCGGCCACGTCGGGCAGTCGGCCGACGGCCGGGCCGAGGCGGGGGCTGAGCCCGCTGCCGCCGGCGCCGAAGGCGGGTGCGCTGATGGCCACGTCACCGGCGAACGAACGGTCGACGGTCTGGTCCATCGTGGCCTTCAGCGAGGCGCCGAACACCGTGAAGAGCGAGACCACCGCGACACCGATCATCAGAGCGGTCGCGGTCGACGCGGTCCGCTTCGGGCTGCGCAGCGCGTTGCGCCGGGCGAGGTGCCCGGTGGCACCGCGCAGCCGGCCGAGCGGCGCCCCGAGCACCCGTACCGCATACGAGGAGGCGACCGGGCCGAGTACGACGAAGGCGGCGAGCGCCAGCACCGCGCCGACGGCCGACAGCCAGACGGACGGGTCGGCCAGGACACCGGTCAGGATGACCCCGACCGCGCCGAGCAGCAGCACGAGGCCGGTGGCGGCACGGGTCCGGGAGGCTGCCGAGTCGTCGACGGCGGTCTCGCGCAGGGCGGCGAGGGGTGCGGTGCGTCCGGCGTGGACGGCGGGGACGAGGGCGGAGCCGACGCAGACGACGACACCGACGGCGAGCGGCAGCAGCATCGAGACACCGCTGATGACGAGAGGGCCGTCGGGGAACGGGAATCCGATCGCGGGGAAGAGCGCCTGGAGTCCGGCGGCGATCCCCAAGCCGGCGCCCAGACCGGCCGCGGAGGCGAGCACGCCGACGACGGCCGCCTCGGTGAGGGTCGATCCGAGGATCTGCCTGCGGGACGCGCCGAGCGCGCGGAGCAGGGCGTTCTCCCGGGTGCGCTGGGCGACGACGATGGCGAAGGTGTTGTGGATCGAGAAGGTCGCGACCAGCAGCACGATGCCGGAGAACACGAGCAGCAGCGTGGTGAACAGGCCGAGGAAGGCGCCGGAGATCATGTCTTGGTCCTCGGCGGCCGACGCCTGCCCGGTGATGGCCTCGGTGTCCGGGGGCAGCACGGGCCGCAGGGCGTCGACAAGTTCGTGCTGGCTGGTGCCGGGGCCGGCCCGGACCTGGATGCTCGACGCCTGGCCGGGCTTCGGCGTGAGGTGCTGCTCGGCGTCGGCGAGCGTCATCCCGGTGTACGTCACCTGCGCCATGCCGTCCTCGCCGCCGAAGGTGGCCAGGCCGACGACGGTGACGCGGACCGGGTCGGGGGTCCGCAGGACGGTCGTGTCGCCGATCTCCAGTCCGCCCTTGTCGGCGGTGCCGCGGTTGACGACGACTTCGCCGGGGGCGGAGGGGGCGTGCCCCTCGGCCAGCCGGTACGGGTTGAGCTCCGGGTCGTCGAGCCAGTTGCCGGCGAGGGTGGGCGGCCCCTGGCCGCCGATGGGTTCGCCGTCGGTGCCGAGCAGCTGGCCGGCGCCCTGGATGTCGGGGGCGGCCGCGGCGACCTGGGGCAGTTGCCGGATGCGCTGCGCGACGCCGGCGCTCACGGGCTGCCGGGTGCCTTCCGGCTCGCCGGACACGGTGACGACGTTGGTGCTGCGGACGACGGCGTCGGTGCCGCTCGCCGCGTTGCCGAACATGGTGTCGAAGCTTCCGCGCAGGGTGTCACCCATGACGAGCGTGCCGGCGAGGAAGGCGACGCCGAGCAGGACGGCGGTCAGTGTGCCGACGAAGCGCCGCCGGTGGGTGCGGAGCGAGGAGAGGCCGATGCGCACGGAGGCGCGGGTGCTGGTCATGGTGTCCCCTGGGTGCTCGGTGCGGGGTCGAACGCCTTGAGGCGGTCCAGTACGCGCTCTGCGGTGGGATCCGGCATCCGGTCGACGAGCCTGCCGTCGGCGAGGAAGACCACTTCGTCGGCGTGCGCGGCGGCGACCGGGTCATGGGTGACCATGACGACGGTGCGGCCGGTCTGCCGGACGGTGCGGCCGAGCAGCCGGAGCACTTCCTGGCCGGCGCGCGAGTCGAGGTTGCCGGTGGGTTCGTCGGCGAAGACGACGTCGGGATCGCCCGCGAAGGCCCGGGCGACGGCGACGCGCTGCTGCTGTCCGCCGGAGAGTTCGCTCGGCCGGTGGTGCAGCCGGTCGCGCAGTCCGACGGTGTCGATGAGCGCGTCCAGCCGCGCCCGGTCGGGGCGCTCCCCGGCCAGGTCCAGCGGGAGGGTGATGTTCTCGGCGACGGTGAGCGTCGGCAGCAGGTTGAAGGCCTGGAAGACGAACCCGATGCGGCGCCGGCGCAGCAGGGTGAGCCTGCGGTCGTCGAGGGCGCCGAGTTCGGTGTCGCCGATGAAGGCCGTGCCGGAGGTGAGGGTGTCGAGTCCGGCGGCGCAGTGCATCAGCGTGGACTTGCCGGAGCCCGAGGGCCCCATGATCGCGGTGAAGCGGCCGGCCGGGAAGCCCACGCTCACCCCGTCCAGGGCCCTGACCTCGGTGTCGCCCGTGCCGTAGACCTTCACCGCGTCGACGACGCGGGCGGCGGTCGTGGTGGCGGGAGCGGTGGTGGTCATGCCGCACCGCCCGTGCCATGGGTGCCGAACTGCTCGTCGAGGACGGAGAGGCGGCGCCAGTACTCGTCCTCGTCGATCTCCCCGGCGGCGAAGCGCCGCCCGAGCAGGGTGATCGGTGAGGGTTCGGCGGGTCCGTTGCGTTCGGCGCGGACCTGCCAGGGGCCTCGCCGGCCCCGCCACACGGTGCGCCGCAGGACGGTGACGACGGTGAGGACGACGGCCGCCCAGACGAGCGGGAAGAGGAGGACCCACGGTCCGGGTCCGCCGTCGAAGGCCAGGGTGTTCATCTTGGTCAGCTCCTCGGTTCACGGTGCGGTTGCACGCTTTTTCCGTCACCACCGAGCCTGTCTCCGCAGGGGGTCCGCGTCGTCGTACGGCCAGCGGCCGTGCGCGTACCCCGCCGGGAGTAGACGGCGGTCCCGCGGCTGCTCCCGGCAGCGGGTGGCCGCATCTGGATTCTGTACCTACTGGTATGTACAGTGGATGCATGACCACGTCCGACCGTCTGATCGAAGCCACCCGGGAACTGCTGTGGGAGCGCGGCTATGTGGGCACCAGCCCCAAGGCCATCCAGCAGCAGGCCGGTGCCGGCCAGGGCAGCATGTACCACCACTTCGCCGGGAAGCCCGATCTGGCACTGGCGGCCATCCGGCGCACGGCCGAGGAGCTGCGCGGGGCCGCGGGCCAGGTCCTGGACGCGCCGGGGTCGGCGTACGAGCGCATCGCGGGCTATCTGCTGCGTGAGCGCGACGTCCTGCGAGGCTGCCCGGTGGGGCGGCTGACGATGGACCCGGAGGTCATCGCGAGCGAGGAACTGCGCGCGCCCGTCGACGAGACGATCGCCTGGCTCCGCGGCCGGCTCGCCTCGATCGTCCAGGAGGGCCTGGACCGCGGCGAGTTCGCCCGTCCGCTGGTCCCCGGGGACATCGCGGCGTCCGTCGTCGCGACGGTACAGGGCGGCTATGTGCTGGCCCGCGCCTCGGGCTCGACGGACGCCTTCGACGCGGCCGTCCGCGGACTGCTGGCGCTGCTCGCCCCGCGTACGGACACCGCCTGACCCACTCTCGTACGCCATCCACTCCGAGGAGCACCTCGCGCATGCGCATCACCAGGAACCGGCCCGGTACACAGCCCGGACCGGCCGAGCACTTCAACGGCACCGTCTGGATCGACGAGGTCGCGGCACCCGGATCACCGTCCAGGCTGCGGCTGTTCAGCGTGCACTTCGCACCGGGCGGACACACCGGATGGCACACCCACCCGCACGGCCAGGTCCTCCACGTCACCGAGGGCGAGGGCCTGGTGCAGCGCCGGGGCGGAGCGGTGGAGGCGATCCGGGCGGGTGACACGGTCTGGATCGAGCCGGACGAGTGGCACTGGCACGGCGCCGCCCCGCGCACCTTCATGACCCATCTCGCCCTTGTCGAGGCGGCCGACGACGGCAGCACCATCCACTGGCACAACGAGGCCCGCGTCCCCGAGTACCCGACGGCCTGAGGAGCGCGCGATGCTCGCGATGCAGTACGAGATCACCCTGCCCGCCGATTACGACATGGGCGTCATCCGCGACCGGGTGGCGACGAGGGGCCACCTCATGGACGCCTTCCCGGGGCTGGGCATCAAGGCGTACCTGATGCGGGAGTGCGGCGAGGACTCCCCGGTCAACCAGTACGCGCCGCTCTACCTCTGGACCGCGCCCGAGGCCATGAACACCTTCCTCTGGGGACCCGGATTCCAGGGCATCGTGCGGGACTTCGGGCGCCCCGAGGTGCAGCACTGGACCGGCCTGTCGTACGAGGAGGGTCCGGCGTCAGCCGCACTCCCCCGGTCGGCCACCCGCCTGCGCTCGCCGATGCCGCCGTCGGCCGCCCCCGCGGACGTGGTCGACGCCGCGCTGGAGGAGAGCCGGCGGCTCGCGAAGGCCCCCGGCGCGGTCGCCACGGCGCTGGCCGCCGATCCCCGCCACTGGGAACTGCTCCACTTCACGCTCTGGGACCACGCCGCACCGCAGGAGGCGGGCGACCGCTACGAGGTGCTTCATCTCAGCCGGCCGGAGCGCGACCAGCTCGGGACGGGGCGCCAGTGGTGACCGCGGTGCGTACCGTGCTCGGCGACATCCCCGCGGAGGAGCTGGGGGTGTGCGACGCGCACGACCACCTCTTCCTGCGCAGTCCCGTGCTGCCGGGCCAGGAGCTCGACGACCCGGCGGCGGCCGCCGAACGGCTGCGGGCCTTCGGCGGGTTCGGCGGGCGGTCCGTCGTCCAGTGGACCCCGTACGGCATGGGGCGCCGGGCCGGCACGCTGGCGGAGCTGTCCCGCGCGACGGGTACGCATGTGGTCGCGGCGACGGGTCTGCACCAGGCCGTCCACTACCCGGCCGCCCTGCTCGACCGGATCCGGGACCGTCTCGCCTCGCTGTTCGTCGCGGAGCTGACCGTCGGGATCGGCTCGACGCCGGTGCGGGCGGGCCTGATCAAGGTCGCCGGCGCCTTCCACACGGTCGACGCCCACGCCCGGCTCACGATGACGGCGGCCGCCGAGGCGCATCACCGCACGGGGGCGCCGATCGCCGTCCACCTGGAGCTCGGCACGGCCGCGCAGGACGTACTCGACCTGCTGTGCGGCACGCTGGGCGTTCCGCCGCACCGCGTGATCCTCGGGCATCTCGGCCGGTCGCCTGACGGAGCGGCGCAACGGGACGTGGCGCGGGCCGGGGCGTTCCTCGCGTTCGACGGTCCCTCGCGGGCCCATCATGCGACGGACTGGCGGCTGCCCGAGGAGCTCGCGGCACTCGTCGGGGCCGGGTTCGGCGGGCAGTTGCTGCTGGGCGGCGACACCACCGTGCCGGAGACTCCGGGCATGCCGCACCTGCTGCACCGGCTGCGCCCGCGGCTGACCGAGGTGCTGGGAGCGGGGGCCGTGGACGCGATGCTGATCGCCAACCCGGCGCGGGCGTTCGCGTTCGAGGCTCCGGAGCGGTTCTCCTGAGCGCGGGCTCCGGCGCAGTTCCCCTGAGCGCGGGCTCCGGCGCAGTTCTGCTGAGGGCCGGAGCCGGCCCAGGCCTCCGCAGGGCCGGCTCCGCAGCGGCGGCAGCCGGCCGCCCCGTGCTCAGGCGAGCGCGCCGAGCGGGTCGTCCAGCACCGGCTGCCAGGCCAGCTCCGCCGCGCCGACCAGGCTGTTGTGGTCGAGGGTGCAGGGCAGGATCGGCACACTGCCGCTGCGTCCCCACAGGCTGCGGTCCGCGACCACCGCGCGCAGCCGTTCCGGGTCGGCGTCCAGAAGGGCGCGGTGCAGCCCGCCGAGGATGATGCGGTCCGGGTTGAGGATGTTGACGAGTCCGGCGAGCCCGAGGCCCAGCCGGTCGATCAGTTCCTCCGCGGCATTGCGCACCGCCGCGTCGTCGTACTCGTTGCGCAGCAGGTCACCGGACTGTTTGAGCAGCGACTCCTCGGGGCCGGGGGCACGTCCGGCCGCGGTGAGGAAGGCCAGCGGGTCGGTCTCGACGTCGAGGCAGCCGCGGCCTCCGCAGTGGCAGGGGCGTCCCTCGGCGTTGACGGTGAGATGGCCGACCTCCAGGGCGAGCCCCGAACTCCCGCTGTGCAGACGGCCGTCCAGGACGAGCGCACCGCCGACACCGCGGTGGCCGGTGGCGACGCACAGCAGGTGCTGAGCCCCGCGCCCGGCTCCGTGCCGGTGCTCGGCGAGCGCGGCGAGGTTGACATCGTTACCGGTGAACGCCGGTCCGGTGATGCCTGCTTCGCGGACGCAGGTGGCGAAGATCTCGCGGACCGGTGCGCCGGCGGGCCAGGCGATGTGGAGCGGATTGAGGGCCGTGCCCTCCGGCTCGGCGACGGCGGACGGCACCGCGAGGCCCGCCCCCACGCAGCGCAGACCGCTGTCACGCAGCAACCGTGCGCAGTGGTCCACCACTTCACCGATGACCTGCGCGGGATCGGCCGTGATGGTGACGCAGCCGGGGGCGGTCGCGACGAGCCGCCCGCCGAGCCCGACCAGCGCGGCCCTGAATCCGTCCGAGTGCACCTGGGCGGCCAGGGCCACCGGTCCGGCCTCGCGCACGGCCAGCCGGTGCGAGGGCCGGCCCTGCGAGCCGGCAGCCGAGCCGGGGCTGGAATCGACCTGGATCAGGCCGAGCGCTTCGAGCTCCGCGGCGACCGCTCCGGCGGTGGCACGGGTGACGCCCAGCTCGGAGGTGAGGACGGCGCGGGTGGGCGCGCGTCCGGTGTGGACCAGTTCCAGCGCGGGTCCGAGCGCGCTGCGGCCCCTCTCCAACTTCGTCCGGGTGGTGGTCCCCTTGCCGTTCATGGGGGCGAGTCTCCCATGATCCGGAGGTGGTGCGGACGCCGCGCCGCCCGGCCGCCGCCCCGCACCGCCCTGCTCCGGGGCATGGAACCGCCGCCCGGAAGCCGCCGTTCGGGTCCGTCGGGCGGCCGTCTTGCGCCCGTCGTGCGCGGGCCCCTATGCTGAGTTTGTGCCGCAACTAAACAAACTGCGGACGGCACTGCCGGGGGGACCGGGCGGCAACACCGCCCCACCCTCGTCGACACGCCTCCGTACCGCGCTGACCGTGTTCTTCGCCCTTGACGGGTTCCTCTTCGCCGGCTGGGTGGTCCGCATCCCGGCCATCAAGCAGCAGACCGGCGCCTCGGCCTCCACCCTCGGCCTCGCACTTCTCGGCGTATCCGCCGGCGCCGTGATCACCATGATGCTCACCGGCCGGCTCTGCCGCCGTTTCGGCAGCCATCCGGTGACCGTGGTCTGCGGCGTCCTGCTGCCGCTCAGCATCGCCCTGCCCGCCCAGACACATTCCGCACTCTCGCTCGGACTCGTCCTGCTGGTGTTCGGCGCGGCTTACGGCGGCGCGAACGTGGCGATGAACAGCGCGGCCGTGGACCTGGTCACCGCACTGCGGCGTCCCGTGATGCCCAGCTTCCACGCGGCGTTCAGCCTCGGCGGCATGCTGGGAGCCGGACTGGGCGGTCTGGTCGCCGCAGGCCTCTCGCCCTCCGCGCACCTGCTCTGCCTCACCGGAATCGGTCTGCTCGTCACCGCGTACTGGGGCCCGGTCCTGCTGCGCCACCCCTCGCAGAAGCCCGCCCCCACGGAGGCCGACGGCGAGGAGGCCGGCCACCGTCCGACCGGCCGCACACGCCGGGTAGTGCTCCTGTTCGGCGTGATCGCGCTCTGCACCGCGTACGGCGAGGGCGCGCTGGCCGACTGGGGCGCCCTGCACCTGGAACAGGACCTGCACGCCCATCCCGGGGTGGCGGCGGCCGGCTACTCGCTCTTCGCGCTCGCCATGACGGCGGGCCGGCTCACCGGCACGGCACTGCTCGAACGGCTCGGGCAGACCCGCACCCTGGTCGCGGGCGGCGGCACCGCGGCGGCCGGGATGCTGCTCGGCTCACTCGCCCCGACCACCTGGCTCGCCCTTCTCGGATTCGCCGTCACCGGACTCGGCCTGGCGAACATCTTCCCGGTGGCGGTCGGCAGGGCCGGCGAACTGGCCGGCCCGGGCGGGGTGGCCGCGGCCTCGACGCTCGGTTACGGCGGCATGCTGCTCGGCCCGCCCGCGATCGGCTTCCTGGCCGACTGGTTCTCCCTGCCCGTGGCGCTGACCACGGTGGCGCTGCTGGCTCTGGCCGCGGCGGCACTGGGATACGGGGCACGCCATGCGGCTGCCCATGAGTGAACCCGACGCAGGAGGGCCTGGCGCGGTCCCTGCCGCTCCCTGACACAATCCCTGCCGCTCCCTGACACAATCCCTGCCATGAAGATCACGGAGCACATACAATCCCTGGCCGCCGAGGGCCGGTTGCTGGCGGACGCGGCCGAGGCGGCGGGCACCGGCGCATCAGTGCCGACCTGCCCCGGCTGGCAGGTGCGGGACCTGCTCAGGCACACCGCGATGGTGCACACCTGGGCGGCCGCCTTCGTGACCGAGGGCCACACCGCGTACGTCCCCGACGCCGGCGAGCCCGACCTGGACGGAGCCGCCCTCCTCGACCGGTTCCGTACAGGGCACCGGCTGCTGGTGGAGGCGCTGGAGCGGGCGCCGGAGGACCTGGAGTGCTGGGCCTTTCTCGCGGCGCCGTCCCCCCTGGCGTTCTGGGCGAGGCGGCAGGCGCACGAGACGACGATCCACCGGGTGGACGCGGAGTCCGCACGCGGCGGCCCCCTCTCCCCCGTGGCGTCCGCCCACGCGGTGGACGGCATCGACGAGTTGCTGCGCGGTATGCACGCCCGCCCGAAGAGCAGGGTGCGCACCGACACACCGCGTGTACTGCGGGTACGGGCGACGGACACGGGCACGGTGTGGACCGTACGGCTCTCCACCGAGCCGCCGGCAGCCGTGCGCGAGGACGGTCCGGCCGAGCTGCCGCCCGTGGACTGCGAGCTGAGCGCCACCGCTCAGGACCTCTACCTCACGCTCTGGAACCGGTTGCCGCTCACGGCTCTCACCGTGACCGGCGACCCGGGTCTCGCCCGGTTGTGGCGCGAGAACTCCTCGATCACCTGGTCCTGAGCCGGCGGGCGGCTTGTCCGCCCGCCCGGGCACCTGTGACACTTCGGACATGGAGCAGCGAAACCAGGCCGACCGTGACGCGGTGACCGTCGAGATCGGCTTCGCCATGCTGACCGGAGCCCTGCTCGCCGGGGCCGCGTTCGCCCTGGTCTGCGCCCCCGCCTACCTGCTGGCTTCGGGCGGCGGGGTGGGCCGCGGACTGCTCATGACCGCGGCCGTGGTGGCCGTGCTGGTCTTCCTCGGCCGCGTCGTCGACGTGCTGTGGCGGTTCGGCCGCCGGGACGTGGAGCGCGAGGTGGACGGGCGCCGCCCCGTGCTGCCGGATCAGCCCAGCCAGCCCGGGCGAACCAGCCCCGACTCGTAGGCCAGTACGACCAGTTGGGCCCGGTCGCGGGCGCCGAGCTTCACCATGGTCCGGCTGACATGCGTCTTGGCGGTGAGCGGGCTGACGACGAGACGGCGGGCGATCTCCTCGTTGGAGAGGCCGATGCCGACCAGCGCCATCACCTCCCTCTCCCGATCCGTCAGCCGGGTCAGCGCGGTCGCCGCGGCGGGCTCCTTGGAACGGGCCGCGAACTCGGCGATCAGGCGGCGGGTGACACCCGGCGACAGCAGGGCGTCCCCTGCCACCACCGCCCGTACGGCCCGCAGCAGTTCCTCCGGCTCTGTGTCCTTGACCAGGAAACCGGAGGCTCCGGAGCGGATCGCCTCGAAGACGTACTCGTCGAGTTCGAAGGTGGTGAGCATGACCACCTTCACGGCGTCGAACGCGGGGTCCCCGGTGATGGCGCGGGTCGCGGCCAGACCGTCTAGGCGCGGCATCCTGATGTCCATCAGCACGGCGTCCGGCCTCAGTTCACGCACCAGACGGACGGCCTCCTCGCCGTCGGCGGCCTCGCCCGCCACCTCGATGTCCGGCTGGGCGTCCAGCAGGGCCCGGAATCCCGCCCGGACCAGCAGCTGGTCATCGGCGAGCAGTACGCGAATCACGGTGTCTCCTTCCGGTGCGCCGCCCCGCCGGCCGGCAGCGGGAGTTCGGCCCGCACCCGGAAGCCCCCGTCGGGGCGGGTGCCCGCCTCGATCGTGCCACCGAGGGCCGCGGCCCGCTCCCGCATCCCGGCCAGTCCGTTGCCGCTGCCCCCGGCGTCCGTGCCGGTGGCGGGTCCCTCGTCGTCGATGCGGAGCGTGATGCGGTCCCGCTCGTAGCCGACCCTGATGGCTGCGGTACGGGAACCGGAGTGCCGCACCACATTGGTCAGCGCCTCCTGGACGATCCGGAAGGCGGCCAGGTCCGCGCCGGGCGGCACGGCCCCGCGCTCCCCGTTCGTCGTGACGGTGACGGTCAGTCCGGTGCTCGCGGCCTGTTCGACCAGTTCAGGGAGCCGGTCGAGTCCGGGCGCCGGTGCCCTGGGCGCGTCACCGGGCGTACGGAGGGTGTCGAGGACCTGCCGGACCTCGCCGAGCGCCTCCTTGCTCGCGGTCTTGATGGTGGTGAGCGCCGTTCGGGCCTGCTCGGGGTCGGTGTCGAGCAGGGCGAGGCCGACACCGGCCTGGACGTTGATGACGGAGATACTGTGCGCGAGGACGTCGTGGAGCTCCCGGGCCATCCGCAGGCGTTCCTCGTCGGCCCGCCGCTTCTCGGCACGTTCCCGCTCGGCCCGCTGAGCGGCCCACTGCTCCCGTCGTACGCGGACGAACTCGGCGGCCGCGATGATGGCCACCACCCAGGCGGCGACGCCCACTTCCTGCCCCCAGGGCGACGCGCTGTCGCCGTCGGGGGGCAGCCAACGGTAGAGCCAGTGCCCCACCAGGAGATGCCCCGCCCACACCATGGCGACCGCCGACCACGCGGCCCGCCGGTGCCCGGCGACGACGGCGCTGAAACAGCCCACGGCGACGGCCAGGAAGACGGGGCCGTACGGGTAGCCGGCTCCGAGATACACCGTCGCCGCGGCCGAGGCCCCGAAGACGGCCACTACCGGGTGCCGGTGGCGCAGCAGCAGGACCGCGACGGCGGCGAGGAGGAGCAGCCGGGCGAAGAGGTCGAGCGGCGCCTTCTCGTCCAGCTGCCCGCGGGCCGCGAAGGCCGAACCGGCCATCACGAAAACACCCAGCAGGATCGTGGACGCCCAGGGCAGGCGGCCGGCGGGCCGCCCCGAGGCTCCCGTCAGCCAGCGCGGCGGCTCCCCGTTGTTCCAGAACCCCCACGGGCCCTGGTGCCCGGTCGTGCGTCCGCCCGGATCCCGGTGGCCGGTCGTGCGTCCGCCGGGGCCCTCTTGCCCGGTCGTGCGTCCGCGCGCCCAAGGGGGCCGACGCGACGGTCCGCCCTGTTCACCGGGGGGACCGCCGCCTGTCCGTGCGCGCTGCTCTTCCATGCCGGCCACGCTAGACCGGACACCCGCGCTCCGGCGTCCGCCCGGCGTGGTGATCACCCGTACTCCCCCGGGAGTACGGCGAACGGGGCCGGCGCGCTCGCCGGTGCTCCCGCCCGCCCTACCGTCGCCCGCCGAGGAGGCCGACGGTGCGGGCCAGCTCCGTCACGGCCTGGCGGAAGAAGACCTCACGCGCCTCCACGACGCGGTGGAACTGGCCGAAGATCTCGAATGACAGCAGCCCGAAGAGCTGTGCCCAGGCGGCCACCAGCGGCGCGGCCACCGCGGGCGGCAGGCCGGGGGCGATATCCGCGGCGATCCGTTCGGCCTCGGGACGCAGTTCCTCGGCGAGCGGCGGCAGCGCGAGCCCCTCCTCGCGGTGCGCGTCCTCGAGGACGGCGATGAGGACGAGGCCGACCCGGGACGCGGGGACGATGGTGTCCTGTGGTGCGGTGTAGCCGGGCACGGGCGAGCCGTAGATGAGCGCGTACTCGTGGGGGTGGGCAAGGGCCCAGTCCCGTACGGCACACGCGACCGCGACCCAGCGGTCCAGATGGGTGCCGGGGCGGACGGTTGCGGCGGCCTTCGAGGCGGCGGGGCGGGCGGGTGCGGCGCCCTCGGTCAGCGCGTGGCCGGCGGGAACAGCGGGGGCTGCGCCTTCCGCGACGGCCGTCCGGTGCGCGCGTTCGGCGGCTTCGCCGACGGAGTCGTACGCGTCGATGATCAGGGCGGTGAGCAGCTCGTCGCGGCTGGGGAAGTAGCGGTAGAGCGCCGAGGAGACCATGCCGAGTTCGCGTGCCACGGCGCGCAGGGAGAGCTTCGACGCTCCCTCGGCCGCGAGCTGCTTCCTCGCTTCGTCCTTGATGGCGGCGGTGACCTCGATGCGGGCCCGTTCCCTGGCTCCTCGGATAGCGCTCATGGGTGCCATTCTGCCACGGAGCGGGAGCACCGCCCAACAATGAGAGCAGTGCTCTTGCTTTTGGGCACCGATCCCTGCACACTGATCTCAAGCGAGAGCACCGCTCTCCCAAACTGTGGGGGTCCCCATGTCGCAGGCGAAGCCGTACTACCTTCAGGGCAGCCCGTTCACCGTCCGGATGAACAGCGTCATCGGGTGGCTGGCGCGGCACGGATTCAGCCTGCTCGGTTCGCAGGAACTGTCGGTGCGGGGCCGCAAGAGCGGGCAGTTGCAGCGCGTCCCCGTGAATCTCCACGCCTACGAGGGCGTGCAGTACCTCGTCTCCGCCCGCGGGCACTCGCAGTGGGTGCGCAACATGCGGGCCGCGGGCGGGGGCGAACTGCGGCTGGGCCGCAGGACGCGCGCCTTCACCGCCGTGGAGGTCGCGGACGACGAGCAGAAGATGCTCGTCATCCGCGCCTACCTGGAGCGCTGGGGCTGGGAGGTCAACCAGTACTTCCAGGGCATCACGGCCAAGTCGACGGACGCCGAACTGCTGGCCGCCTGCCCCGACCACCCGGTGTTCAGGATCACCGTCGAGAACTGACCGCTGATCGCGGTTGCGTCCCGGTCCGGCCCGGGCCCTGGCGCGACGGTCGTCCCTATCGGTCCATCGCCGACAGTGCCCGCTGCGCCAGCGGGTGCGAACGGACCAGTTCGGCCAGCGAGGTCGTCCCGCGCGTGATGCCCGCGAACGCGTTCCACGCCGGACGGAAGCCCGTCAGCACCGCGTGCAGCAGACCCGGGCGCCGCTCGAAGAGCTTCAGCATGCGCCGTCCCACGCTCATCTCGACACCGAGCCCGGCCTTGATGGCGAACGCGTAGTTGAGCGCCTGGCGGCGGGCATCCACCGCGTCGTGCGACTCCGCCATCCGTACCGCCCACTCACCGGCGAGCCGTCCCGATCGCAGCGCGAACGAGATGCCCTCGCGGGTCCAGGGCTCCAGCAGACCGGCCGCGTCCCCGCAGACGAGCACCCGGCCGCGCGAGAGCGGCGAGTCGTCGCTGCGGCAGCGCGTCAGATGGCCGGAGGAGATCGTCGGCTCGAAGCCGGCCAGGCCGAGCCGCGCGATGAAGTCCTCCAGATACCGCTTGGTGCCGCCACCGTCGCCGCGCGCCGAGATGACACCGACCGTCAGCGTGTCGCCCTTCGGAAACACCCAGCCGTAACTGCCGGGCATCGGGCCCCAGTCGATCAGCACCCGGCCCGCCCAGTCCTCGGCGACCGTCTCCGGCACGGGGATCTCGGCCTCCAGACCGAGATCCACCTGATCGAGCTTCACCCCGACATGTGCTCCTATGCGCCCGGCGCTGCCGTCCGCGCCCACGACCGCACGGGCCAGCACCGTCTCGCCTCCGGACAGCACGACCGCGACCGTGCGCCGGTCGGGCACCGCGGCACCGTGCTGCTCCACCCGGGACACCGTCGCCCCGGTGCGGAGTTCGGCACCGGCCTTCTGCGCCTCCTCGACCAGCCCCGCGTCGAATTCGGGGCGGTTGATGAGGCCGAAGAGCATGCGCCGGGAACGGCGGGTGCGGGCCAGTCTGCCGTTCAGCGAGAATGTGACCGCGTGGATCCGGTCCCGCAGGGGCAGTTCGAAACCGGGCGGCAGAGAATCGCGCGAAAACCCGATGATGCCGCCGCCGCACGTCTTGTAACGGGGCAGTTCCGCCTTCTCCAGGAGCAGTACCCGTCGGCCGGCGACCGCCGCCGCGTATGCCGCGGAGGCTCCCGCCGGTCCTGCGCCGACTACGACGACGTCCCACACGGACGAGTCTTCGTGCTCATGTCCGGCGTCTGCGTTCTCGCTGCTCACGATGTGCTTCTGCTCCCGATCCGACCAGTGGCCCAAGCTGCTCCCGGCATCCTACGGCGCGTCGCGGCCGAAACCTGCTGTGGGAGGATCGGCCGGACCTCCGTCGTACCCGCAACGCCGCACTCCTGGCGTTCATGTACCCGGATACGTACACATAACGTCGCACCTACCAGGAGCGTGCCCATGACCGCCCGTCCGATTTCCGAGACCGTCGCCTCGCTCATGCCCCGCGCCAAGGCGGAGCTGGCCGAGCTGGTGGCCTTCCAGTCGGTGGCGGACCCCGCGGTGTTCCCGAAGAGCGAGTGCGAGGCGGCCGCCGCGTGGGTCGCCGACGCGCTGCGCGCCGAGGAATTCCAGGATGTCGCCCTGCTCGACACCCCCGACGGCACCCAGTCCGTCTACGGCTTCCTGCCCGGCCCCGCGGGTGCGCCCACCGTGCTGCTCTACGCGCACTACGACGTGCAGCCGCCGCTCGACGAGTCCGCCTGGCTGTCCCCGCCGTTCGAACTGACGGAGCGGGACGGGCGCTGGTTCGGCCGGGGCGCGGCCGACTGCAAGGGCGGCTTCATCATGCACCTGCTCGCACTGCGCGCCCTGAAGGCGAACGGCGGGATTCCGGTCTCGGTGAAGGTGATCGCGGAGGGCTCGGAGGAGCAGGGCACCGGGGGCCTGGAGCAGTACGCACAGGCCCATCCGGAGCTGCTGGCGGCCGACACCGTCGTGATCGGCGACACCGGGAACTTCCGGGTGGGTCTGCCGACCGTGACCTCGACGCTGCGCGGAATGACGATGCTCCGGGTGCAGCTCGACACGCTCGAGGGGAACCTGCACTCCGGCCAGTTCGGCGGCGCGGCTCCCGATGCGCTCGCCGCGATGATCCAGCTGCTCGCGTCGCTGCGCGCCGAAGACGGCACGACGACCGTGGACGGCCTGACGACGGACGCGAAGTGGGACGGCCTGCAGTATCCGGAGGAGGAGTTCCGCAAGGACGCCAAGGTCCTCGACGGGGTCGAGCTGATCAGCACGGGCACGGTCGCGGACCGGATCTGGGCACGCCCCGCGGTCACGGTCATCGGGATCGACTGCCCCGCGGTGGTCGGCGCGACGCCCTCGGTGCAGGCGAGCGCGCGGGCGCAGATCAGTCTGCGGGTGCCGCCGGGTGAGGACGCGGCCGTGGCGACGAAGCTGCTGATCGCGCATCTGGAGGCGCATGCCCCGTGGGGCGCGCGGGTCACGGTGGAGCAGGTCGGTCAGGGACAGCCGTTCCGCGCGGACATCACGAGCCCGGCGTACACCGCGATGGCGGACGCGATGCGGATCGCGTACCCGGGCCAGGAGATGCAGTCCTCGGGCATGGGCGGCTCGATCCCGCTCTGCAACACGCTCGCCGAGCTGTACCCGCAGGCGGAGATCCTGCTGATCGGGCTCAGCGAGCCGGAGGCGCAGATCCACGCGGTGAACGAGAGCGTGTCCCCCCAGGAGCTGGAGCGGCTGTCGGTCGCCGAGGCGCTGTTCCTGCGGAACTACGCCGCCTCGAAGGCCGTCTGAGCATCGCCTGCGCCGCTACGCGCTGAGCGAAGCTCGCCCGAAGCGTAGATCCGTGCGGCGGACGCCCGCCGCTGCGTACGTTTGCCGCATGGATCTCGTCGAGGTGCTTCCGCAGCTGCACATGTTCCGCTTCCGGATCGGCCAGGCCTATCTCTGGCGCGACGGGACGGAACTGACCCTGATCGACGCGGGCGACGTGAACGCGGCGCCCGCCATCGAGGATGCGGTGCGCGGGCTCGGTCACGACCCCGCCCGCATCGCCCGGATCGTCCTCACCCATGGCCACCGCGACCACTACGGCGCGGCCCAGGAGCTCGCCGACCGGCACGGCGCCGAGATCCTGGCTCACCGGCTCGACGCACCGGTGATCCGCGGCGAGGAGGAGATCGGCGATCCCGTGCTGCTCGACTGGGAGCGCCCGTTGTACGAGCACGGGCTGACCGTGCCCGTGGCGCCGCCGACCCGGGTCGACACCGAACTGTCCGACGGTGTGGTGCTGCCGTTCGGCGGCGGGGCACGGGTCGTGCACTCCCCCGGCCACACGCCGGGCGCCATCGGTATCCATCTGCCCCGCCACGGGGTGCTGTTCACGGGTGACTGCGTCGCGGAGGCGGGGGGCGTAATGCTGGGCGTCTTCAACATCGACCGTGAGCAGGCCGTGGCCTCGTTCCGGCGGCTGGCCGCACTGGAGGCGGCCACGGTCTGCTTCGGCCACGGTGAGCCCCTCACCAGCGACGCGGTCGCGGTCATGCGTGCCTCAGCCGACCGGGACTCCGGCCTCCAGGTTGAGCACGGATGAGCGCTCGCGGGCGCGCAGCGCCCAGCGCAGCCGTTCGTACCGGGTGGGGGGCAGCAGGGTGGCCGCCTCCTCCTCGGTGACGAACCGCCAGCCGCGCAGTTCCGAACCGGGCAGCATCAGCTGCTCGGCGTCCGCGCCGGTCAGCGTCCCGCCGTCGAAGAGCAGCCGCAGCCCTCCGTATCCGGGCGGCCGGGGCGCCTCCCAGTCGACGACGAGCAGTTGGGGCACCCGTTCGAGGTGGATGCCTATTTCCTCGGCCACCTCTCTGATTCCGGCCTGCGCCGGCGCTTCGCCCGGCTCGACCACGCCTCCGGGGAACTCCCAGCCGGGCTTGTAGGTGGGATCGACGAGCAGTACCCGGTCGTGTTCGTCGAAGAGCAGGACGCCGGCCGCGACGGTCTCCGCCGTGGGGTCGGGTGTCTGGACGATCTCGCAGGCCGGAGCCGCCCCGGTGCGCACGGCCTCGGCGATGAGTTCGGCCGTCTCGCGGGGCGTGAGTGCGCTGTTGTCGATCGTGTGGGCGTCCCGGCTGATCCAGCCGAGCGCCGAGCGGTACGGCTCGATGCGGTCGAACGCCCACTGCCCGGTCCGGTCGGCCGGCTCCGGGCCGTCGGCGTATTCGGCCCGGTGGGCGATCCGTTGGCGCAGGATCGTTTCCTCGGGTGAGAGCAGTACATGACGGACCATGATGCGTTTGGAGGCGAGCCCTCCGAATATCTCGTCGCGATACTCCTGTCGCAGCAGCGTCATCGGCACCACCAGCATCCCGCCGACTTCGGCGAGCAGCGCTGCCGCGGTGTCCACCACGAGACGCCGCCAGATCGGCAGGTCCTGGAAGTCGGTCACCTCGGCGAACTTCTTCTGCGGCAGCAGGGACGCCAGTCCCGTGCCGGTCAGTTCCGGGTCGTAGAAGGTGCTGTTCGGGATCAGATCGATCAGTTCACGCGCGGCGCTGGTCTTGCCCGCGCCGAACGCACCGTTGATCCAGACGATCACGGTTCCCCCTCTTCCGTAGCCCCCTGTGGCTTGCCCGCCACACCCTGCCGTGAAAACACGACTGTGGCGATGGCGGTGCGCGAACGCAACAGTGCCCGGTGGCCGGCCGGCGACTTCCGGTACGGGAACGGCACCCGCCACCGGAGGCGTCCGGCCGTAACGGCGGCGGCGGTACGTCGTTGGAGCGGGCAGCGATACGAACGACAGGGGGCGGACCGTGCGTCGCACCGTACTTGAGCGGTTTCCCGCCGGAGGCCCGCGGGGCAGTCGGCCCGCGGAGGAGTTCGCGGCGGCCCGCCGCGGCGAGGGAGTCGCGGCGGAGGTCGTGATGAATCTGGAGCAGGACGCGTTCCTCGTGGTCGTCCTCCCGCAGCGGTCCTCGGACCGGGGCCGCTGACGTCCGGCGGCGGGGACGAGCCGCCTGGCCCGGTCCGGCGGCGCGGGACGAACCGCCGGGCCGCGGTCAGTCCGACCGGCTGGAGGATCCCTGCTCCCGTCCGCGCCGCCCTCGGGGCGACGTCAGGGCGTGTCGCCCCGCCAGTCCCACTTGTTCGGGTCTTCCGCCCGCGGCCCGTACTCGGCCCGGCCGCCTGCCCCGTAGGCACCGATCTCTGTGACCAGGGCGGATCCGTCCGCCAGGGCCACCTTCGTCCAGCCGGTCACGTCCAGCAGCAGCCCGTCGAGCGGGCCGCCCACCAGCTCCCTGTAGACCCGCCCAGGCTGCGGGCCCGGATCCGGGTCGTCGTGATCGGCGCCGTACACCCGCCGCCGCATGATCTCGTCCATGCATGAAGGATCGCACCCGCCACTGACAACGTCCTCGGTGAGCGGCCCGTGTGACTCGTTCGGCGGCACACGTGCGCGTTCGGGCCTTGATCCTTCCGCTGCGTACCGGTTCAATCACCAGATGACCGGGACCGATGCCACCCGGAACCCGTGGGCGGCACTGTCCGAACATTCTCGGCCATCCGGGCCTATGAGCCGGGAGTGGTTACCTGGCCTGGACTCCAACCGGGCCGCTCCGGTGGGGCACTCGTCAGCCTCTTCGACGCGAGGACACTCGAGACATGACCAGCCAACTTTCTGCGATCTGCTTCCATGCGAATCGGCCGGCCGATCTGGCACGGTTCTGGTCCGGGCTCCTGGGCTGGGAGTTGGCCGCCGGTCCGGACGACGAGGTGGCGGTGCTGCCCCCTGATCCGGACGGGTTCCGCATCCGCTTCCTGCCGGGCCGGGAGCCCAAGACCGGCCGGAACCGGGCGCACTTCGACCTGACGAGCACCTCTCTGGAGGATCAGCGGCAGACGGTGGCCCGGGCGCTGGAAATCGGCGGGAAACACATCGATGTGGGTCAACTCCCGGAGGACGGACACGTGGTGCTCGCCGATCCGGACGGCAACGAGTTCTGCGTGATCGAGCCCGGCAACGAGTTCCTCGCCCACACCGGACTCATCGGAGCTCTGGCCTGCGACGGAACGCAGGAGGTCGGCTACTTCTGGAGCAGGGCCCTGCGGTGGCCGCTGGTCTGGGACCAGGACCAGGAGACGGCGATCCAGTCACCGCACGGCGGCACGAAGATCACCTGGGGTGGCCCGCCGGTGGCGCCGAAAGCGGGCACGAACAGGCTGTACCTCGAGCTGGCGCTCCCGGCCGGCGCCGACGGGGTAGCGGAGATCGACCGTCTGACCTCGCTGGGCGCGACGCGCGCCGACGCCGGCGAAAGCGATGTCGGAGCCGGAGTCGGAGTCGGAGGCAGCAGGGTGTCGATGCTCGACCCCGACGGCAACGAGTTCTCCGTACAGATGCCCTGACGGCAGAGGCTGTTGCCATACGGCCTGCCTTCCACAGGCCGTCCGCCCGTGCCACGAACGGCCTCTCAGCGGGCCGCGACGAACCGCTCAGCCGGTAGGTGGTGGGATGCGCCAGGCGGCCGCACAGCGTGTCGATCCGGATCGTCGCCTCGTCGACTCGCGTCTCCCGAAGGCTGCGCAGTTGCGCGTGAAGCTCCGCCTCGTCCCCTGTCTCGAAGATCACTTCCCACCTCCCCACGTCCGGCGCCGTGCGAGCGGCGAGCCGCTGTCTTTCGGCCTCCTGCCGCCGCCTCCTCTTCCCTTGTCCAGGCACCGGCCAGAATCGCAGCTCCGTGCCGGCGCAGCAAGAAAGCCGGAACGCGCGCACGTCCCGTTCGGCCGCCGCCAGGAAGGTGCGACGCACCCAAGAGGGCCACTCCACCTCCACACCTTGATCACAACTTCATCACTACCGGAACATTGCCCTCCCGCGCTGCCGACGGCGCCGCTACCGTCGCCTCTCCACGCACTTTCAGGGGGACGTATGTCGCACAACCCGCCGTCCAGCCAGCCGCCATGGGGACAGCCGCCTCAGCCCGTCGGCCCCGACCCGTATACGAGTCCGACGCCACCCGCGCGCCGACCCGGCTGGACCAGGAAACGGATCATCATTCCCGCAGCGACGGTCCTGTTCTTCATCGGCGTCGGCATAGGCGCGGCGGACGACGGCGCCACGACCGAGAAGACCGCCACGGCCACGGCGACGCCGGCCCCCACGGTGACCGTCACAGCGACCGCGACCGCGTCGGCCGAACCCCGGCCCGCGGTCACGGAGACCGTCACGGCCCGTGCGAAGCCGGTGCCTGCCGTCACCAAGACAGTGACGGTCACCGCCGCACCCGACTCCGGCACCTCCGGCGGCTCCGGGTCGGACGACGGCGGTGGCGGCGACGAGGCGACGTACTACGCCAACTGTTCTGCCGTTCGGGCAGCCGGCGCCGCACCCATTCGCACGGGAGACCCCGGCTACGACTCCCACCTGGACCGCGACGGCGACGGTGTCGCCTGCGAATAGTCGCCCCCGCCCCCGCACAGGAGCAGGCTGGAGGTAGCGGCACGGAGCCGCCGGCGACTTGGCAGCTCTGGTCCGGCCGCCCCTCTATGCCGGAAGGGGATGCGTCACCATGCCTCAGTTCAGTTCATGGACGTCCATCACGGGATGAAGGACATCACGTCCGACCAGCTGATGCAGGCGCATCAGGCCGACCTGGCGATCGAGAAGGAAGAAGGCGTCCACTTCGAGAAGGCATGGACGGATCCGGCGTCCGGTACCGTCTACTGCCTTTCCGAGGCGCCCTCGGCCGAAGCGGTTCAGCGCATCCACGCACGTGCCGGCCACCGGGCCGACGAGGTGCATCCCGTCCCCCTCGCCACCTGAGAACGGCCTGGCGCGTCGGCCCGCCCAAGCCCCGCCGCCGGGGCGGCCTGTTGAGCACGACGCTTCAGACGGAGACCGCCCCGTCCGCACCCGCCCGTGCGGCGAAGGCCGCTGCCGCCGCGCCGACCAGCCCGGCGTCGTTACCCATGACGGCAGGCGCCACGGTCAGTTTCCGGACGAACGACAGCGCCGCGTACCGCCGCAGCGCGCTGCGCAGCGGGGCGAACAGCACCTCGCCCGCGCCGGCCACTCCCCCGCCGATCACCGCGATGTCGATCTCGACCAGGGTGGCCGTCGCCGCGATGCCCGCGGCCAGGGCCTGTGCGGCCCGTTCGAACGAGGCCACGGCGACCGGGTCACCCGCCCGTGCCGCCGCCGCGACCCCCGCCGCGGTCGCGTCGCCGTCCGGCCCGGGGCGCCAGCCGCCTTCCGCCGCGCGGCGGGCGATGTTGGGGCCGCTCGCGATGCGCTCGACGCAGCCGCGCCCGCCGCACGGGCACGGGTCGCCGTCGAGGTCGACGCTGATGTGCCCGATGTGGCCCGCGTTGCCGCTCGGGCCGGGGTGGAGGACACCACCGAGGACGAGCCCCCCGCCGACGCCGGTGGACACGACCATGCACAGGGCGTTGTCGTGGCCGCGGGCGGCACCCAGCCAGTGCTCGGCCGCCGTGATCGCCACGCCGTCGCCGACCAGTTCGACAGGGAGGCCGCCGGTCGCCGCCCTCACCCGCTCCACCAGCGGGAAGTCCCGCCAGCCGGGCACGTTCACGGGGCTGACGGTTCCGGCGACGGCGTCCACCGGGCCCGCGCTGCCGATGCCGACGGCCGTGGCCCCGGCCCACAGCGGCGACGCGGACAGCTCCGTCAGGACGTCGGCCACCGCCGTCATCACCGTCGCGCCGTCCTCGCGGGCGGGGGTCGGACGCTGCGCCCGCACGCGGAGCGTGCCGTCTCCGTCCACCAGCGCGCCGGCGATCTTGGTGCCGCCGATGTCGAGAGCGGCGACGAGGTCGGTATGCATGGGTGGGGACTCCGGGGGTGAGGGGCGGGACCTGCGGCTTCGGTCAGGGGTCCGCTCAGTCTCCATTCCGCTGACAACGTTGTCCAGGGCCTATGCTCGACGCCACAGCCTCCGGCCTCCTCCGCGGTGCCCCCCGCGGCGGCTCCGGACGGCCCGTACCCGAGGACAGGACAGCGCACCGTGGCCGAGACCGCCCGTCATCCCGAGCCCCGTTACGGCAACCGGCCGACCATGAAGGACGTGGCCGCCCGTGCGGGAGTGGGCCTCAAGACGGTCTCGCGCGTCGTCAACAGCGAGCCGGGCGTCACACCCGACACCGAACGCCGGGTCCAGGAAGCCATCGACGCGCTGGGGTTCCGCCGCAACGACAGCGCGCGTGTGCTGCGCAAGGGCCGCACGGCGTCGATCGGCCTGGTCCTGGAGGACCTCGCCGACCCGTTCTACGGCCCGCTGAGCCGCGCCGTGGAAGAGGTGGCCCGCGCGCACGGCGCCCTGCTCATCAACGGCTCCAGCGCCGAGGACCCGGCGCGCGAGCAGGAACTGGTGCTCGCGTTGTGCGCGCGGCGGGTCGACGGGCTCATCGTGATCCCGGCCGGGGACGACCACCGCTATCTCGAACCGGAGATCAAGGCCGGCATAGCGACGGTCTTCGTGGACCGTCCGGCCGGCCGGATCGAGGCCGACATGGTGCTCTCGGACAGCTTCGGCGGCGCCCGCGAAGGCGTCGCCCATCTGATCGCGCACGGCCACCGCCGGATCGGGTTCATCGGTGACCAGCCGCGGATCCACACGGCCACCGAGCGCCTGCGCGGGTATCACACCGCCATGACCGACGCCGGGATAACGGTCGCGGACTCCTGGGTCTCGCTCGGCTCCACGGAGCCCGAGCGGGTCCGCCTGGCCGCCGAGACCATGCTCTCCGGCCCCGAACCGGTCACCGCACTGTTCGCGGGGAACAACCGTGTGACGGTGACCGCCGTACGCGTACTGGCAGGCCGCGAACGCCCGGCCGCCCTGGTCGGCTTCGACGACATCGAGCTCGCGGACCTGCTCGGCATCACCGTCATCTCCCAGGACGCGGCGGCCGTCGGCCGCACCGCGGCCGAACACCTCTTCCGCCGGCTCGACGGCGCCGACCACGCACCGGCACGCGTCGAGCTCCCGACGAGGCTGATCCCCCGCGGTTCGGGCGAGCTGCGCCCGGCCTGAGCCGGGCGGCGGGGCGCCGGCGGACTACGGCGTCGTCACGGTCAGTCCGCCACGCCGCGGTGAGGCGAAGGCGTCCAGGTCCGCGCGGGTGAGCCCGGTCAGCCGGGCCACCTCCGCGGTGTCGAGGGCTCCGCAGTCGATGCCCCGCAGCAGGTAGCCGCTGAGCGCCTTGGCGGTGGCGGGTTCGTCCATCACGTCGCCCCCCGACTTCGCCACGTAGGCGGCGAGCCGGGCCGCGGCCTGCTCGAGGCCCTCGCGGTAGAAGGTGTAGACGGCCGCGTAGCGGGTCGGGAGGTGGCCCGGGTGCATGTCCCAGCCCTGGTAGTACGCGCGGGCCAGGGCGCGCCGGGTGAGGCCGTAGTGGAGCCGCCAGGCCTTGTGCACCTGGGGGGTCGGGCCCACGGGCAGGATGTTGGTGGAGCCGTCGGAGACTCGTACGCCGGTGCCGGCGGCGGCCACCTGCATCACGGCCTTCGCGTGGTCGGCCGCCGGGTGGTCGCTCGCCTGGTACGCGGCGCTGACTCCGACGCAGGCGCTGTAGTCGAACGTTCCGTAGTGCAGGCCCGTCGCCCGGCCCTGCGCGGCGTCGATCATGCGGGCGACGGCGGCGGTTCCGTCGGCTGCGAGGATCGACTGGCTCGTCTCGATCTGGATCTCGAAGCCGAGCCGCCCGGAGGGCAGGGCGTGCGCCTCCTCGAAGGCTTCGAGGAGCTGGACGAAGGCGGTGACCTGTTCGGGGTAGGTCACCTTGGGCAGGGTGAGCACGAGCCCGTCGGGAAGGCCGCCCGCTTCGATCAGGCCCGTGAGGAACACGTCCGTGGTGCGGATGCCCCGGTCGCGTACGGCGGCTTCCATGCATTTCATCCGGATGCCCATGTACGGCGCGGCGGTGCCGTTCGCGTACGCCTCGGAGATCAGCCGGGCCGCGCGGGCCGCGGCCTCGTCCTCCTCGGCGTCGGACCGGGGGCCGTAGCCGTCCTCGAAGTCGATCCGCAGGTCCTCGACGGGCTCACGGCTCAACTTGGCGCGCACGCGGTCGTGGACGGGTCCGGCGAGCTCGTCCGGGATGCCGAGGACCGCGGCGAGCGAAGCGGCGTCGGGGGCGTGCTCGTCGAGCGCCGCCAGCGCCTGGTCGCCCCAGGATCGGAGGGTGCCTGCGGTGAAGGTGTCCCCGGGTACGTAGACCGTGTGGATGGGCTGGCGCGTCCCCGGGTCGCCCGGGTAACGGCGGGCGAGTTCGGCGTCCACCGCCTTGAGGGAGGCGCTGATCCCGTCGCTGACCGCACCGGCGAGGCTCGTCGCCACCTTCTCCTGCTGACCCATTTCCGCACCCTCCACGCTCTCGCTGTTTCCGCTTCCCGGAATCAACAATCCGTATAGTGAAGTTATAAGCCCGCCGTACGTGCGTCAATGGTGACCGGAAACGGCGCGGGGGCGGCGGGGGGGGTGAACCGGGCGCCCCCCCCCGGGGGGGAAGAGCAGCCGGGGGGGCAGCCCCTGTCGGCGGTGGACTCTGTCGGGTGGG